>NZ_JBFBJI010000017.1:164286-209481 GCF_040702065.1 Streptomyces sp. NPDC086777 | reverse complement strand
CGCCCCGATCAACACGTTCGGCACACCGCTCAGACCGAACCCACCCACCGCCAGCGACGCACCGTCCGGCACATCAGCCACCGCCTCCGCGGCCGAAGTGATCAATTTGTCCATGTTCCTGTGATCCCCAGACGCTCGCGTGAATTCCGTGTCCGTCGCGGAGCGTTCTCCGCCGCCGGTCTGTCCGCCCCATCCGCATCCGGCCCTACCGAGACCTGGGTCCACGGTCCGAGGCCGTGACGCGGTTCGCCATCCCGCAGATTGGCGATATCCGTGGGGATCCGGGGCCCGTACACGGCGCCAGTCCCGCGAACACGGTATTTCGCGGCCGGCACCGGTTATCCCCAGCGGATTCCGTTGACCCCGGTCGTCCGGGCCGCCGAGAGTCTTGCTTCCACGCAGACGGCGGGACTGGGGAAATTCATGAAGACATTCGTGCATCGGGGGCAGATCACCAAGGTGGTCTTCGGCAGCGGTACGCGCAGCCGTATCCCCGAAGAGGCCGACGCTCTCGGATGCCGTCGGGTGCTCGTCCTGAGCGCACCCGGTCAGGTGGGCCAGGCGGCGGAGGTGCACGACGTCCTGGGTGGGGCGGCGGTGGGCACCTTCACGGAAGCCGCTCCGCACACCCCCGTCGAGGTCACGGAGAAGGCGGTCGCGTACGCCCGGACGGTGGGAGCGGACTCGGTCCTCGCCGTCGGCGGTGGCTCGACCATCGGCCTCGGCAAGGCGATCGCCCTGCGGACCGGGATGCCGCAGCTGGCGCTGCCCACCACCTACGCCGGCTCGGAGATGACGCCGATCCTCGGCGAGACCGAGGGGCGCCGGAAGACGACCCGCCGGCTGCCGCAAGTGCTGCCGAGGACCGTGGTCTACGACGTCGACCTGACGCTCACGTTTCCCGCGGCGGCATCGGTGGTCAGCGGCATCAACGCGATGGCGCACGCCGTGGAGGCCCTCTATGCACAGGACCGGGACCCGCTCGCCTTCCTGATGGCCGGTGAGGCGCTCGAATCCCTCACCCGGTCCCTCCCGGTCGTCGCACAGCGTCCGGACGACGGCGAGGCCCGGGCCGATGCCCTGTACGGGGCGTGGCTGGCGGGCACGTGCCTGGGCACGGTGGGCATGGCCCTGCACCACAAGGTGTGCCATGTGCTGGGCGGCACGTTCGGCCTCCCGCACGCCGAGACCCACGCGGTCGTCCTGCCGCACGTGGTCGCCCACAACGCGGCGGCGGCCCCCGAGGCCATGGCACGCATCGCGGGTGCGCTGTCGGCGCCCGACGCGGCGAGCGGTCTCTTCGACTTCGCGCGACGGCTCGGCGCCCCCGGGGCACTGCGGGACCTCGGCATGCCGGAGTCGGGCATCGAGCAGGCGGCAGAACTCATCGTGCGCGACGGCTACTGGAACCCGCGGCCGGTCGAACGGGCCGCGGTACACGCCCTCCTGACCGATGCCTGGGCAGGGCGGCGGCCGCGCACCTCACCCGGCGACGGACCTCGCCCGAGCGAGTCCGCGACCCACAACTCAACCAGCACGGGAGCGCGTCATGCGTGATCTGACCAGCGACACCATCACCGAGGCCGTGATCTCGACCATGCGGGAGACCAAGGACCCCCGCGTCGCCGAGATCCTGGAGTCACTGGTGCGGCACCTGCACGCCTTCGTCCGCGACGTCGGCCTGACGGAGGACGAATGGGCCCGCGGAGTCGACTTCCTGACGCGTACCGGGCAGACGTGTTCCCCGACGCGGCAGGAGTTCATCCTGCTCTCCGACGTGCTGGGCGTCACCATGCTGGTCGACAACCTGACCAACCGACGCTCCGGCGAGGCCACGGAGAACAGCGTGCTGGGCCCGTACTTCAGGGAGGACAGGCCCCGGCAGGCCGCATCCGCCGACATCTCCGGGGGGCTGCCCGGTACCCCGCTGTTCTTCGAGGGACAGGTCGTGGACCACGAGGGAGCGCCGGTGGCCGACGCCGCGGTGGACGTCTGGCACAGCGACTCGGACGGCCACTACGACATGGAGGTACCCGGTCTGGACGAGCCGGCCATGCGCGCGCTGTTCCGTACCGACGACGCCGGGAACTTCGGCTTCCGTTCCATCCGCCCGTCCAGCTACCCGATACCCGGCGACGGCCCGGTCGGCGAACTCATGAGCGCGACCGGCAGGTCGCTGATGCGTCCCGCCCATGTGCACCTGCTGATCGAGGCGCCGGGGTTCCAGCGCGTGACGACCATGCTGTTCCCCTCGGACGACCCCTACCTGGACACCGATCCGGTCTTCGGCGTCAGGGAGTCCCTGGTCGAGCGCTACGACACGTACGCGGCCGGCACCGGGCCCCGCGGGGGAGCGACCGAGGCGCCGTACACCCTGCTGCGCCGCACCTTCGTCCTCGAACCCCACGTCACGGACTGACCCCCACCGCCCCACCACGCCGAGAGCCGCTCGTCCGTGCGGACGACCGGCGTCGAACACTTCATCACACCGCGGGGTCCGGCCCCGCCCTCACGGAGGTCCTCAGATGAGTGAAACCGTTGATGTCGTCTTCGGGTTCCGAACCACGATGAGCCGGCTCGCCACGGGAGTCAGCGTGATCACCACATGCGCGGGCAGCACGCCCATCGGCATGACGGCGAGCGCCGTCGCCGCGCTGTCCCTGGAGCCGCTCCAGCTGATCGTGTGCATCGGCAACCAGCTGTACACGCGGACCGCGATCGCCGAGCACGGCCGCTTCGCCGTCAACGTCCTGGGCGAGGACAGCGAACACCTCGCACGGAACTTCGCCGTTTCCAAGGTGGACAAGTTCGCCGGCGTGGAGACCCTCGACGACCACGGCGTGCCGGTGCTGAAGGACGCCATCGCGGCTGTCGTGTGCGACGTCTCCGCGGCGCTGCCCGGTGGCGACCACACCATATTCGTGGGCGACGTCCGCCACTTCGAGCACCGCGTGGAAGGCCGGCCGCTGCTCCACTTCGGCGGAGACTTCGGCGCGCTCAGGCCCCACTGCTGACGTCGGCGGCCCGGCGAAGGCTGCCGTGACCCCCGGCCCACCACGGCCCCCGGCCCCCGGCGTCCGGCTCGCGCAGGCGAGCCGCGGACGCCGGGGCCGCACTCGTTCCGACGACCCCATCGAAGGTGCCATGACCAGCTCCGTGCCGACCTTCAAGCTGCGACCCGCCGACCAGCCCCCGCACCTGCTGACCCGGCCCCGGCTGCTGCGCCGGCTGGACGCGTCGACCGAGCCCGTCGTGGTGGTCTCCGCACCCGCCGGTGCCGGGAAGACGGTGCTCCTGAGCGAGTGGGCGCAGCGCCCCGCAGCCCGCGGCGGGTGCGCCTGGCTCAGCCTGGACGCGTACGACAACGCCCCGGGCCGGCTCTGGGCGGGCATCCTGCGGGCGCTGCGGCACGTACGGCCGGAACTGCCCGTCCGCCCCCACAGCGGCGCGTGGACGCTCGACGCGTGGCCCGAGGAGATCCTGCCGGACCTCGTGAGCGGACTGCACGGCCAGGGCCCGCTCACGCTGATCCTCGACGGGGTGGAGTCGATCACGGACGCCGACGCGGTCCGCAGCCTCTCCGACTTCCTGACCAGGCTTCCGCAGGGCTTCCGTGTCGTCCTGTCGACGCGTCACGTTCCGGGCGGGCCCGTACCCGCCCTGCGCGCCCGGGGCGCGGTCGCCGAACTGGACCGGGAGGACCTGGCCTTCACTCCGGAGGAGGCCGAGGCCGTGCTCACCGAGCTGCTCGGGGCCGCTCCGGACGCGGAGACGTCGAGCGCGGTGTACCGGAGCACGGAGGGGTGGGCGGCGGCGCTGTGCGTCATGGGCCGTACCCTCGCTCGCCCGTCGGGCACCGCCGGTACGGCCGCCGACCTGGCCCGCGGCGGGCGAGCGGTCACCGAGTACCTGGCCACCGAGGTACTGCACCGGCTCACCACCGAGCAGCGCGAGTTCCTCCTGCGCACCAGTGTGCTCGACGAGCTGAGTGCCGGGCCGTGCCGGGCCCTCGCCGGGGACCGGGCGGGCGTACTGCTGCGCGAGCTCGCGCGGACCGTCCAGCTGCTGGTCCCGGTGGCCGCCGAACCCTCGGCGTACCGGCGCCATCCCGCACTGTCCGCGCTGCTCTTCGACCTGCTCGGAGCCGAGGGGCGGGAGACCGTCGCGTCGATGCACCGGACGGCGGCCCGGTGGTACGCACGGCACGGCGGCACCACCGCGGCCGTCCGGCACTGGGTGCGGGGCGGCGACGAGGCCGCCGCCGTCGGGTCGGTACTCCGCGACTGGGAGAAGGCGATCTCGGCGGGCCGCAGCGGTGAGGTCGCGCACTGGCTGGAGCTCCTGCCGCGCCGCACGGTCGCCGCGGACACGAGACTGTGCGTCGTGGCGGCGATGGCGGCCCTCTCGGAGGGCGCTCCGGAGACGGCCCGGCGCTGGCTCGACGTGGTCCGGCTCAGGGAGCCGGGAGCGCAGACCGTCGGGGAAGGAAGCACGGTGTCCGACGCGGCAGCCGTCGCCCGGGCGGTGGCCTGCTGGCTGCAGGGGCAGATCCTGACCGGCGACCGGCTCGCCGAAACCGCCTTCGCCGGCACCGTCCCGCTGACGTCCTGGCGCGCTCTGGCCTGTACGGCCCGCGGTACCGCTCTGCTGTGGACCTCCCGGTACGAGGAGGCCGAGGCGCTGCTCGGCGAGGCGACCCGCGACGCGCATGTCGCCGGGCACGGCCTGACGCTCGTCCGCACGCTGGGGCTGCGGGCGCTGTGCGCCCTGCTGGCCGGACGCCACGAGCCGGCGCGCATGCTGAGCGACGCGGCCCTGGACGCGGCCGGGACGGCCGGGCTGGAGCGGCACTTCGTCGCCGCGCCCGCCTACATCGGCAGGGCCGGCCTGCTCCTCGAGGAGGGGCGGGCCGACGAGGCCGAGCGGACCCTGGCCGAGGCGGGAGCGGCGCTGGCCGACTCGTCCAGGACCGGCGGCGAACCCCAGATGCACGCCTGGTACCACGTCACACGGGCACGGCTTGCCGCTGCGCGGCACGACACGGCCGCCGCACGGGAGGCCCGCGAGACGGCCGAGCGGGCGGCGGCCCGGTGCGAGTCACCGGGAGTGCTCACGGAACTCCTCGGACGGGTCGCGCAGGACACCGTCGTGGCGCTCGTCGGGTCCGGGTCCCGGGAGCTGTCGCTGCGGGAACGCCGGGTGCTCCGCGCCCTGTGCGGTCCGCTGACACTGCGTGAGATCGCCTCCGAGTTCTACGTGTCCCACAACACCGTCAAGACACAGGTACGGGCGATCTTCCGCAAACTCGGCGCACACGACCGGAGCGAGGCGGTCGCCAGGGCCCGGGAGCGCGGCATGCTCTGACCCGGGCCCCGGCGTCCCGCTACTGGGCGTTCCGGCGCGTGCCGTCCTGTCGCCGGGCGTAGTCCGCCTGGGCCAGGTACGCGGTCTCCGGTTCCCCGTCGCCGGTCACGCTCTCGATGCCGCAGACCTTGCGGGCGAGGTCCGCCATGGTCCCGGTGGGGGACATCTCGGCACGCTTCATCGTGAGGCTCCGGATGGCCAGCAGGGGCGTGCCGTTGAAGTTCTCGAAGGTGCTGATGCGGTCGCCCCAGTCGGACAGGAACATGTCGCGGATCACGCGGCTGATCTTCAGCCGGTCGTGCGGCCTGCCGACCGGCCCGGTCTGCAGCGCCGCCAGCCACGGCCGCAGCTCGGGCCGATCCCACTGCCCCTCGGTGGGGTAGATGAGCGCGGCACGGCCGGACAGGTCGACGAGTTCGTGGGTCAGGTCGGTGATGTGCTCGATGTAGTAGGCCCGCCCGAAGTCGAACATCAGGACGTTCGGCTTGTAGATGCCGCCGGGAGTGAAGAACCCGTCGTCCTCGGAGGCGATCACGTGCGCCTTCAGCGTCTGGAGGAAGCCGGCGAACCGGGCGATCCGGGCCTGGACCGGCGGCAGTTGGTAGGTGCCGATGTGCTCGGTGATCAGCAGGGCCAGGCCGAGCATCAGCTCCGCCTTCACCATGGCGCGCACCAGGGAGTGGTAGTGCAGCCAGTCGAAGACGCGCTGCGGGTACAGCGAGGCGTGCTCGGGGTTGCCGATGTGGAAGACCCGGTTCCAGGGGATGAGCACGTCCTCGAACACGATGATGCTGTCCAGCTCGTCACCCTGCGAGGCGAGCGGGTGCTCCACCTCCTCGCCGTCGCGGACGTTGCTCTCGCGGCAGATGATGGTGACCCCGGGGGTGTTGGGCTTCACGGCCCCGTAGATGATCTGCTCCGCCACGATGCCCGGGCGGTAGAAGACGCCGATGTGGATCCAGTCCCCGAAGGCCGCGCCGGTGCTGATGGACTTCACGCCCCGCACGGTGATGCCCTCGTCCGAGGTGGCGATCACCCGCAGCGCGGGGGACTGGGCCTGTGCGGAATCGCGCGAGCGGTCCGCCTGCGGGTCGACGAAGGCCGGGGTCGCGTTGAGGTCCCCGTCCCGCATCACGTTCCAGAAGTCGAGGATCCCGCCGGTGAGGTCCCGCCCGTCGGTCCCGACGGACTGGCTGCTCCAGGGCTCGGGGTCGTCGACGTAGGTCAGCAGGACGTAGTTGTTGACATCCGGCGTACGCGGTATCGCACCGCCGCCCAGCTCCCGCTGCACCGTCTCCAGATAGCGCCGCTTGCGCAGCAGGTCCTCCTTGGAGCGGTGCTGGAACCAGGTCATGGACCGCCGGACACCGTCCTCGTCCAGGAACGTCATGACGTCCTGGAGGTCGGGGCGATGGTGCAGGTCGTAGAAGTCCGCGATGCTCCGGGCGTAGGCCCTGGTCTTGGGGTGCGTGGACACATCGGCGACGAGTTCGTCACCCACCCACACCGTGCGGCCGTCGTTCAGCGCCGCCAGGTATTCCTTGCCTGTACGCACGTCGTGCTCCTCTCGGGGGCAAGAGATCTGGACGACCAGGAGGATGCGGCGCGGCGGGGTGAGCGGACGGCGCCGGACCGACAATCACCCGGGTGAAAGCGCCGGGCACACAGGGACGGGCGTTGAGGGCCGATGTCGCGGTGCGGCATGCTGACCCCATGCGCAGCACAGACCCCGCGGGTGACCGGCCCGGTGGGCGTGGGAACCGGGCCGTGAACGGCCTGCGCCTCAGGGGACGGGGCCGCGAGCTGGCGGCCGTCCGCGCGGCCCTGGACACGGTGCGGGGCGGACGGGGTGCCTGCGTCGTCGTGGAAGGCGCGGCCGGCGTCGGCAAGAGCCGGCTGCTGGCGGAGCTGGACGACATGGCACGGCGGTCCGGGTTCGACGTGGTGTCCGTACGGGCCGACGAACTCGACCAGTACGCCGCCGGCGCGGCCCTGCAGCTGGCCCTGCAGCCCTCCGACGGCACCGCACGAGCCGCCGCGGCCACCGACGACCAGCGGCTGTGGCTGCTGGACAGCATCACGGACGCCCTGGAGGACCGTGCCCAGCGCGCCCCGGTGGCCGTGCTGGTGGACGATGCGCAGTGGGCGGACGCGGCCACGCTCCTGGTGCTGCGCACCCTGCCCCGGCGACTGGCGGCTTCGCGGATCCTGTGGGTGCTGGCGATACGGCCGGAGGCGGAGCGGCCGACCGTCGCCAGGGTGCGGGAGGATCTCGAACGTCTCGGAGCCCGCTGGCTGACCCTCGGCCCGCTGTCGCAGGAGGAGTTGCAGCACATTGCGGCCGACGTCCTCGGCGCGCAGCCGTCACCCGGGCTGGCCGGGCTCCTGCGGGGTGTCGCGGGCAATCCGTTCCTGGCGATCGAACTGGTGCGGGCCTTCGTCGACACGGACGCCGTCAGGGTGGAGGCGGGCGTGGCGAGCCTGCTGCACGACGGCATCCCCGTCGGGTTCCGGCGGAGCGTCGCCGCGCGTCTGGACCGGCTCCCGGAGGACGCCGTGCGCCTGCTCCAGGTGGGGTCCGTCCTCGGCCGGGAGTTCGACCTCGGTACGGCCGCCCGCATGCTCGGCAGGGAGGTGGGCAGCCTGCTGGCGGGTGTCGAGGCGGCCCTGAACGCCGGTCTGCTCTCCGGTGACGGGCCGCGACTGGCGTTCCGCCACGACCTCATGCGGCAGGCCGTCCACGAGAACCTGGCACCGGCCGTACGCGTAGCCCTGCACCGGCAGGCCGCCGACGTGCTGCGCGGCATCGGGGCACGATCGGCCGAGGTGGCCTGGCACGTCGTCCTGTCGGGCGGCCCGGTCGACGACGACGCCGTGACCTCGCTGACCACCGCGGTACGGGAACTGTCCTCGTCGGCCCCCGACGCGGCCGCGGACCTCGCCCAGCAGATCGCCGGGCTGCTGCCTCCGCACGACCCACGGCGCATCGCCCTGCTCACCGACGCCGCCGAGCACCTCGGCCGGACCCGCCGGGTGCACCAGGCGCTCGACCTGGTCGACGCCACCCTGTCGGACCGGCTGGAGCCGCTGCAGGAGGCGCGCCTGCGCCTGGTGGCCGCCGAGATCCACCAGGCCACGGGCGACGACGCCGCCGCGATGACGCACCTCCAGCAGGCTCTCGCGCTTCCCGGGCTGCCGGCCGACCTGCGGGTCCGGCTGCTGAAGACCAAGGCCACCGGCCACGTCTACCTCGGCGACATCACCGCTGCCGAGCAGACCGACATCGGACTGGTCGAGGCCTCCTACCGCAGCGAGGACCCGGCCGTCGTCGTCAGCGCCATGGTGTTCCAGTCGCAGACGTTCTTCTACCGAGGGCGGCTCGCGCGCGCCCTCGAACTCGCCGAGGAGGCCACGGCGCGTTCCGGCACCCAGACCGGCGTACTCCACCTGCGGCCACCGCGGATTCCCGCGCTCTGGCTGGCCACGGTGCTGACCGCCACGGACCGGCTCGCGGAGACCGGGCGGGTGCTGCGGGAGGGGCAGCGCGAGGCGGAGGCGATGGGCCTGGGCTGGTCGCTTCCCCACTGGCACGCGAGCCGGGCCTGCGCGCTGTTCGAACAGGGGGCCCTGGACGACGCGGCCGTGGAGGCCGAGGCCAGTCTGATGGTGGCCGAGGAGCTGGAGATCACCCAGCCGACTCCGCAGGCCCGCTCCGTACTGGCACTGGTGGAGATCCGACGCGGTGACCTCGCCAGAGCCAGGGACCATCTCCGCGCCGCCGAAGCCGGATCCGGCACGAGCACCCAGCGGTTCGGCCCGTGGGTGTCGCTGGCGCGCGCCTGCCTGGCCGACGCGGAGGGCCGGGACGCCGCGGCGGCAGCGGCGCTGGACGCCGGCTTCGCGGACGCCGAGCCGGCACAGCTGCTCGCGGTGCCGCCGTCCCACTGGCCCTGGATCGTGCGCACGGCACTGCGCGGCGAGGACGTGCCGGTCGCGCGGGCCGTGTCCGGTGCCCTGCGCACCCTCGCCGGACAGGACGACAGCCAGCGGATCATCGGGGCCGTCCGAGCCCATGCGGACGGACTGCTCCACCACGACCGGGGTGCGCTGGAGTCCGCCGTCACCGGTTACCGCAGCACCGGCAGGAGGCTGGCCCTGGCCGGGGTCTGCGAGGACCTCGCAGGCCTGCTGGCCGCCTCGGGCGACACCGCGTCGGCGATCTCCCACCTCGAGGAGGCGGGCGAACTGGCGTCGGCCTCCGGAGCCCTGCGCGATCACGAGCGGATCACGCGGAACCTCAGACACTTCGGCGTGCGCACGGCCGCCCCACGGCACCACACGAGCGGCACACCGGGATGGGAGGGCCTGACCGAGTCCGAGCGGAAGCTCATCCCGCTCGTCGTGGAGGGGCTCACCAACCGGGCCATAGCCGATCGGCTCTACGTGTCGGTGCACACCGTCAACACGCACATGAAGCACATCTTCGCCAAGCTCGGTATCAACACCCGGGTCGAACTGACCCGGCTGGCGATCGAGCGGGGCTGAACCGCCGACGGGGCGGACTGAGCGACGCCCGCGGCGGCGGGGCGCGGGCCGGGGATCCCGCGAACGAGCGATGCCGGCGCCCCGGGCCCGGGTGATGCTGGTCGCGACGGCGCCACAGGTACGGCGCCGTCGGGGATCGGGACATTCACTCCCCCTATTCCCGGAGCGGAGAGCGGAAACCGCCGACGCGGCCGGACCGATCCGGCATGGAGAAATTCGCCCGGGCCGTGCTCCGAATGTGCCACATATCGCATCAATGAGACATTGTGACGCGGACTCAGGCGGTTGTACGTTTCACCCGTGATGAGAATTTCAGCAGTTGCATTCATCGGTGCCGTGGCAGTCGCATTCGGAACTCTCGCAGCGACCGTGTCCCCCTGGTGGTGGCCGGCCGCCCTGCTTTTCGCGGCACTGGCGGGCGTGGGTTCCTACGATCTCCTTCAAAAGCGTCACTCGGTGCTGCGCAACTACCCGGTGCTGGGACATGTGCGCTTCATGCTGGAGTCGATCCGGCCGGAGCTGCAGCAGTATTTCATCGAGCGCAATTACGACGGCCGACCCTACGACAGGGATGTGCGCAGTCTCGTCTATCAGCGCGCCAAGGGCCTGGAGGCCGAGCAGGCGTTCGGGACCGAGCGGAACGTCTACGCCGAGGGGTACGAGTACTTCGAGTCGTCGATGAGGCCGCGCCCGGTGCACGCGGAGCAGCCGAGGATCCGCGTCGGCGGTCCGGACTGCACCAAGCCCTACGACATGGCACTGCTCAACGTCTCGGCGATGAGCTTCGGTTCGCTGTCCGCCAACGCGGTCCTCGCCCTGAACCGGGGCGCCGCCCTCGGGGGATTCGCACACGACACCGGTGAGGGCGGCCTGTCGGAATACCACCTGCGTCACGGCGGCGACCTGGTGTGGGAGATCGGCACCGGATACTTCGGCTGCCGCACCGCGGACGGCCGCTTCGACCGGGCGCAGTTCGCGGACAAGGCCGCTCACGACAGCGTGAAGTGCGTGTCCCTGAAGCTGTCCCAGGGAGCCAAGCCCGGCATCGGAGGGGTGCTGCCCGGGGAGAAGGTCACCGCGGAGATAGCCCGGGTACGCGGAGTCCCCGAGGGCCGGACCGTCATCTCGCCCCCCTACCACGAGGTCTTCGGCACGCCACGGGAACTGATCCGGTTCCTCGCCGAGATGCGCGAGCTGTCCGGGGGCAAGCCGGTCGGCTTCAAGTTCTGCGTGGGTTCCCGGCGGGAGTTCCTGGCGGTGTGCAAGGCGATGGTCGAGGAGGGCACCGCGCCGGACTTCATCATCGTCGACGGAGCCGAGGGCGGCACCGGAGCCGCCCCGTTGGAGTTCGCCGACCATCTGGGCAGCCCCCTGACCGAAGGGCTCGTCACCGTCCACAACGCGCTGGTCGGCGCGGGCCTGCGGGACCGGATCAGGATCGGCGCCAGCGGCAAGGTGGCCACCGGAGCCGACATCGTCAAACGCATGGTGCAGGGCGCCGACTTCACCAACGCGGCCCGCGCCATGATGTTCGCGATCGGATGCATCCAGGCGCAGAGCTGCCACACCAACACCTGCCCCGCCGGGGTCGCCACACAAGACCCGCGCCGCGCCCGCGCGTTGCACGTCGACGACAAGTCGGTCCGGGTCCAGCGCTTCCAGTCCGCCACGGTGAACAGCGCCATGAGGATCATCGCCTCGCTGGGCGTGAGCGGACCGGCCGCGCTGCGCCCGGACATGCTGCGCCGGCGCGTGGATCCCGTCACGGTCCGCTCCTACGCGGAGCTCTACGAATGGCTGGCTCCCGGGCAGTTGCTGATCGAGCCGCCGGAGTCCTGGGCCACGGACTGGAAGGCCGCCGATCCTGATCGCTTCACCGCCTGACCGGTCCCGCGGCGGTGAACGGGTGAAGAACGGGTGCGGCCCGGACGAGCGAAACGCAGGAGCCCCCGAACTCACCGTGCAGGCATCTCGTTCCGGACCGAGCCCGGTCCGGAACGAGATGCCTGCGCCTTCCGTGCCAGGTGATTCTCCTGGCCGACCGCGAGCCACGCCGAAAGCCAGGGCTCCAGTCCCTCTTCGAACGTCTGCCCGGCCTCGTCCTTGCCCGGGGCACCGTCTCCGGCGTTCATCGTGCAACACACTCCTGACTCCTCGGCCGGCTCAGCCGACCTGCCGGAATTCCGTGAGCCGGTTCCGGACCCAGGGGTAGAAACGGTCGAAGCGGTCGTAGGCGTGGCTTGCGCAGTGCCCTTCCGACGCTCTCCCGGCCGCGGGGAAAACGGCGGCACTCGCGGAACCGCCGGCAACGAAGAGAGCACCTGCGGCGACTGCGAGAAGAACAGCCACGACCGCTGTGCGGCGTACGGGTTTCTGCATGGTCATTTCTCCTTGCTCCGGCGAACGCCGACAGGATCACTATGCGCCGCAGAAACGGCAGGGGGCGTCGCGCAATCTGGTGATCGGGCGGTGCGCGGCCGTATCAGGAAAAGGAACGGCGGGACCGATCACCAGATCATGCGATGCGCCTCGATTCCGGGCCGTGCCATTCTGGCCGGATGGAAAAGGGCGTTGTTCGGGTCGGCTGCCCGGGAATGAACGGCCGCAGATGAGTGATCAGACGAAAGTGATCGTCCTGGGCGTGATCGCCCTCGTCCTCGGGGTCGGCCTCGTTCTCGCGCTGCAGCCTGCCTGCACGCCCTGACGGCGGACGCCTCAACTCCGCCCGGCGCCGAACGCACCGGTTCCCCGCGCGGTGTTCGGCGCGGGCCACCAGGCTGCGTTCGAGATCGGGGTCGCGGGTGAGCCGGTGAGCCGGGGAACCACGTCGGTGACCACGGAGACCTCGCCCCTCTCGATCGCCTGGTACCAGGAGATCCAGGTCTCGATCTGTTCCCCGCTCATGCCCAGCCGCCAGCGCCGCGCGAAGGCCTCCTCAAGGGTTTCGGGTTCGTAGCGGTAGGGCCGGCCGGTCGCCGCGGCGATCCGGGTGACCGCTTCGCCGAGAGTCAGCGCCTCGGGCCCGGTGATCTCCAGGGTCGCGCCGTCGTACTCCGAGCGCGGACCGTCCTCGAGGGCTACGGCCGTGATCACGTCCGCGATGTCCTCGTGGGTGACGAAGGCGGCCCGGCCGGTCGTCGCGGGGCCGCGCACGACGAATTCCGCGTCGGCGAGGGCCGCGGGCGTCGACGCGTAGAAGCCTGCCCGGAGGACCGTGTGGCGGATCCCGGCGCCTGCCAGGAACTGTTCGGTCAGCCACTGGTCGCGGGCGTTGAGGTAGGTGGCGGCGGGCGCCGCGCTGACGAGCGACACGTACAGGACCCGGCTCACGCCGACCGCGATCGCGGCCTCGACCGCGGTGGCGTGTTCCTCCAGCCGGCGGCCGTTACGGTGTCCGGAGACCATGACGAGGGTCGACGCGCCGGCGAGCGCCTTGCGCATGCCCGCGGCGTCGGCGTAGGCGGCCGGACCGCGTCGCCGGGCGCCCGGCAGGTCGGGCATGCGGTCGGGACTGCGTCCGACGAGGAGTTGCGGGACGCCGTGGCCGGCGAGCCGGGCCGCGATCCGGCTGCCGAGCGCACCGGTCACCCCGGTGACCGCCACCGTGGCGTGATTCTGGTCGGACATGTGTGTCTCCCTCCGGCCCGGGCAGCTGCGGAACCCGGTATTCCCTTTTTCGCTCACGTCCAGCAACGAGGGCGACGGCCCCGGCCGTATCCGCTGGTGCGCGACGGCGCTCTGAGCCACCGCCGCGGGGACGGTGCCGGTCGGCACCGTCGCCGCGGTCTCACCATCCCTGGGTCACGATCCATGTCTCGCGTGCCGGGGACCGGGATGTTCGACGCCTGCGCCGACCGGTGTCCGCTGGTGCCGGTCATGCAGGGTGAAGTCGGCCCGGACGGCAACACCCGACTGCAGCAGCTTCTGGTGGACCAGGGGGTCCCGTCCGGGGTGCGAGGCGACGACGCTGATGTACCCCTCGGGCAGGCCGGTCACGGCGTACTCGCCGCGCGCGTTCGTCGTGGTCCGCACCAGCTGCCGACCGCCGGAGTCCATGACGGTCACCGCGGCGTGGCGGACGGGCTGCTGCTCGCTGTCGCGGACGGTGCCCTCCAGCATCGGCAACAGCTCGCCGAAGTGGTGCGGGCGGACCGGCAGCGGGGTGGGGACGGGTGCCTCCACGGAGGGGTCCTCCACCGGCGGCTCGGGAATGTCCTCCTGCTCGTCCTCGGCCCCCAGCGCCGCGGCTGCGCGGTGGTGCCGCCACGCGTCCAGGCCGAGCAGCGCCGCTCCCGCGGTGATCCACGCGCAGAGCACGAGGACCGGTTTCAGCACCCCCGTATCGTCGAAGTACATCACGCCCCTCAGGGCGTCTACCGCGTTGCCCAGCGGCATGACCGCGTGCAGACCCTGGAAGAACCGAGGCAGCAGCGGGACGGGGACCAGGCCGCTGGACGGAACGCTCAGCACGACGTACAGGCCCAGGCCCGCGAGCGGGAAGAAGTGCCGGACGAACGGTGCCATACCGAGCGAGAAGGTGGCCACGGCCGTCGTGAGCAGGAAGGCGATCGCCAGGGCCGCCGGGTCGTCGGGGAAGAAGTCCAGTCCGACGCCGACGAGGAATCCCACCAGGCTGAAGAGGCCGGCGGCGCCCGCGATCGTGATCAGCTTCCTGCGCCGGGTGAAGGTCACCGCCCGCAGCAGGGTCGTGGCGAGGATGTAGCCGGGGACGTTCCAGGCGATCCCGAAGTAGACCAGGGTCGTGCCGGTCCCGTCCTTGTCGACCGTGGGGGCCACGTCGGTGACGGTGAGCTTCTGGTGGTTGTGCGCCGCGAGCCGGCCGAAGCCCTTGTCCAGCGCCTGCTCCAGGGCCGAGCCGTTGGCCTCGGCCACGTACAGCACGGCGTGTTTGCCGTCGGCGGCGAAGCCGGCCACGGCGTCCCGGTCCAGCACCGCCCGGCGGGCGTCTCCGGCGTCCGCCACGGCGGTGACGTCGAACCCGGCCGGGTGCTCCCGCTGCAGCACGGTGTCGACCTTGCGTTCCAGCGTGAGATCGGCCACCGCGATCCTGGCGTGGTGGGGCTGGGGCTGGTGAAAGGCCAGCGGGAAGCAGAACAGCAGGCCCAGGAAGAGCAGCACCGGGATCGTGAGGGTCTCGACGACGACCCGGGCCCCGGAAACGCCCCCGGCCCGCTCGATCCGGGGCTTCACAGAACCACCCCTCGGCCACCACGGCGAGCCGTACCGCCGAGCCCACGGGGCGCACGGGCGACCGTACGCCCGGCGGTCCCGAAGCCGCCTCTCCGGTGCAGGCCGGCCTGCAGTATTCGCGGTCCGAACAGTTTCACGGCGCCTCTCTCGACTGTCCCGCGCCCGGGCATCGTCAGGGCGCCATCTCGTTAACGTACCGATCGGAACATCTATGTCTGCTGGACCTTACGCGTACCGATCGGTACAGTCAAAGCGTGTCGCGCCCCGTCAATGCCGAAAAACGTGCCGAACTGCTGAAAAAGGTGGTGCACCACCTCCAGCACCACGGCGTCGCGCAGATGTCGCTGAGTCCGCTCGCCCAGTCGATCGGCACCACCAAGCGCATGCTGCTGTACTACTTCGGCAGCCGCGAGAACCTGCTGGCCCAGGCGCTGGCCACCAGCCGCCCCGACGCGCACGCCATGTTCGACGGCGTTCGCGACAGCGCGGAACTGCGTGCGTCGGCGCACACGCTGTGGGACGCGATGACGGTCGGGGAACAGGCCGGTCCGGTCCGCATGCTGCTGCAGCTGCTCAGCCTCGCCGCCACCGATCCGCAGCAGTACGGCGCCGTCGCGGCCGAGACCGTCGAGGTCATGATCGGGCCCATCGCCGCGGCCTACGTCCGGCTGGGACACCCGCCGCAGCAGGCGCGGACCGCGGCCACACTCCTCGTCTCCGGACTGCGCGGTCTGTGTCAGGACCGCCTGGTGACACACGACGCGGCCCGTACCGACGCGGCCGCCCACCGGCTGATCAGGGACGCGGTCGCGGCGGCCGACTGATCCGGTGCCCCGGTTCCCGGCCGGTGGCAGGGCCGCACGGCCGACTCCGGGCGGTGCCGACAGGAGTGATCCGGGAGCGCTCGGGGAAGGAGTCGGGGTGACGCCGTGGGGCGGTTCGGGCAGGTCCGTGCATCCGTGCCGACGTGTCAGGGCCCCTCGGCGGCAGCTCCACCCGGTGCTGAGCATCCTCGGCAGAAACGCAGGTCGACATCGTGCTGCGGAGACATCGAACGGCTCCGGCCCCACCTGCCGGTACGGACGGTGACGCGGGGCTCTTCACACCCGACTCCGTGACCTGGCAGATGCACGGCGACCCCATGATGTGGGTGGCCGGCATCCGGGCGCTCTACCTCCAGGCCCTGCACCCGCGCGCGGTGCGCGGTGTCATGGCGAACTCCGACTTCCGCCGTGACGCCTGGGGCCGGCTGATGCGGACCGCGAACTTCGTCGGCACGACGACCTACGGCACCACCGAGGCCGCCGAGCGGGCCGGAGCGCGGATCCGGAAGATCCACAGCATGCTGGGCGCGACGGACCCGGACACCGGCGAGCGGTACGGCGTGGACGAACCCGGCCTGCTGCTGTGGGTGCACTGCGCCGAGATCGACTCCTATCTGCACGTCGTCCGCCGCTCCGGCTTTCCGCTCACCGACGCGCAGGCCGACCGCTACATCGCCGAACACCGGGTCAGCGGCCGCCTGGTCGGCCTCGACCCCGCCACGGTGCCGGGCGACCAGGCCGAGCTGACCGCCTACTTCGACAAGGTGCGACCGCAGCTCGCCGCCGGCGCCGACGCCCGCGAGGTCGACGAGTTCCTGCTCCGCCCGCCGACGCACCCGCTCCTGATACCGGCGCGCGCAGCACTGTGGCGGCGCGTGGCCCGCCTCGCGTACGCCTCTCTGCCGCCGTACGCCCACGAGCTGTACGGCAGACCGGCGCCTCGACCCGCCGTCGTCACCCGCCGACTGCGCGCCACCGGCACCCTGTTGCGCTGCGTTCCCGCACGTCTGCGCTGGCAACTCCCGCCCAAACACATCCTGCGCGCCATGGCGAGGCTCGGCCCGGACGCACGCCCCGCACCGTACAAAGTCGGGCGATAGACAGCCATACTGGGCGGGCAGGGGGGTGTCACGGACCGCGACGGGGGGCGACGGCGCGCGATGTCTGACGGCAGGCTGGTCCAGGGGCGGTACCGGCTGCTCGACCTGATCGGGCGGGGCGGGATGGGCGAGGTGTGGCGGGCCCGCGACGAGTCACTCGGCCGGCAGGTCGCCGTGAAGTGCCTCAGACCGCCGGGCCCGCACCACGACCAGGCGTTCACCCGGGTGCTGCGGGAGCGGTTCCGGCGCGAGGCGAGAGTCGCCGCCGCCCTCTCGCACCGCGGGGTCACCGTCGTCCACGACTTCGGCGAGTACGACGGCATCCTCTACCTGGTGATGGAGCTGCTGGACGGGCGCAACCTCAGCCAGCTCCTGGAGGACGACAGGCACCACCCGCTGCCCGTCGGCGACGTCGTCGACATCGCCGAGCAGGTCGCCGCCGCCCTCGCCTACACCCACCAGCAGGGCATCGTGCACCGGGACCTGAAGCCGGCCAACATCATGCGGCTCACCGACGGCACGGTGAAGATCTGCGACTTCGGCATCGCCCGCCTCGGCCACGACATCGGCCTCACCTCCCGGCTGACCGGCACCGGCATCGCCATGGGCACCCCGCACTACATGTCCCCGGAGCAGATCGGCGGCACCGAGGTCGACCAGCGCAGCGACCTGTACTCGCTGGGCTGCGTCCTCTACGAGATCGCCACCGGCGCACCGCCGTTCGACCTCGACGACGCCTGGGCGATCCTCGTCGGCCATCGTGACACCCCGCCCGCGCCGCCGCGCAGCCACCGCCCCGAGCTGCCCGGCTGGTTCGAGCGGGTCGTCCTCGACCTGCTGGCCAAACGGCCCGAGCAACGGCCCTACGACGCACGGGAACTGGGCCGCCGTCTCACCTCGGGTCGGACGACACCCGCATACGTCCCCACCGTCGTCACCGCGCGGCCCCGGCCGCGGACCACGGAACCGGGCGCCCGCGAGCCCCGGCTGCCGTCCTGGACCCGGGGCATGACCACCGGTCACAAGGCTACCGGCGCCGCCCTGCGGACCACCCCGCCCGATCCCGGCGCCGGCCTCACCGGAGAGTGGACCGCCCGTCCGGTCACCGGCGTCCCGGAACCGTTCCCGGCCGTCCCCGCCCCCGTCCCCTCCCCGGAGACACTCGCCGCCCTCGCCGGCCGGCACAACGCCGCTCTCCGCCTGGGACGGCTCGGCCGCTGGGCCGAGGCCGGCGACGTGCACCGTGCCGTCGCCGCCGAACGCACCCGTCTCCTCGGCCCCGACCACCCCGACACCCTCGCCAGCCGCTACGAGATCGCCTTCACCCTCAGCCGCACCGGCCGTCCCGCCGACGCGCTGCGCGAGTACACCGAGGTCGCCGCCGCCCGGGAGCGCGCCCTCGGGGCCGACCACCCCGACACCCTCGCCACCCGGCAGGAAACGGCCTACGTGCTCGGCCAGTTGGGCCGCCACTTCGACGCCCACCAGGTGTACACGGCCGTCCTCGCCGCCCGGCAGCGGCTGACCGGCCCGGATCATCCCGACACCCTGCGCTGCCGCCACAACCTCGCCTTCAACCTCAGCAGGCTGGGCCGCCTGGAGGACTCGTACCGGATGGCCCACGACGTGGCCGCGGCCCGCGCCCGGGTGCTCGGCCCGCTGCACCCCGACACCCTGGTCACCCGCTACGAAGTCGCCTACGCACTGGGCCAGTTGGGTCGCTGGACCGAGGCCCTGCAGACCTACCGCGAGGTCGCCGCCGCCCGGGAGCACGCCCTCGGCGCCGACCACCCCGACACTCTCGCCGCCCGCTACGAGGTCGGCATCAGCCTGGGCCGCCTGGGCCGCAGCGCCGACGCGCTCACCCTGTACCGCACCCTGATCGACGACCGCACCCGCGTCCAGGGCCCCGCCCACCCCGAGACCCTGCGCGCCCGCCACGGCCTCGGCGTCAACCTCGGCCGCCTGGGCCGCTGGGAGGAGGCCCTGGCCGAGTCCCGAGACGTGTGCGCGATCCGGGAACGGGTGCTCGGCCCGGACCACCCCGACACGCTGGTGAGCCGCCGCGAGGTGGCCGTGAGCCTCGGGTGGCTGGGGCGCTGGGCGGACGCGCTGACGGAGTACCGGAGGGTGGCCAGCGCCCGGGAGCGGGTCCTCGGCCCGGACCACCCGGACACCCTCGCCAGCCGCAACGACGAGGCCCACTGCCTGGAGCAGTTGGGGCGGGGGGCCGAGGCGGTGGAGCTGTACCGAAGGGTGGCGGCCCTTCGCCAACAGCGCGCATCCGGAGGCCGACTCTGAAACGCGCCCCGCAACGCGCCCCCGGAGGGGCGCTGGGGGTACCCCCGGCCGAAGGCTGGGGGGAGGCGCCGCGCGACCGGCCGCCCCGCGCGGCCCGCACGTGAAAACCGGCCCTCCCCGCGGAGCGAACCGGCACGCCTCTTACCCACCTAGATCATCGTGTGTTACGAAGAACCATGCCCGCTGCCACGGAACCCTCCCGCACCTACGACGCCATCATCGTCGGCGGCGGCCACAACGGCCTCGTCGCGGCGGCCTACCTGGCCCGGGCCGGCCGCACCGTGCTGGTCCTGGAGCGACTCGGCCGCACCGGCGGCGCCGCGGTCTCCAGCCGCCCCTTCGCCGGCGTCGACGCACGGCTGTCCCGCTACTCCTACCTGGTCAGCCTCCTGCCGAGGAAGATCGTCCGCGATCTCGGCCTGGACTTCCGGGTCCGCGGCCGCACCATCTCCTCGTACACGCCCGTGGAACGCGACGGGCGGCCGACCGGCCTGCTGGTCGGCGGCGGCGAGCGGCGGATCCGCGAGGCCTTCGAACGGCTGACCGGAGGCAAGGCGGAGTACCAGGCCTGGCAGCGGTTCTACGGCACGACCGGCCGGGTCGCCGAGCGGGTCTTCCCGACGCTCACCGAACCGCTGCCCACGCGTGCCGAGCTCCGCCGCCGCATCGACGACGAGGCCGCCTGGCGGGCCCTGTTCGAGGAGCCGATCGGGGTCGCGATCGAGGAGAACTTCACGGACGACCTGGTGCGCGGGGTCGTCCTCACCGACGCGCTGATCGGCACCTTCGCCGACGCCCACGACGCCTCGCTGCGCCAGAACCGCTGCTTCCTCTACCACGTCATCGGCGGCGGCACCGGCGCCTGGGACGTACCGGTCGGCGGCATGGGCGCCCTCACCGACGCGCTGGCCGCCGCCGCGCGCTCGGCCGGCGCGGTGCTCGCCACCGGCCACGAGGCGGTACGGATCGACACGGACGGCAGGACCGCGGAGGTCGCCTACCGCACCGCGGACGGGGAGGGCGTCGCCGCCGCCCGGCACGTGCTGGTGGGCGCGTCCCCGCAGGAACTCGCCGCCCTCACCGGCGACCCGGCACCGGAGCCCGCCGAGGGCGCCCAGCTCAAGGTGAACATGCTGCTCAAGCGGCTGCCCCGGCTGCGCGACACCGCCGTCGACCCGCGCGAGGCGTTCTCCGGGACCTTCCACATCGCCGAGGGCTACGGGCAACTCGCCACCGCCCACGCCCAGGCGGCGGCCGGCCGGCTGCCCGCCGCCCCGCCCTCCGAGATCTACTGCCACTCCCTGACCGACCCCACCATCCTCGGCCGTGACCTGGCCGAACGCGGCTACCAGACGCTCACCCTCTTCGGCCTGCACACCCCGGCCCGGCTCTTCGCCGCCGACAACGACGCCGTACGCGACGAACTCCTCAGGTCCACCCTCACCCAGCTCGACGCCCACCTCGCCGAGCCGATCGCCGACTGCCTGGCCCTCGATGCCGACGGCCGCCCCTGCATCGAGGCGAAGACCCCCCTCGACCTCGAACGCGACCTGCGCCTGCCCGGCGGCAACATCTTCCACCGCGACCTGACCTGGCCCTACGCCCAGGACGGCACGGGCCGCTGGGGCGTGGAGACCCGGCACCCCAACGTCCTGCTGTGCGGGGCGGGCGCGGTGCGCGGGGGAGGGGTGAGCGGGGTGCCGGGGCACAACGCGGCGATGGCGGTCCTGGACGAGTCGGCCGCCTGACCGCGGGCCGGACCGCGGACCGCGGGCCGGAACGCGGTCAAAGAAACTGACGGGGCATCAGAAAACCTCTTCCGTCGGTCGCACGACTGCGGCATCCTGCGCCCATGCAGACGGAGCTGAGCAAGACCCTGGGAGTCGAGCACGCCGTCTTCGGCTTCACGCCGTTTCCGGCCGTGGCCGCGGCCATCAGCCGGGCCGGCGGGTTCGGAGTGCTCGGCGCGGTCCGCTACACCGCCCCCGACGACCTCAAACGCGACCTCGACTGGATCGAGGCGCACGTCGACGGGAAGCCGTACGGGCTCGACGTCGTCATGCCCGCCAAGAAGGTGGAAGGCGTCACCGAGGCCGACGTCGAGGCGATGATCCCGGAGGGGCACCGCCAGTTCGTGCGGGACACCCTCGCCAAGTACGGCGTGCCCGAACTGGCCGAGGGGGAGGCGTCCGGCTGGCGCATCACCGGGTGGATGGAACAGGTCGCCCGCAGCCAGCTCGACGTCGCCTTCGACTACCCGATCCGGCTGCTCGCCAACGCCCTCGGCTCCCCGCCCGCCGACGTCGTCGACCGCGCCCACGACCAGGACGTCCTCGTCGCCGCACTCGCCGGCAGCGCCCGGCACGCGGTCAAGCACCGGGACGCGGGCATCGACATCGTGGTGGCCCAGGGCTACGAGGCCGGCGGCCACACCGGCGAGATCGCCACCATGGTCCTCACCCCGGAGGTCGTCGACGCCGTCGCACCCCTGCCCGTACTGGCGGCCGGGGGGATCGGCAGTGGCCGGCAGGTGGCCGCCGCGCTCAGTCTCGGCGCTCAGGGAGTGTGGCTGGGCTCCATGTGGCTGACCGTCACGGAGGCGGACCTCTCCTCGCCCGCCGTGACCCGCAAACTGCTCGCCGCCGGCTCCGGCGACACCGTCCGCTCGCGCGCCCTGACCGGCAAACCGGCCCGCCAGCTGCGCACCGAGTGGACCGACGCCTGGGACGACGCGAACGGCCCCGGCACCCTCCCCATGCCCCTCCAGGGCCTGCTCGTCGCCGAGGCCCTGTCCCGCATCCAGAAGTACGAGGTCGAGCCCCTGCTCGGCACCCCCGTGGGCCAGATCGTCGGCCGTATGACCAGCGAACGCAGCGTCCAGGCCGTCTTCGACGACCTCACCCGGGGCTTCGAACAGGCCGTCGACCGCGTCAACCGCATCGCCGGAAGGAGCGGCAAGTGACCAGCACGCCCCCCGCCGGGTTCTGGGCCCAGGCCACGAGCGATCCCGACCGCCCGGTGCTCGTCGCACCCGACGGCGAGGAATGGACCGCGGGCCGCCTGCACGCGGCCGTCAACCAGCTCGTCCACGGACTCCGGGCCGCGGGCCTGGAGCGCGGCGACGCCTTCGCGGTCGTCCTGCCCAACGGGCCCGAGTTCCTCACCACCTACCTTGCCGCCACCCAGGCCGGCCTCTACCTCGTCCCGGTCAACCATCACTTCGTCGGCCCGGAGATCGCCTGGATCGTCGCCGACTCCGGCGCCAAGGTGCTCCTCGCCCACGAACGGTTCGCCGGCCCCGCCCGCCACGCCGCCGACGAGGCAGGCCTCCCGGCCACCCACCGGTACGCGGTCGGCGAGATCGAGGGCTTCCGCCCCTATGCCGAACTCCTCGACGGGCAGCCCGAGTCGGCGCCCGCCGACCGTGAACTCGGCTGGGTCATGAACTACACCTCGGGTACCACGGGCCGCCCCCGCGGCATCCGCCGCCCGCTGCCCGGCAGGCTCCCCGAGGAGGCCTACCTCGGCGGCTTCCTCGGCATCTTCGGCATCCGTCCCTTCGGCGACAACGTCCACCTGGTCTGCTCGCCGCTCTACCACACGGCCGTCCTCCAGTTCGCGGGCGCCTCCCTCCACATAGGCCATCGGCTGGTCCTCATGGACAAGTGGATCCCCGAGGAGATGCTCCGCCTGATCGACACATACAAGTGCACCCACACCCATATGGTCCCGACCCAGTTCCACCGCCTGCTCGCTCTCCCCGAGGATGTGCGCGCACGCCATGACGTCTCCTCCATGCGGCACGCCATCCACGGCGCCGCTCCCTGCCCGGACCACGTCAAGCGCGCCATGCTCGACTGGTGGGGCCCCAGCGTGGAGGAGTACTACGCGGCCAGTGAGGGAGGCGGCGCCTTCGCCACCGCCGAGGACTGGCTCAAGAAGCCCGGCACGGTCGGCAAGGCCTGGCCCATCAGCGAGCTCGCGATCTTCGACGACGACGGCAACCGGTTGCCACCCGGCGAACTCGGCACCGTCTACATGAAGATGAACACCGGCGGCTTCGCCTACCACAAGGACCGGGCCAAGACGGAGAAGAACCGCATCGGCGACTTCTTCACCGTCGGCGACCTCGGCTACCTCGACGAGGACGGCTACCTGTTCCTGCGCGACCGGAAGATCGACATGATCATCTCGGGCGGGGTCAACATCTACCCCGCGGAGATCGAGTCCGTGCTCCTCTCCCACCCCGCCGTCGCCGACGCCGCCGCCTTCGGCATCCCGCACGACGACTGGGGCGAGGAGGTCAAGGCCGTCGTCGAACCCGCCCCCGGACACGAGCCCGGCCCGGACCTCGCCGCCGACCTGCTCGCCCACTGCGCCGGACAACTCGCCGGCTACAAGTGCCCCAAGACCGTCGACTTCATCGCCGAGATGCCCCGCGACCCCAACGGCAAGCTGTACAAGCGGCGGCTGCGGGACCCGTACTGGGAGGGACGCACCAGGCCGGTGTGACCGGCCGGGGAGCCGGCGACCCGGCCCGCGTCAGGGGTGCGGCCGGTGCCGGGCCTCCAGGAACCCGGCGAGACCGGCGGCATCGGTGCCGAGCTTCCGGTAGACGCTGGACAGCAGCTGGCGCACGCCCTGCTCGGTGAGGTGCAGCTCCTTGGCGACCACGCCCACCGCGTGCCCCTGGACGGTCAGTTCGGCGGTCCGCAGTTCCGGCGCGGTGAGCGTGTCCACGTGCGCGTACCGCAACGGCAACGGCCGCAGCCCGGCCGCCGACAGCTCCTCGCGGGCCCGGGCGGCGAGCGCCCCGGCCCCGCAGTGGACGGCTCCCTCCAGCCCCTGGTAGAGCCGGTCGGCGGCCTCCTGGAGCCGGCCGGCCAGGGACAGCGCGGCACCGTGGCCGATCTGGGCGCGGGCGAGTTCGTAGGCGGCCGGCGACTGCTCCAGCTGCTCGACGGCCTGCGCGTACAGGCCGACCGCAGGCGGCCCGCCGGTCACCTCGGCGAGCGTGTGCAGGGCCTGCCCGACGGCCGAGTGGGCACCGAACTCCCGGGCCCTGCGCACCGCTTCGCCGGCCTGCCGCACCGCCTCCTCCGGCTCGGTGGGGGCGAGCGCGGACGCGAGCCGCAGCTGCCACGGGCACCAGGCCGGGTTCCGCCAGCCCCGCGCGTCGAGCCACTCCCCGACCTCGGACAGCAGCCGCGCCGCGTCGGCGTGCCGTCCCTCGGCGAGGAGGAGTTCGGCGTAGACGGTGCGGGGGTCGGGGTAGATCACGGCGTTGACCGGGGCCGCGCCGAAGTGGTGTTCGTCGGCGAAGGCGCGGGCCTCCGTGATCCGCCCGCGGGCCAGCAGGGTCTTGATGAGAATGCTCACGCCGAACCACTGCGCGGCCACGACCCCGTCCACCTTGTCGGCGATCCGCAGCCCCTCCCGCACGGAGTCCTCGGCTTCGGCCAGACTGCCGCGGCGGTAGTGGACGTACCCCGCGATGGTCTGGCCGAACGCCAGGTGGGAGCCGTGCCAGCCCTTGGCCATGCATTCGGCGATGCCCTTGCTGAACAGCTCCTCGGCCCGCCGGGGCTGGTCGCCGTACATGTACACGAGGGCGACGGAAAGGGGTACCTCGAACCCCCGGTTCTCGTCGGTCCAGCTCATGCCGCCGTGCAGGGCCTTGTCGGCGTACGCGAGGGAGGTCTCTCTCGGTTCGCCGCGCATGGCCGCGTCCCAGGCCCGCAGACCCAGGATGTACCGCTCCTCCAGACTGCGCCCGGGCAGCTGCTCGGCCAGGCGCGCGAGCGTCCGGGAGCGGGTGGGGGAGTCGTGGTCGTCCGGGCGCACCATGCTCCAGACGAACTGATCGGCCTGCATGCGGAGTTTGACGCGTGGATTCGTGGCCTGCCGTGCCTCCTCGGCGGCCACGTTCACGGCCTCGGCCAGTTGATCGGTGTGGGCCATGGCCGTGGTCAGCCGGTAGACGATGGAGGCGCGCAGATCGGGGTCGACGTGCGGCTGGGCCAGCGCCTGGCGGAGGTGACGCACCGTGGCCGTCGGTTCGATGAGGAAGGTGGCGCAGGCGAGTTCGTGGAGGACCGCGGCTCGGTCCTCGGCCGGGGGCGGTTCCTGCAGCGCGCGGGTCAGCAGACGCCGCGCCGCGTCGGTGGCTCCGGCGCGGAGGTAGTCACGAGCGGCCTCGCGCAGACACGCGACGGTCTCGGCGCGGTCTTCGCAGGGGACCTCCAGCAGGTGCCGGGCGGCCTTGGTGGCTCCGTACCCCGCGGCCAGGACGGCCTGCGCCGCGGTGTTGTGCAGACCGGTCCGGAACCCCGTGCGGATGGACCGGTAGATCGTCGTGGCGATCAGCGGGTGCACGAACTCGAGTTCACCCTCGTGACCGTGCCCGGCTGCCAGGATCCGCGCCGCGCGCAGCTTCTCGGTCGCCTCGGCGGCGGCCTCGTCACCCAGCACCGCGATGGCCGCGGCGAGCTCCGGTGAGAACGGTGAACCCAGTACGGCCGCGGTCTGCGCGAAGCGCACGGTCGTGGTGCCGAGCCGTTCCAGGCGTTCGATCAGCCCCGGGCCCTTGATCGCGGCCGCCAGCTCACGCATGGAGGACAGATCGTGGTCGGTGCCGCCCAGTTCGCGCTCACCGAGCCCGATGGCCAGTTCCACCGTCTCGAAGGGGCTGCCGCCGGTGGCCGACCAGCACTCCTTGCAGAACCGGTCCCCGGCCGCCTCCCCGATCTCGTTCCTGACGATCCGTGCGACGCCTTCCGGGGTGAGCAGGGCCAGGTTGTGGGGGCGGTTCCCGCGGTCCGCGACGAGCGTGCGGAACCCGCCCGCCTCGGCGGGCAGTTCGTCGGGCCGGTAGGTGACGACGATCAGCAGCGGGAGATCCTCGGCCCGTGGCGCGAAGGAGGTCAGCCAGCTCAGGGACTCGGGGTCGGTCCAGTGGAGGTCGTCCAGGATCAGGACGATGGGAGCCTTCTTCATCGTGAGGCGCGTCATGACCCAGTCGAGACCCTCGCGGACTCCGGTCGGGTCCGGAGCGGGGGCAGGTCCCGTCGCTTCGAGTCCGAGTACGGCGGCGACGGTGTCGTACCAGCTGCCCAGAAAGACGCGGAGTTCCGCCTCGTCCATCCGTGCCAGGGACGGCTGCATCAGCTGGCGCACCACGCGGAACGCCGAGCCTTGTTCCGTTTCACTGCCCCTGCCCGACAACACGGTGAATCCACCCGCCGCGGCTTTCGCACGCGCCTCCGACATGAGAGCCGTCTTGCCCAGTCCGGCCGGCCCGGTGAAGGCGAGCAGCCCTTTGTTCCGTGCTCGTGGCACGCCGCCCGTGGTCCGTCGCAATTCCCGGAACGCGGCGTCGAGGGCCAGAAGTTCCCGGCGGCGTTCGATCAGGTTCTCCTGGTCCGTGATCGGTCGCAGCGGCTCCGTCGCCATATGCCGTACCGCTTTCTTTCGTTCGGCCCGGGGAGAGCCGAGCGTACGCCTTGTCGCGGTGCGGGCAGACCGGACTGAGCACTATCGGGTGAATCATGAACTGCAGAAGGGATAATGTCCGATCTCCGGGTAAGAGGCCCTGACGCCACCTCTCTCAGGCGAGGTCGTGCTCGGGCGTCGGATGCCGTGGCGCCACGGCGGGCACCGACGTCACGTCCGCGTACCGGGGCACGGTTCGGGACCAGTGGTAACACCCGCCGATCCAGCCGATCATGCCCTCCACGTATCGGACGCCCGCCGGACTCAGCTCCGGCCCGACCTCCGCGTGGAGCCTCTCGAACTCGCGGACCGTGCCGTTGATCCGCCGGATGGCGAGGACCACGGCGGCCTGCAGGGAGCAGCGGTGTTCGCGCTGGTAGGCAAGGGCCAGATTGATCATTTCACCCGCGCGCTGTTCCTTCACGGCGGAGAACAGGTCGGCCGTCCAGACGGCCGCGTCGGCCGAGAGCCGGCCGAGTCGCCGTACGGCCGGGTGGTGGATCTCCGCGGCGCACGCCTCGTCCGGCGCCGCGGCCTCGTACAGCGGGTAGAACGGCTCGACACCCGCGGTCAGCGACCGTATCGAGGCGCACTCTCCCGTGCGCAGGACGACGGGGTCGGCCTGGGCGACCGCTTCGTACAGCAGACCGTGCACGTATTCCCGGCTCTGCCAGGCCCATCGTGCCGCCTGGTCGGGTGTGCACCGTTCCCGCACCTGCCGGTACAGGTCGGTCAGGGCCGCTCCGAGCGGTGTGCTGGGCGCACGGCCGTCCCGCAGGACGGCGATGCTCTCGCACAGCATGGGCACCAGCCCGGCCGGGGAGTGCCGGCCGACGTCCTCCGCCCGGTCGTCGAAGACGAACTGGTAGGCGATCTGGTGGGCCACGATGCGCAGGATCCCGGGGTCCACGGCGGGGCTCGTGAAGGACGCGAGCCGGGCGGGGCGAGTGCGGGCGATCATCGCCGCCACTCCGGGGTCGGCGGTCAGCCCCCACGTACGCAGCCATGTGTCCACACCGGCCGCGGCCTCCCGTTCATGGGGGTTGAGCCGGAGCGGGAACGGCATGTGCAGGCGGGCGTCGATGAGGTCCCTGAGACTGGCCGCCACCTGTCCGTCCGGTCCGCCCACCGCGACTTCCTCATGCGTTGTCGACACTGCAGCCACCTGCCGATCGGGAGTCGGGTTCCTGTCGGGTGCAGACCGTGCGGCGCGGGAGCGGAGGGCGGGACGACGACGCCTCCGACGGCCGATGCGGACGGGTCTCGCTGAGCATGACCAGCGAGCGCGGCCCCAGCGTGATCGCGGGGCGCGGTGCCCGGGCGACGTACCCGGGCAGATGGCGCAGGCGCACGCGGCCGGCGATGGTCGCGAGCGCCACGGTGACCTCCACCATGGCGAACTCGTCCCCGAGGCATTTGCGGTTGCCCGCGGAGAACGGCATCATCGCGCGCCGCTGTGCGGCCGTGGGCCGGCCCGGCAGCCAGCGGTCGGGGTCGAAGCGTTCGGGGTCGGGGAACGACGACGGGTCGTGGTGGAGGAGGTAGGGGCTGTAGAGCACGGTGGCTCCGGCGGGCAGCCGGCGGCCGCCGAGTTCCGTCTCCCGGGTGGCGACGCGGGTGAAGAGCCAGCCGGGGGAGGAGTGCCGCAGCGTCTCGGAGACGACGCACCGGGTCCGGACGAGGTCCGGCAGATCGCCGGGGCCGGGCCGGCGCCCGCCGGGCAGGACGGAGTCGAGCTCGGCGTGCAGGCGCTGTTCGGCCTCGGGATGGCGGGCCAGCAGGCTGAAGGCCGCGGCCAGGGACAGCGCCGAGGTCTCGGCACCGGTGAGCAGCAACGTGATCAGGTGGTCGTGGATCTCGCGGTCGGTACGGGCGGGGGTCCCGCCGGCACTCCGGGGGGCGGCCAGCAGGGTGCCCAGGACGTCGTCGCGGGCGCCGCCCCGGCGGCGCTCCGCGATCACCGCGTCGATGATCGCGTGCAGGCGGGCGAGCGCCCGCCGGTAGCGGCGGTTGGCCGGGGTGGGGAGCCGGAACAGCGCGTCGATCGGCACGACCGTGCGGACGAAGAGGCCGCGGACGACGTCGGCGAGACAGTCCCGCACCCGGGCGGCGGTCGTGTCGTCCAGCGAGTCGGAGAGCAGGACCCGGCTGATCACGCGGGTCGTGAGGGTCGTCATCGCCTCGGTGACGGGAACCGCCCCGCCCGCCTGCCATGTCTCGCACACCGACTCGGCCTCCTCGGCGACGAGTTCCGTGTAGGCGGCGGCGTGGGACGGGCGGAAGGCCGGCTGCAGCAGCCTGCGCTTGTCCCGGTGCGCCGACTGCCGGCAGGTGACCAGCCCGTCCCCCATCAGATTGCCCAGTCTGTCGTACAGCGGGCCCCCCTTGTCGAAGGTGTGCGGGTCCATGAGCACCTCGTGGGCCAGTTCGGGGTGGCACACCATCCAGGCACGCCGGGGGCCCAGCCGTATCTCGACCAGATCGCCGTGCGCGGGCAAAGAATTGAGAAACGCCAGCGGGTGACGGTACAAGGCGATACCGTGGCCCAGGGTCGGGAATATGCCGGGAGCAGTACCTGTCGTCCACGTTCGTTTCTGTTCGAATACGGCACCGTTCATGGAAACCTCCTGCGCAGTACGACATGTGAAATGAACGAACCTGCTTCGAGGCTGACAGTCCGAGACAAGTCCTGCCCAGTTCAATCATGTCCGGGTTTCCGGAAACCTTTCTTCAAAGGGGCGCACGGGGGCACGTCGAAGCAGAAAGCCCGTGGGATGAACGCCTCTTGATGCATGACGCATCGAGTGTGATTTCTCCTGTCACTCCAGTGCGATTCCCCACCGTGCCGCCTTCCGGCCGGGACGGGCGGGAGACCGGTGGTGGCCGGGCGGACCCGTCGGTCTCCCGCGTCGGACCTCGCGGCCGCTTGACCTGTCCCGGCCGCGGGCCGAGGATCATGAGTCATGACGCAGGGACAGGGCAGCACGGTGGACGGGGTACTGCGGCGCAGCGCCCGGCGCACCCCCGCGCGGGTGGCGGTGCGGTACGGCGAGCGGCGCTGGACGTACGAGGAACTCGACGACGCGGTCTCGCGCGCGGCGAGCGTCCTGCTCGGCCAGGGCCTCGGCCGCGGTGACCGGGTCGGCACCTACGGGCACAACTCCGACGCCTACCTGATCGCCTTCCTCGCCTGCGCCCGCGCCGGCCTGGTGCACGTCCCCGTCAACCAGAACCTGACCGGCGACGACCTCGCGTACATCGTCGGGCAGTCGGGCAGCTCACTTGTGCTCGCCGACCCCGATCCGGCCGGCCACCTCCCCGACGCCGTACCGGTGCTGCCCCTGCGGGACGCCGACGGCTCGCTGCTGGCCCGGCTCGCGGACGCGGCGCCGTACGACGGGCCCGAACCGCGCACCGAGGACCTCGTGCAGCTGCTGTACACCTCCGGGACCACGGCGCTGCCCAAGGGCGCGATGATGACCCACCGGGCGCTTGTGCACGAGTACCTGAGCGCGATCGCCGCCCTCGACCTGAGCGCCGGGGACCGGCCCGCACACGCCCTGCCGCTCTACCACTCCGCCCAGATGCACGTGTTCCTGCTGCCCTACCTCGCGGTGGGCGCCACCAACATCATCCTCGACGGGCCCGACGGCGACACCCTCTTCGGCCTCGTCGAGGCCGGGGACGTCGACAGCCTGTTCGCGCCGCCCACCGTGTGGATCGCGCTCTCCAACCGGCCCGACTTCGCCACCCGCGACCTCGGCGGGCTGCGCAAGGCCTACTACGGGGCGTCGATCATGCCGGTGCCCGTCCTGGAGCGGCTGCGCGAACGGCTGCCGGAACTCGCCCTGTTCAACTGCTTCGGGCAGAGCGAGATCGGACCGCTCGCCACCGTGCTCGCCCCCGAGGAGCACAAGGGGCGGCTGGACTCCTGCGGGCGCACCGTCCTGTTCGTGGAGGCACGGGTGGTCGGCGAGGACGGCGCGGACGTCCCCGACGGCACCCCCGGCGAGATCGTCTACCGCTCACCGCAGCTGTGCGAGGGCTACTGGGACAAGCCCGAGGAGACCGAAGCCGCCTTCCGGGACGGCTGGTTCCACTCCGGCGACCTCGCGGTGCGTGACGCCGACGGCTACTACACGATCGTCGACCGCGTGAAGGACGTCATCAACTCCGGTGGCGTGCTGGTCGCTTCCCGGCAGGTCGAGGACGCCCTCTACACCCACGAGGCGGTCGCCGAGGCCGCCGTGATCGGGCTGCCCGACGAGCGGTGGATCGAGGCGGTCACCGCCGTCGTCGTAGCGCGCGGCGAGATCGACGAGGCCGGCCTGATCGCCCACGTGAAGGAGAAACTGCCCGCCTTCAAGGCGCCCAAGCGGATCCTGTTCGTGGATGCGCTGCCCCGCAACGCCAGCGGAAAGATCCTCAAGCGGGAACTGCGGGACCGGTTCGGCCCCGCCTCCTGAGGACCCGGCACGCCGCACCCTGCACGCCGCACCCGGCTCGACCCAAGAAGTCCGGATCCCTACCTCTTGCGGCCTCCGGCACCACGTCCGCCGTTCACCGGTGGCGCGCACATAGCTGACATGCGCTGCTGCCTCCCCGTCCCCCTCGGCGCACTCGCGGGCATCCCCGGCCCCTGCGAGATGCTGCGCTCCGGCTTCCTCCTCACCCCGGCCCTGCTCCGCTCCGCCACCGCTTCCCGCCCCCGGCACCCCCGCTCCCTCGCCGCCGTCCACCTGGAACTGGTCACCCTCACCGAGGACCGCGCCGTCATCACCTGGCACACCGCCCTGCCCGGCACCGACGACGGCACCGGCCGGATGCTGCCCGCCGTCACCGAGGGCGAGATCGTCTACGGCACCCACCCGGCCCGCCTCAACCGCACCGCGGGCGAGGACCGGCCCACCGCGCACCACCACGTCGAACTCACCGGCCTGGAACCGGGACAGACGTACTACTACCAGGCCCGCTCCGGCGGCGTGCCCGCCACCCCCACCGCGCTCCACCTGGTGCGCGGCAACGCGGCCGGCACCTCCCGGCACGGCCTGGACACACCCGGCGGCCCCTACTCCTTCACCACCCCGCAGCCCCCGCCCGGCCGCCACCTGCTCTCCCTCGCCCTCTGCAACGACCTGCACATCGGCGAGACCGTCGCCGGTCTCGTGGCCGGCGTCCCGTTCCTGCGCGGGGTGGCGCAGCGGACGGGACAGACCCCCTACCCCGAACTCATGAGCGGCGCCGTGGTGGACGAGGCCCGCCGCCGCGGCGCCCGGCTGCTGCTGGCCGCGGGCGACATCTCCGCCGGCGGCGGGCCGCGCGACCTGGTGCGGGCCAGACGGATCCTCGACGGCTTCGGCACCCACCGCCGGGACTACCTCGTCGTCCGGGGCAACCACGACCGCGCCACGGGCGAGGGCGACGCCTTCCACCGCGAGTTCGGCGGACCGGACGGGCCCGGCTGGTTCGAGCACGACGTCGCCGGACTGCGGATCATCGGCCTCGACACCTACGACAAGCACGGCAACGGCGGCGACGCGGGCGGCCTCGGCGCCGAACAGCTCTCCTGGTTCCGGCGCCGGCTGCGCGCCCACCGGGAACAGCCCACTGTCGTCTTCGGCCACCATCCGCTGACCGTCCGGGAGGCCCTCTTCCCGGTGAGCCCGGCGCAGCGCCTCGGCCGCCGCCAGGCCCGCGCGATCCTCCGGGCCTACGCCACCGCCCCGGGTGTCTTCCTCCACCATGTGGGCCACACCCACCGCAACAAGCGCACCCATGTGGCCCTCGCCCCGCAGGTGACCCTGCAGGAGGTCGGTGCCGCCAAGGAGTACCCCGGCGGCTTCTTCCTGCTGCGGATCCACAGCGGCGGCTTCGCGCTCAACTTCTTCCGGGCGCGCGCGGCCGAGGCACTGGAGTGGAACGAGCGCAGCCGCCGGCAGGCCGGGGGACTGTGGCCGTACCACGCACTCGGCCGTAGCGTCGCCGACCGCAACAGCATGACCGCCCGCGACCTGTCCGGCATCGGCCGCCTCGTGCCGCCGTCCGCCCAGTCCCGTTCGCCCCAAGGGATGACGGCGGTCCGGAACCCCCGCCCGGATGTGGCCCAGCGGACGGCACGTCCGTAGCGTGGCCACATGTCGACCCTGTGGGAACTCATGCACGACTGCATCCCTGACGACCACGCCCGCCAGGTCACCTCCCGCTACTACCTCGACGAGGCGATGCGCTCGACGCGGGCACCGGACCGGGTGGTCGACCTCGGTTGCGGCCGGGGCACGTCGGCCGAGCTCTTCCGCAAGCACGACTCCGGCGTCCGATGGGTGGGGGTCGACATCCGCGAATCGCCGGAGGCCGCCCAGCGCGCGGCCGGGCGCGACAGCGTGGTGCACTACGACGGCGTCAACCTGCCGTTCCGCTCCGACGCGGTACCGCTCGTCTACTCCCACCAGGTCTTCGAACACGTGGCCAGACCCAGGGAGCTGCTCGCGGAGGTGAGCCGGGTGCTGCGGCCGGGAGGGCTGTTCATCGGCAGCACCTCCCAGTTCGAGCCGTACCACTCCTTCAGCCTGTGGAACTACACGCCGTACGGATTCCGGGTGCTCGTCGAGGACGCCGGGCTCGCCCTGGAGGAGATCCGGCCCTCGCTCGACGGCGTGACACTGATCATGCGCACCTACCACGGTTCACGGAAGAAGGAGTACGGCCGCTTCTGGCAGACGGAGTCGCCGCTCAACACGGAGATCGACGCCTGGGCCCGCAAGAGCAAGCGGGAGACGGCCCTGGTGAACCTCCGCAAGCTCACGTTCTGCGGCCAGTTCGCCTTCCGGGTGAGCAAGCCTGCTCCGCCTGCCTGACATCGGGGCCGTCCGCCGAAATCCTTTGCGCCATTGCGCCGCCGTCCCCGAGGATCGGCGTCATGCCCACCTTCAGCGCACCCGACGGGACCCGCCTCGCCTACCACGTCAGAGGGGAGGGCGAACCCCTCGTGGTGCTGCCGGGCGGCCCCATGCGGGCCTCCGCCTACCTGGGGGACCTCGGCGGGCTGACCGCCCACCGCCGGCTGGTCCTCCTCGACCTGCGGGGGACCGGCGACTCCGCCGCGCCCGCCGACCCGGCGTCGTACCGCTGCGACCGGCTGGTCGAGGACGTGGAGATGTTGCGCGCCCATATGGGGCTCGACCACATGGACGTACTGGCGCACTCGGCCGGCGCGAGCCTGGCCGTCCTCTACGCGGCGGCCCATCCGCAGCGGGTGCGGCGGCTCGCGCTGATCACCGGCAACCTCTCGCCCGTGGGTGTGTTCGCCTCCCCCGAGGACCGGCTGGCCACGGCCCGGCTGCGGGCGGGGGAGCCCTGGTTCGAGGAGGCCTTCCCCGCGCTGGAGGCGTGGCTGACCGGTTCCGGGGACTTCGACGAGGTGTTCATGCCCTTCTTCCACGGCCGTTGGGACGACGCCGCCCGGGCTCACGTCGCGGCCGTCGAGCAGCAGAGCAACTTCGAGGCGGGCGACCGTTACTTCGCCGAGGGCGCGTTCACCCCCGACGCCACCCGGGCCGCGCTGCGCGCCCTCGCGGCCCCCGTCCTGGTGTACGCCGGTGAGCTCGACGGCGGACCCAGCCCCGCCCTGGCCCGGCGCGCCGCCGAGGCCTTCCCGGTGGCCGAGGTCACCGTGCAGCCCGGGGCCGGCCACTATCCCTGGCTCGACGACCCCGAGTGGTTCGTCCGCCGCACCGTCGCCTTCCTGGACGCCTGAGCGGCCCCCGGGTCCGGGCCCCCGACGGCCGGCCGGAAGCGGTCGCGGAACCTGTCCACCGCCCGGACCGGCACCTCCCGGCGTGGGCTGCCCCGCGGCGGTGGCGCATTCGCACGGGCTACCGGTCGGCGGCCACCGCCACCTCCCGCGCCCACCGGTAGTCCGCCTTGCCGCTGGGCGAGCGCTGGATGGCCTCGGCGATCACCAGCTGACGGGGCACCTTGTACCCGGCCAGCCGGCTGCGGCAGTGGGTCTGGACGTCCGCGAGGGAGGGCGGCTCGGCACCCGGGCGCAGCTGCACCACGGCCGCCACGTGGTTGCCCCAGGTGGCGTCGGGCACCCCGGCGACGAGCGCGTCGTACACGTCCGGGTGCGACTTCAGCGCCTGTTCGACCTCCTCCGGGTACACCTTCTCGCCCCCCGTGTTGATGCACTGCGAGCCGCGGCCCAGGACGGTGACGACACCCTCCTCGTCGACCGTCGCCATGTCGCCGAGGAGCACCCACCTGCGGCCGTTCTTCTCGAAGAAGGTCTCGGCGGTTTTCACCGGGTCGTTGTAGTAGCCGAGCGGCACGTGCCCGCTCTGCGCGACGCGGCCGATCTCGCCCACCGCGACCGGTTCGTGGGTCGCAGGATCGACCACCAGGGTGCGCGAGTTGACGCGGACGCGGAAGCCGCTGCCCGCCCCGGAGTCGTCGGTCGCGGTGCCGTTGAAACCGGACTCGGAGGACCCGAAGTTGTTCAGCAGCATGGCGTTCGGGACGAGTGCGCTGAACTGCCGGCGCACCGTCTCGGAGAGGATCGCGCCGGAGGAGGAGACGCTGAACAGGGCGGAGCAGTCGGTGCCCTTCAGCGGCCCGTCGAGAGCGTCGACCAGCGGGCGCAGCATCGCGTCGCCGACCAGCGACATGCTGGTGACCTTCTCCCTCTCGACGGTCCGCAGCACCTCCTCGGGCACGAACTTGCGGTGGATCACCACGCGTTGCCCGAAGTTGAACCCGATGAACGTGGTGAGCGTGGACGTGCCGTGCATCAGCGGGGGAGTGGGGAAGAAGGTGATCCCGCTGCCGCCCGCCGCGACCCGCTCGGCCAGCTCCTCCGGCCGTTTCACCGGCTCCCCGGTCGGCGCGCCTCCGCCCAGCCCCGCGAAGAACAGGTCCTCCTGGCGCCACATCACGCCCTTGGGCATGCCGGTCGTGCCGCCGGTGTAGATGATGAACTGGTCGTCCGCCGAGCGCGCGGGAAACCGCCGGCCGGGCGACCCGGCGGCCTCGGCCTCCGTGAAGGCGAGGGCCTCGAGCCCCGTGTCCACCGGTTCCCCCACCCGCACCAGGTGCCGCAACCCCGGCGTCCGGGGCAGGGCCGCCGCCACCCGCTCGTCGAACTCCGCGTCGAAGACCAGCGCGACGAGATCCGCGTCCCGGTAGAGGTACACCAACTCCTCTTCGACATACCGGTAGTTCACGTTGACCGGTACGACCCGGGCCTTGAGGCAGCCGAGCACCGTCTGCAGGTACTCCACCCCGTTGTAGAGGTGCAGGCCGAGATGCTCGCCCGGCTTGATGCCGCTGTCGACCAGATGGTGGCCGATGCGGTTGGCGGCGGCGTCCAGCTCCGCGTAGGTCAGCCGGCGCTCCGCACCCGTGCCGGGGTGGTCGATGTAGACGAGCGCCTCGCGGTCGGCGGCCACGTCGACGACCGACTCGAACAGATCGGCAAGGTTGTACTCCACCGCTCCTCCTGACCCCGGCGACCGTGACGAAGAAAGGCGCACCTGTCCGTTCGCCGGTCATCAGAGCAAAGGGCGCGGCAAGTGTGAAGGGTTCGCGCGAAGAAATCTGACTGTCTGTCAGAAAACCCTTGAAGTGCCTCCCCGGCTACTGCAACCTGTTCTCGTTCTGGTGGAGGGGAGGCGATCCCCTCCGGAGGGGAGACGGTCCATGGCTGGGACGGAACACCTCACCGTGCGACGCGAGGGCGCCACACTCGTGCTCACGCTCAACCGGCCCGAGGCGAAGAACGCGCTCTCGATCTCCATGCTCGTCGGCCTGTACGACGGCTGGATCGAGGCCGACGAGGACGACGACGTCCGCTCGGTCGTGCTCACCGGGGCCGGGGGCGCCTTCTGCGCCGGGATGGACCTCAAGGCGCTGGCCGGGCAGGACATGGCGGGCGAACACCTGCGCGACCGGCTGAAGGCCGACCCCGACCTGCACTGGAAGGCGATGCTCCGTCATCATCGCCCACGCAAACCGGTGATCGCCGCGGTCGAGGGGTACTGCGTCGCGGGCGGCACGGAGATCCTTCAGGGGACCGACATCCGGGTGGCGGGCGAGTCCGCGACGTTCGGGCTCTTCGAGGTCCGGCGGGGGCTCTTCCCGATCGGCGGCTCCACGGTACGGCTCCAGCGGCAGATTCCGCGCACGCACGCTCTGGAGATGCTGCTCACCGGGCGGCCGTACAGCGCCCGCGAGGCCGCGGACATCGGGCTGGTCGGACATGTCGTTCCGGACGGCGGTGCGCTCGACAAGGCGCTGGAGATCGCCGAACAGGTCAACGCGTGCGGGCCGCTGGCCGTCGAGGCGGTCAAGGCGTCCGTGTACGAGACGGCGGAGATGACGGAGACCGACGGGCTCGCCGCGGAGCTGAAGCGGGGGTGGCCGGTCTTCGACACGGCCGATGCGAAGGAAGGTGCCCGTGCCTTCGCGGAGAAGCGGGCGCCCGTCTACCAGCGCGAGTGAGGCCCGGGGCGCGTCGGACACTGCGGGCCGTCTGCGGCTGGTCGCGCGGTTCCCCGCGCCCCCGGAAGAAGGGGTGTCACTCGCACCGACCTCAAGGAGGCACAGTCCGCCATGCCCGAAGTCCTCAAAGCACCCCTCGTCGTCGAGTTCCCCTTCACCCGGTCCCTCGGCCCCGTCCAGAGTGCGTTCCTCACCGGCCTGCGCGAACGGGTCGTCCTCGGGGTCAGGGCCGGCGACGGCCGCACCCTCGTGCCGCCCGTCGAGTACGACCCCGTGACCGCCGAGGAGATCCGTGACCTCGTCGAGGTCGCGCCCACCGGCACGGTCACCACCTGGGCCTGGAACCACGAACCCCGCCGCGGTCAGCCCCTCGGCACCCCCTTCGCCTGGGTCCTGGTCCGGCTCGACGGCGCCGACACCGCCCTGCTGCACGCCCTCGACGCCCCGGGACCGGACGCCGTGCACACCGGCATGCGGGTCCGGGTCCGCTGGGCCCAGGAGCGGTCGGGGGCCATCACCGACATCGCCTGCTTCGAGCCGTACCAGGGTGAGGCGGCGCAACCCGCCGGCCACGGCGGTGAGTTCGAGGACGCGGTGCACGGCATCGTCGCGCACGCCCGCCTCGACTACACCTACTCGCCGGGCCGCGCCCAGTCCGCCTACATCGACGCGCTCTCCTCCCGGCGGACCTTCGGCGAGCGCTGTCCCTCCTGCCGGAAGGTGTACGTCCCGCCGCGGGGTGCGTGCCCCACATGTGGGGTGGCCACATCGGAACAGGTCGAGGTGGGGCCCGGCGGCACGGTCACCACCTTCTGCATCGTCAACATCAAGGCGAAGAACCTCGACATCGAGGTGCCCTACGTCTACGCCCACATCGCCCTCGACGGCGCCGGCCTCGCCCTGCACGGCCGGATCGGCGGGATCCCCTACGACCAGGTGCGGATGGGGCTCAGGGTCGAACCGGTGTGGACCGACGGGGCCCGCTTCCCCGACCACTACCGGCCCACCGGTGAGCCCGACGCGGACTACGAGACGTACAAGGAGCTGCTGTGATGCGTGACATAGCACTGGTCGCCTTCGCGCAGACCGACCACCGCCGCACCAGCGAGGACCTCTCCGAGGTCGAGATGCTCATGCCGGTCCTGCACGACGTACTCGAACAGACCGGCCTGAAGACCGCCGACATCGGCTTCACCTGCTCCGGATCCAGCGACTACCTGGCCGGCCGCGCCTTCTCCTTCACCCTCGCCCTCGACGGCGTCGGCGCCTGGCCGCCCATCTCCGAGTCGCACGTCGAGATGGACGGCGCCTGGGCCCTGTACGAGGCCTGGACCAAGCTGCTCACCGGGGACGCGGACACCGCGCTCGTCTACTCGTACGGCAAGTCCTCACCCGGCTCGGTGCGCGACGTGCTGACCCGCCAGCTCGACCCCTACTACCTCGCCCCCCTCTGGCCCGACTCCGTCGCCCTCGCCGCCCTCCAGGCCCAGGCCCTCATCGACGCGGGGGAGACCGACGAGCCCGCGCTGGCCGCCGTCGGCGCCCGGAGCAGGACGGACGCGGAAGCCAACTCCCACGCGCAGCTCAGGGGTTCGGTGCCGCAGGGGGAGTACGCCGTACGGCCGCTGCGCACCGGCGACTGCCCGCCGATCGGCGACGGAGCCGCCGCCGTGATCCTCGCGGCGGGGGAGCGGGCCCGGGAGCTGTGCGAACGGCCCGCCTGGATCCGGGGCATCGACCACCGCATCGAGGCGCACGGCCTCGGCGTCCGCGACCTGACCGACTCGCCGTCCGCGCGGCTCGCCGCCGAGAAGGCCGGCGCCTTCGAACGGCCGGTGGACACCGCCGAGCTGCACGCGCCGTTCAGCTCGCAGGAGGTGGTGCTGCGCAAGGCGCTGCGGCTCGGCGACGACGTGCGGGTGAACCCGTCCGGCGGGGCCCTCGCCGCCAACCCGATCATGGCCGCCGGTCTGATCCGCCTCGGCGAGGCCGCCGCCCGCATCCACCGCGGCGAGTCCGACCGCGCCCTCGCCCACGCCACCTCCGGGCCCTGCCTGCAGCAGAACCTGGTCGCCGTACTCGAAGGGGATCCGCGATGAGCAAGGAGCCCGTGGCCGTCACAGGGATCGGCCAGACCAAGCACGTGGCGGCCCGCCGGGACGTGTCCATCGCCGGGCTGGTCCGCGAGGCCGCGCGACGCGCCCTCGACGACGCCGAGCTGGACTGGGCCGACGTCGACGCCGTGGTCATCGGGAAGGCGCCCGACTTCTTCGAGGGCGTGATGATGCCGGAGCTCTACCTGGCGGACGCGCTGGGCGCGGTGGGCAAACCCATGCTGCGGGTCCACACGGCGGGCTCGGTGGGCGGCTCCACCGCACTCGTCGCGGCCAACCTCGTCGCCGCCCGCGTCCACTCCACCGTGCTGACCCTCGCCTTCGAAAAGCAGTCCGAGTCCAACGCCATGTGGGGGCTGTCCCTGCCGATCCCCTTCCAGCAGCCGCTGCTGGCCGGCGCCGGCGGATTCTTCGCACCCCACGTACGGGCCTACATGCGGCGCAGCGGCGCCCCGGACACCGTCGGCTCCCTGGTCGCCTACAAGGACCGGCGCAACGCGCTCAAGAACCCCTACGCCCACCTGCACGAGCACGACATCACCCTGGAGAAGGTCCAGGCGTCCCCCATGCTGTGGGACCCCATTCGCTACTCGGAGACCTGCCCCTCCTCCGACGGCGCCTGCGCCATGGTCCTCACCGACCGCGCCGGAGCCGCCCGTTCCGCGAAGCCGCCGGCCTGGATGCTCGGCGGCGCCATGCGCAGCGAACCCACCCTCTTCGCGGGCAAGGACGCGGTGTCGCCGCAGGCCGGGAAGGACTGCGCCGCCGACGTCTACCGGCAGGCGGGGATCGCCGACCCGCGCCGGGACATCGACGCCGTCGAGATGTACGTGCCCTTCTCCTGGTACGAGCCCATGTGGCTGGAGAACCTCGGCTTCGCCGAGGAGGGCGAGGGCTGGAAACTCACCGAATCGGGCGTCACCGAACTCGACGGTGACCTCCCCGTCAACATGTCGGGCGGTGTGCTCTCCACCAATCCGATCGGCGCCTCCGGGATGATCCGGTTCGCCGAGGCCGCCCTCCAGGTGCGCGGGCAGGCCGGAGAACACCAGGTGGACGGCGCCCGGAAGGTGCTCGGGCACGCCTACGGCGGCGGCTCCCAGTTCTTCTCCATGTGGCTCGTCGGCGCCGCCGCCCCCGACAACTGAAAGGACCCGTTCACGTGGCCTGTTGAGTGCCGGAACCGAAAGCTAGGCTGGCCGCGGACGACGAATTCGGGAGGAGCACGGACGTGGCCGAGAGCACCATCCAGCAGCAGCGGGCACTGGGCTGGGACAAGCCGGAGCTGGACCTCAGCGGGGCCGACTGGCAGTCCAGCAGCCGAGGCCTGGGGGATGTCCAGATCGCCTTTGTCGAGGGGTTCATCGCGATGCGCAACAGCGGCAGCCCACAGAGCCCTTCCCTGATCTTCACCCCCGCCGAATGGGGTGCCTTCGTCTCGGGGGCCCGGGAGGGCGAGTTCGACCTCACCTGAGCGCCTCCCCCGGTCCGCCGCTGCGGCAGAGAGGTGAACCAGGGGGTGTTCCGCAAGGATTTCCGGACACGTGACCAGCAGCGCCCTTCCGGGGCCGCCGCCTGAGACAGGCTGGCCCCGGACGGGGAAGGTCGTATTCCGGAGGTGAGGAACGATGAGCGCTGCGCCGGTCATCGCCGCGGCGGACGAGTCGGACGACAGCCTGCGCGCCCTCGACTGGGCCGTACAGGCGGCCCGGCAGCGGGACGCGCCGCTGCGGGTGGTGCACGTCCGCCAGTACGCCGCCTGGGGGCAGCCCGACGTCCTGGTCGCCGGCGGACCGGACGCGGGCGGTGACCCCGTGCTCGACGCGGTCCGGGACCGGCTGTCCACCGGCGCCGTCGGGCTGACCGTCGAATACGTCGCCCTGGAGGGCGCCCCGGGCGCGCTGCTGCCCGAACTGGGCGCCGACGCCCAGCTGCTGGTGCTCGGCTCGCGGGGCCGCGGCGGCTTCGCCGGCCTGCTGCTCGGCTCCAACGGCATGGCCGCCGCCCGCGACGCCGCCTGCCCGGTGGTCGTCGTACCCCGGCCCGGGCGGGAGGTGCACGAGGAACTGTCCGCGGGACCCGGCCCGCGGGTCGTCGTCGGCCTGGACGTGGACAGCCCCGACGACGCCACCCTCGCCTTCGCCGTCGCGGAGGCCGCCCGGCGCGGCGCCCGGCTCCAGGTGCTCGCCGCATACCCGTGGCCTGCGCAGAGCTGGTTCGCGGCAGGCGGACTCGTCCCGCCGGCCGGCGGCCAGGACGAGGTCGAGCAGGAGACCCGCACGCTCGCCGAGGGCTTCCTCGCCCCGCACCTCGAGGACCGCCCCGACCTGCGCGCCGACATCCTCGCGCTGCCCGGTGACGCGGCAGGGCTGCTGGTGTCCGCCTCGAAGGACGCCGCCCTGGTCGTCGTCGGCCGCCACCGCCGGCGGCTGCTCGCCCCGGCCCGCATGATGGGCTCGGTCACCCACGCCGTCCTGCTGCACGCGGCCGCCCCGATCGCGGTCGTCCCACCCGCACCGCAGGAGTGATGTCAAGCCCCGTCACCCAGTTACCGTCAGTAGGGAGCGGATCACCGAAGTCGGGCGTACGCTGAGCTGCCTGCAAGCCATGGTGCGCGGCCGCTCCCGCGCTCGCGAACCACCGTGGCGGGGGGTGGTCATGGGACAGCGGGTCCTGCGGAACCGGCGGACGCTCTACGAGCGCGACAGCGAACTCGCCGCCGTCGACGAGGCGTTGGCCGAGCTCACCGGCCTGCGTACGGACGGTGCGGCAGCGGGCGACAGGCCGCTCGGCGCACTGCTCGCCTTCGCCGGCCGGGCCGGCATCGGGAAGACCACCCTGCTCGCCGAGGTACGCCGCCGCGCCGCCGCCGGGGGCTGCACCGTGCTCTCCGCGCGCGGTGGCGACCAGGAGCAGCGCGTCGCCTTCCACGTCGCCCGCCAGCTCCTGCAGCCCCGCCTCGCCGGCGCACCGGAGGCCGAACTCCGCGCCTCGCTGGGCAGTTGGTACGACATCGTCGGCCCCGCCCTCGGCCTGTGCGCCCCCACCGAGGGCGCCCCGCCCGACCAGCAGGGCCTGCGCGACGGCCTCGACTGGGTACTCACCCACCTCGCCGTACGCCAGGCCCCGATGGTCCTCGTCCTGGACGACGCGCACTGGGCCGACCCCGAATCCCTCGGCTGGCTCGCCGCGTTCGCACCGCGCGCCGAGCAACTCCCGCTGCTCGTCGTCGTCGCGTACCGGCCCGACGAACTCCCCGAGCACGCCGACGCGTTCCGCGGCCTGCCCGGACGGGCCGGCGGCCGCCCGCACGGCCTCGAACCGCTGAGCGCCGACGCCGTCGCCGGACTGGTCCGCGAGAGCCTCGGCGACCACGCCGACGACGCCTTCTGCCACGAGTGCTGGGCCGTCACCGCCGGCAACCCCTTCGAGGCCGTCGAACTGACCGCCAAGGTCCACGACCGGGGCCTGGACCCCACCGAGGCGGGCGCACCCCTGCTGCGCGACCTGGCCGCCGCCGTCAAGGGCAGCGGTCTCATCGCCCGCCTCGAACGCCTGGGCCCCTCCGCCGTCCGGTTCGCCTGGGCCTGCGCCGTCCTCGGCACCGAGATCCATCCCGCGCTCGCCGCCGCCGTCGCCGGCCTCGGCCACGAGGAGGCCGCCGACGCCGCCGACGCCCTGCGCGGTGCCCGGGTCCTCACCGGCGCCGAGACCCTGGAGTTCGTCCACCCGCTGATCGCCACCGCCGTCTACCGGGCCATCCCGCCCGCCACCAGGGTCGCCCTGCACGGCCAGGCCGCCTGGTGCGTGACCGACGACGGGCAGGGCGCCACCGCGGCCGCCCGCCACCTCCTGGAGACCCACCCCGAAGGCGACACCTGGGTCGTACGGCAACTGCGCGCCGCCGCCGGCGAGACCCTGCGGGCCGGCGCCCCCGACACCGCCTGCGCCTACCTCGCCCGCGCCCTGCGCGAACCCCCGCCCGCCGACCAGCGCGCCGCCGTCCTCCACGAACTGGGCAGCGCCTCCCTTCTCACCGAGCCCGCCACCACCGTCAACCACCTGCGCGCGGCCCTCCAGGAGCCCATCGCCGAGCCCGCCCTGCGCCACCACATCGTCTACCGCCTCTCCCAGGTCCTCGCCCACAGCGACCGCCTCGCCGAGGCCTCGGAGACCCTCGCCCGCGAGATCCAGGTCACCGGCGACGCCCGCGTACGGCTCCGGATGCTCTCCGAGCAGTTCATGTGGGACGCCTTCCGCGCCGACGAACCCGACCACCCCTCGCGCTCCCGCCGCCTGACCCGGCTCGCCGACCGCCTCCGCGGCCGCGACCTCACCGAGCGGTACGTCATCGGGCTGCGCACCTGGGACGCCATCCAGCGCGGCGAACCCGCCGACGTCGCCCTCCACCACGCCGAACGCGCCCTGGCCGGCGGTCTCGGCTGGGCCGAGGCCGACCGCGGCTTCGAGGTGCCCGTCCTCGTCGCCCTCGCCTTCATGTACGCCGACCGGCCCGACCGCACGGAGGAGCTCTTCGCCGCCGGGATCGCCGACTTCGAACAGCAGGGCTGGCGCAGCGCCCACCTCTCCTTCGCCTACACCCTCCTCGGCTATGTCCGCTACCGGCGCGGCCGCCTCGCCGAGGCCGAGGAGCACGCCCGCTCCGGCCTGCGCCTCGCCGAACGCGTCGGACCCGGCACCCCGGCCCACTGGTACGCGGTCGGCATCCTCGTCCAGACCCTGCTGGCCCGCGGCCGCACCGACGAGGCCGCCCGCCTCGCCGAGGACCACGCCTTCCGGGAGCCCTTCCCGGCGGCCGTGGTCTTCCCCGACGCCCAGACGGTCTACGGCGAACTGCTGCTCGCCCGCGGCCGGCCGAAGGACGCGGCGGCCGAGCTCGCCGCGGCGGGGCGGCGCCTCGAACCCCGCGGCATCCGCAACCCCTCCTGGTGCCCCTGGCAGCTCCACCTGGCCCGCGCCGAGGCCCACGACGCCCCGGAACGCGCTCTGACCACCGCCCTGGCCGCCCTGACCCACGCCCGCCGCTTCGGCGCCCCGTCCGCGATCGGCCAGGCCCTGCGCACAGCGGCAGAGGTCTCTTCCGGCGAGGCCCGCCTGGCGTACCTGCGCGAGTCGGTGGCCCACCTGGAACGCTCTCCGGCCGCCTACGAGCTGGCCTGCGCACTGGTGACCCTCGGCACCGAACTCCACGACCCCGACCTGCTGCGCAGGGGCCTGCACACCGCCGAGCACTGCGCAGCGGACGGCCTCGCGAAAACAGCCCGCACCGAGTTGGCCACGACGAAAACAGCAACCTTGTAGCCCCGCCGACATCAGCCCACCCGGGGCGTGCGACGGGCGCCGACAACGGGATACCCGAGGTGCGCGACGGCCGCCCACGACAGGACACCCGAGGTGTGCGACGGGCGCCCACGACGGCGTACCCAAGGGGCGCGGGGAACTGCGCGACAAGCCACGACGGCGCCGCACCCGGCGAACGACCGCCCACCCACCACGGCGAGCGCCCCCGGCACGGCACCGCCGAACACCACCGTCGTGGCTGAGCACCGTCGCGGCGGATCAAGTCAGCCGACGGAACAGGAGTGCCGAGCGATCAGGCGTGCCGGCGCGGCACGGGTCCCTGGCGTTCGGGAGTGTCGGCGGAGCGGGAGTGCGGGCGGACAGTGGCTGCTGGACCGGCGGAGGCGCCGGCGGAGTGCGGGTGCCGGGCGGTGAGAGGTTTCGGCGCGG
>NZ_JBFBJI010000017.1:0-164186 GCF_040702065.1 Streptomyces sp. NPDC086777 | reverse complement strand
CACGGGTCCCTGGCGTTCGGGAGTGTCGGCGGAGCGGGAGTGCGGGCGGACAGTGGCTGCTGGACCGGCGGAGGTGCCGGCGGAGTGCGGGTGCCGGGCGCGGTGAGAGGTTTCGGCGCGGCACGGGTCCCTGGCGTTCGGGAGTGTCGGCGGAGCGGGAGTGCGGGCGGACAGTGGCTGCTGGACCGGCGGAGGTGCCGGCGGAGTGCGGGTGCCCGGCGGTCAGGAGTTTCGGCGTCGTAAGGATGGCGGCCGGTCAGCGGTGGCGGTGGCGGTGGCGTCGGCGTGCCGGACCCGTGCCGGCGTCGGGCGACCCGCGCTTGGAACTGATCCCCGCCCCACAACCCGGGCCCCGTACCATGGACCGCATGTCGTTCCTCCGTCGCCGCAGCGCCACGCCCGCCGGCCCCGAATTCGACGTTCTGGCCATGGACCCGGGTGACTGGCCCGGCAACCTCGGTGCCGGGCTGCTGCCCGCGCCCGACGGCACCTGCCAGGGCGTCTTCCTGCGCTACGACCTCTTCGGCGGCCGCGGCCCCGCGATGATCATCGGCAACCTCCCCGAGGGCTCTCCGGCCCGCGACGTGGAGGAGGGCGAGATCCCCTTCGAGGTCGGCCAGCTCCTTCTCGCGCTGGAGAACGACGAGGACGTCACCGTCGTCGGCACCGAGGACATGCCGGTGCTGCAGGGCGACAACCTGCTGATCGTGCGCCGTCTCAAGCTCTCCGAGAGCCGGATCTCCTGCGTGCAGTTCGACCGCAGCGACGGCGTCCTGGTGACCATCGCGGCCTGGGACCGCCCGATCACCGACGACCTGTACGCCCTGCTGAAGCCGCTCCCGGCGGAGCTTTTCCAGCAGGGCTGAGGCCCGCTACCTCCCGTGGCCGTGGCCGTGGTGCCGCCCGCTCCTCGCGGCCGGTACCACGTCGACGTCGGCCGCGCGGACGAACTCGATCCGGTGGCCGTACTGGATCTCGTAGTACAGGTCCTTGCCGACCACGACCTTGTGCGAGTCCGTGCTGAAGGTGACGGCGTAGTAGTACTCGCCGGGCACCTCGTCACCGGCCACGTACTTCTGGCCCGCCGGGATCGTGTACGGCAGCGGTGAGATCGACTGGGCCGGTACCCCGGAGGGGTACGCGGACGCCTCCGGATAGGCCCGGCCGTACACCGGGATGTCGGCCCGGCCCGCCTTCGGCGTGATCACGACCCCGGTCGACCCGACCGCCGCCGGCGCGCTCGCCGGGTTCTCGAACCACGCCTTCTGCCCGAGGTACCAGATCGCCGTCCAGTCCCCCCAGGTGTCCGCCACCGCGTACTGCTGGCCGGTGGAGGCCCGTGACGAGAGGTCGTTCACGTCGGTCGTCGGCGTCGTGCCCATGCCGATGTCCTTGATCAGGGCCGAGTTCTCGTCGTGGTCCGAGTACAACCGGACCTCGCTGGAGCCGTGCGCGGCGCACGGCTGGCCCTTGGTGACGCAGCCGGTGTACGCCGGCTGGTTCGTGGCGTAGTCCGGCAGGATCGTGACCACACCGCCCGTCACCACCCGGTGCTTCTTGCCCGCCCTGTGCTTGAAGGGGTGGTCCAGCAGCTCGAAGTAGTGCCGCCAGTCCCAGTAGGGGCCGGGATCGGTGTGCATCCCGGGGATCGAGGACGTGGTCGGGCCCGGCACGGTGTCGTGGCCGAGGATGTGCTGCCGGTCCAGCGGGATGCCGTACTGCTCGGCGAGGTACTTCACCAGCCGGGCCGAGGAGCGGTACATCGCCTCCGTGTACCAGGCGTCCGGCGAGGCGAGGAAGCCCTCGTGCTCGATGCCGACGGACTTCGCGTTGATGTACCAGTTGCCCGCGTGCCAGGCCACGTCCTTCGCCTTGACGTGCTGGGCGATCAGGCCGTCGGTGGAGCGGATGGTGTAGTTCCAGGACACATAGGTCGGGTCCTGGACCAGGTTGATGGTGGTGTCCCAGGAGCCCTCGGTGTCGTGGATGACGATGTACTTGATGCTCTGCGAGGCCGGCCGGTCGGCGAGGTCGTGGTTGCCGTAGTCGTTGTCCCCGAACTGCGCGTAGGGCGCGGGGATCCACTCGCACGACACCGTTGTCGGGCACTCCGTCCCGTCGTCGGCGGCCTTCGTGCGCAGCCCGGTCAGCTCCAGCTGCGCGGTGTCGGCCCGCAGCTCCGGCTGGGCGGCGAGGGCGACGAGCTGTCCCGCGTCGGTGGTGCGCTCCTCGCCCGTGTGGAGGACGTCGAACACGTCGTTGGCGTACGCTCCCGCGGTCGCCGTGTCGTCGGCGCCGGAGAAGCGGGCGATCGCGCCGTACCAGTCCGCAGGATCGGCACTGAGCGGCTGGTGCAGGTCCCGCTGGGCGGCCGCGAGCAGCGCGGCACCGCCGGCCACGTTCGCCGCCGCGTCGGTGCGCAGCCGCTCCGCCGGGATCCCGGTCAGCCCGGCGGCCTTCGGCAGGGTCTTCAGGCGCGCCGGGAGCGCGGCGTTCCGCGGTACCTGCACGCTGGGGTGGAGGACGGGACGGGCACTGTCGCCGCGGGCGTCCTCGGTGCCGTCGGCGAAGTGCTCGGTGGCCGTCACCAGCGCGGTGCGCGCGTCGGTGAGGTGCATCGGGCCGTAGCCGCCGGTCACACTGGGCGCGCCGCCGTGGGTGTCCCAGCGGGACTGGAGGTAGGAGACGGCGAGCAGCACGCTCTGCGGAACGTGGTACTCGGCGGCGGCGGACGCGAACGCCTGCTGCAGCAGTGCGGCGGACGGCTCGTTGGCGTCCGGTGGGGGCGCCGCGCCCAGCAGCGGCAGCAGCAGGGCCGCGGCGGCGACGGCTCCGGCCGTCCTGCGCGTACGTCTGCCAGTGCACGGGGGCGCGGGCTCGGTGACGGATCCTCGCAATGCAGCCTCCTGGGGCGATGGGGCGCGACGGGGCGTGCGGGGCTGAGCGTGGCTCAGTGGTACCGGCTTGCCGACGATCCGTCAATCATGCCCAGAGAGGCTCGAATTCCCATGTCATGCGATGATCGTGGGAGTTTCGCGGTGGCGGCCCGCAGGCCTGCGGGGCGTCAGTGGCGTACACCAGTGGTCGGGCGTGACGCCCGCGCGGCCCCCCCCGGGACATACGAGGATCCGCGGCGCGCAGTTGCCCTGAGCGCGCCGCGGATCCTCGTCCCCGTCAGCGAGTGCCGACCGCCGCGCGCACAGCCCGGCGGGCCAGCTGGCAGTCGTCGTGCAGCCGCCGGAGCAGCAGCCGCTGTTCCTCGCCGGTCGGCGCGGCGCCCGGGTGGGCCGTACCCGGTGCCGCCGGGGTCGCGTCGTGCATCGAACGCTGCACGGCGGTCTCGTAGGTCCGGATCTCCCGGGTGAGCACCAGCATCAGGTTCACCAGGAAGGCGTCCCGGGACGCCGGGCCGCCCGACTGGGCGATCTGGCTGATCTGCCGGCGCGCCACCGGGGCGTCGCCGAGGACCGACCAGAGCGTGGCCAGGTCGTACCCCGGCAGGTACCAACCCGCGTGCTCCCAGTCCACCAGCACCGGACCGGCCGGGGACAGCAGGATGTTCGAGAGCAGGGCGTCGCCGTGGCAGAACTGGCCCATCCCCTGGCGGCCCGCCGCGACCGCGATGCCGTGCAGCAGCTTCTGCAGGTCACCCATGTCCCGGTCGGTGAGCAGGCCCAGCTCGTGGTACCGGGCGATCCGGGCCGGGTAGTCCACCGGGGCGTCGAAGGTGCCCGCCGGGGGCCGCCACGCGTTCAGCCGGCAGATCGCGCCCAGCGCGGCCCGGATGTCCGCCCGGGGCGGGGCCTCCGCCGGGTGGCGCTGGACCGCCGCCACCCGGCCGGGCATCCGCTCGATCACCAGCGTGCAGTTGTCCGGGTCCGCCGCGATCAGCCTCGGCACCCGGATCGGCGGCCGGTGCCGGACGAACGAGCGGTATGCGGCTATTTCGTGGCGGGTCCGCTCCGCCCAGGCGGGGGATTGGTCCAGCAGACACTTCGCCACGGCCGTGCTGCGGCCCGTCGTCCCGACGAGGATCACCGACCGCCCGGTGCGGCGGAGCACCTGTACCGGAGCGAACTCCGGGCAGATCCGGTGCACCGACGCGATCGCGGTGCGCAGCTGCGCACCCTGGGGGCCGGACAGGTCGAGTCTGCCGCTGAGGGGCTGGGTGCCGAGTCCAGCGGGGCGCCGTTGCCGGCCCACGACCGGTACGGCGGCCCCCGGACGCGCGGGGTCGAGGTAGGGTCCGCCGCCCGCCGGGCGGGGACGCAGCGACCGGGGCGGAGCGGACACGGAGGACGATGCTGCGTACATGGGAGATACAGATCCCTTCGTGTGCCTGCGGTGCCTGCCTGAGAAGTCCTGTGAGGGGTTCTCGCGTCCAGCCCGTCCCGGCCGCCCGGGCACACCCTGGGGAGTGTGCCCGTGGTGTGGCGACCGGGTCGGGGTGGCGCGTTCCTACCTGACACCCGTTGCCCAGTGGCACACCATCTGGCGCACCCTGGCGAACCGTGGCGAATAGTCGCCCGGCAACCGGCACCGGGCTACTGTCAACTCAGCCGAGAACCTGGGGGCTTGACGTGACCGGAGAACCCAACACCCGCCTCTCGGACCTGTTCGGCCTGGCCGGCTGGTCCAAGGGCGAACTCGCGAGGCTGGTCAACCGGCAGGCGGCGGCCATGGGCCACCCCCAGCTGGCGACCGACACCTCCCGGGTGCGGCGGTGGATCGACACGGGAGAGATCCCGCGCGATCCGGTGCCGCGGGTGCTGGCGGCTCTGTTCACCGAGCGTCTCGGCCGTGTCGTGACCATCGAGGACCTCGGTCTGGTACGGCACGGGCGTACGGGAAAACGGCCGGACGGCGGGAACGTGGAACATCCCGACGGCATGCCGTGGGCGCCCGAACGAACCGCCGCGGTCCTCACCGAATTCACGGGAATGGACCTCATGCTCAACCGACGCGGCTTGGTGGGCGCGGGTGCCGCGCTCACCGCGGGATCCGTACTCAGCAGTGCCATGTACGAATGGCTGCACACCGACCCCACACTCAAGGCCGACGCGCCCGTCCTCGACGATCCTCTGCACGCCGACCCCGCCGGGTTCGACCGCTACGAGGCCGCCCCCATCGGGTCCGAGGAGATGGAGGAACTGGAGCGCTCCGTCGAGGTGTTCCGCGCCTGGGACGCGGCCCGCGGCGGCGGCCTCCAGCGCAAGGCCGTGGTGGGACAGCTCAACGAGGTGGGCGGCATGCTCGCCTACCGCCACCCCGAGCACCTCCAGCGGCGCCTGTGGGGCGTCGCCGCCAACCTCGCCGTCCTCGCGGGCTGGATGTCGCACGACGTCGGCCTGGAGCCCACGGCCCAGAAGTACTTCGTCATCGCCGCCCACGCGGCCCGTGAGGGCGGCGACCGGCCGCGTGCCGGGGAGGCGCTCTCCCGAGCGGCTCGCCAGATGGTGCACCTCGGCCGGCCCGACGACGCACTCGACCTGATGAAGCTCGCCAAGTCCGGTTCGGGCGACGAGGTGCTGCCGCGCACCCGGGCGATGCTCTACACCATCGAGGCCTGGGCACAGGCGTCGATGGGCAAGGGCCAGGCGATGCGCCGCACCCTCGGCCAGGCGGAGGACCTCTTCGTCTCCGACCGGGGCGACGTGCCGCCGCCGAGCTGGATGCAGATGTTCAAGGAAGAGGATCTGTACGGCATGCAGGCCCTCGCGTACCGCACGCTGGCCGAGCACGACCCGGCCGCGGCCGCGCACGCCCAGCACTACGCGGAGAGGGCACTGGCCCTGCGGGTCGACGGCAGGCAGCGGTCGAAGATCTTCGACTTCCTGTCCATGGCCTCCGCCTGCTTCATCGCGGACGACCCCGAGCAGGCGGACCGCTACGCCCGGCTGGCCCTGGTGTCGATGGGGTCGAACTCCTCCCACCGCACCTGGGACCGGCTGCGCCAGATGTACCGGCTCACCGCCGAGTACTCGAGCTATCCGAGGATCCAGGAACTGCGGGAGGAGATCAAGCTGGCCCTGCCCAAGGCCCGGAGCAAGGGGAGTCACCACAGCGCACAGGCGTAGCGGGCCGGTGCGCTCGACTCGAGCCGGCTGATCGCGTCAGGGCGGCACCCGCTGCCCCTTGCTCCGCGTTCTGCCCGCCTATTCACTCACCTTGGCGACGAGCACGCAGGCCTCGTCCGTGCGCCCGCTCTCGCCGAACTCCTCGACCACGGCCCTGACACAGTCGTGGGCGGTGCGCGCCGCCCCGAACCGGGGGGCCAGGCCGAGGAGCGCGTCCAGGGAGTCCGCTCCGCTGTGCCCGGGCACCACGCCGTCGGTGTGCAACAGGAGCAGGTCGCCCGGTTCCAGGGTCACTTCGGCCTGCCCGTAACCGGCTCCCGAGGTGACACCGAGCAGCACGCCGTCCGGCGCGCTGAGCGCGCACCCCGTCCCGCCGCGGAACAGCAGCGGGGCGGGGTGTCCTGCCTGCGCCCAGGTCAGGGTGCGGGTGGCGGGCCGGTAGCGGCAGCAGACCGCACTGCCCAGCGCGGGTTGCACGGTGGCGTCGAGCAGCTGGTTCAGCAGGGACATGAGGCGGCCGGGCCCGGTACCGGCCAGCGCCATCCCGCGTACGGCGCCCAGCAGCATCGTCATGCCCGAGGCGACGGCGACGCCGTGGCCGGTGAGGTCGCCGACGCTCAGCAGGGTGTCGCCGTCGGGCAGCTCCAGCGCGTCGTACCAGTCGCCGCCCAGCAGGGTTCCGGCTCCCGTGGGCAGGTGGCGGGCGGCGACGTCGAGCGTGCCCGGTCCCCGGCCCGGCAACCGCAGGGCACCGCGTCCGGGCGGCAGCACGGCCTCCTGGAGCTCGACGGCGAGCCGCTGCTCGGTCTCGGCGCGCCGGCGGTACCGCTGCATCGTGTCGCGGGTCTCGCGCACCGTCCGCTGGCTGAGCCGCAGTTCGCTGACGTCGCGCAGCACGGCCCACATCGAGGCGGTGCCGCCGTCGGCGTCGAGCACCGGTTCGCCCATCATGTGGACGGTCCGCTCGGTCCCGTCGGGCCGCAGGACGCGGAACTCGCCGTCGATCGGCTTGGCGTCGACCAGGCAGTCGGTGACCATCGTGGTCAGCCGGGGCCGGTCCTCGTCCAGGACCAGGGCGGGCAGTTCGTCGAGGGTGAGCGCCGATGCTGCCGGGTCGCGGCCGAGGATCTGGTAGAGCTCGCCCGACCAACTCGCCTCGTCCGTCAGGAGGTTCCACTCCGCGCTGCCGACCCTGCTGAGCAGCGAGCCCGGGGCGGGCGCGGAGCCGCCGGCGGGCGCCGCCTGCGCGCCGGCCGGCGGGGGCGCCGGTCCGTCCCGCAGCTGGGCCAAGTGCTCGTCCAGGTCGCTGAGCTGATGGAGTGCCAGGTCGTACAGGGCGCGCTGCCAGCGTTCCTCGGGCTCCGACCCGGAGCTCCTGGTGTCCCGCCGGACCGCGTCCACGTCACCCCTGAGCCGCCGCGTCTGCGATATCAACGCCTCGACGGAGCCGCGCCCGGGCGGCTGCGCTGCGGGGCGGTCCGCGGAGACATGGGACGGCATGACGCACTCCGATGCGGGGACTGAACGGCCAGGGCGGGCGGTGGGGACCGGTTACGACTGTTGCACAGCCTGCGACGCCCTGTAAGGGATTTGGCAACACACGATACGGTGGTGCTTCTGGCATATGCCAGAGTCTTTATGGGCTGGTCGAGACCCATGAAAGGTGTACGCGAATGGTGGCCCAAGTCGTAGTGGGGCTACGTGATTCGGCGGACTTCGCGAGCTCTTCGTGTCGCGCTCGGTCGGTTGTTCGACGCCTCTGTGTTCCCAGTGTCGCGGTCTCGGCCAACCGCGGCAACTCTGTCCGGATTTCGCGTCATGCAAGGGGCACTCCCGGAGTCCTACAGGCATGGACATCTCTTTCGAGCAAGCCGCCCGCGCCCGGCTGATCACCGCCGAGGACGAGGAGGTCCCGGTGCCCGCCACGCTCCGGTACACCTCCGGTGACCCGCTGGCCGTCTTCGTCGACTTCCCGGCCGAGGTCACCCTCGGCGGCGAGGAGGTCACCTGGACCTTCGCCCGCTCGCTCCTCGACCAGGGACTCAGCGCCCCGGCCGGGGGCGGGGACGTCCACATCTGGCCCTGCGGCCCGGGCCGTACGGCCGTGGAGTTCCACTCGCCGCACGGCCTCGCCCTGCTCCAGTTCGACACCCAGGCGCTGTTCCGGTTCCTGCAGCGCACCCACGAGGTGGTGGCCCCGGGGCGGGAGGACGTCGAGGCCGTCGTGGAGCGCGGCCTGAGTACGCTCTTCGGGGGCGTGTGAGGCGCACGGGGCGCTACCGACCCGTACTTTGACTTCTGTTCACTCCCGCCTCGCCGATCCGGTCCGGAGCCTGCCGACCGCCCCGTGCATCCTGGCGCGCGGTGTGCCGCACGGGCGCACCGGTGACGAGGACGGGGCGAATGACACCGATCAGCCGAAGAGGCTTCGTGGGACTGGGCGCTTCCGTTGCGGCGGGCATGACGGTGGGCACCGCCGGCCCACGGACCGCGGCAGCGGCCGTGGCCCGGAGCACGGCGGCCGGCACGATCTCGGACGTCAGGCACGTGGTGATCCTCATGCAGGAGAACCGCAGCTTCGACCACTACTTCGGGCGCCTCAAGGGCGTCCGCGGCTTCGCGGACCGCAGCGGCATCACCCTGAGCGGCGGCTACCCGGTCTTCAACCAGCCGAACGGCACGGGCCGCCAGTACCCGTGGAAGCTCAGCGCCACCCCGGACGCGGGCGGCAAGGACGGCGAGACCCTCGCCCAGTGCAACGGCGACCTCCCGCACTCCTGGTCCTCCCAGCACTCCGCCTGGAACAAGGGCCGTCTCGACAACTGGGTCGCGGGCGTCGGCAACGTACGGTCCCTCGGCTACCTGGACCGCGCCGACATCCCCTTCCACTACGCGCTCGCCGACAACTACACGATCTGCGACGCCTACTTCTGCTCCACCCTCAGCGCCACCGGCCCCAACCGGACCTACCTGTGGAGCGGCAAGGTCGACCCCGCCAGCTACGACGGCGGCGACGAGTCGGGCCTGACCTGGCAGAACTACGCCGAGGCCCTGCAGAGCGCCGGAGTGACCTGGAAGGTCTACCAGAACGCCCAGGACAACTACGGCGACAACGGCTGCGCCTACTTCAAGAACTTCGCGAACGCCGCGGCGGGCAACCCGCTCCACGACCGGGGCATGTCCTCCGTCCCCGCGGTGACCGGCTCCACCCCCGACGACATCGCCGCCGCGATCAAGGCCGACGTCGTCGCCGGCACCCTCCCGCAGGTCTCCTGGGTGGTCGCCAACCAGGCCTTCTCCGAGCACCCCTACGCGCCGCCCGGCGACGGCGCCCACTTCGTCAACCTCGTCTACCAGGCCCTCGCCGCGGACGCGGACGTCTTCGACTCCACCGTCCTGTTCCTCAACTACGACGAGAACGACGGCTACTTCGACCACGTCCCGCCCCCGGCCCCGCCCGCCGGCACGGCCGGCGAGTTCCTGAACGGCGTGCCGTACGGCTTCGGCTTCCGGGTCCCGATGATCGTCATCTCGCCCTGGACCCGCGGCGGCTGGGTCTCCTCCGAGGTCTTCGAGCACACCTCGGTGCTGCGTTTCCTGGAGACCTGGACGAGCGCCCTCGGCAAACCCGCGAAGTGCCCCAACATCAGCACCTGGCGGCGCGCCGTGAGCGGCGACCTGACCGGCGTCTTCGACTTCGCCAACCCGGTGTACGGCGCCGTCTCGCTGCCGGCGACCGGCGTCATCGGCTACTCCACCTGCGGCCCGCTGCCCAACCCGGTGCCCACCACCAACGCCCTGCCCTCCCAGGAGACCGGCACCCGGCCGGCCCGCGCGCTGCCCTACCAGCCGAACGGCTACCTGGACCACCTGGAGTTCGGGACCGGCGGCACGATCCGCGCCTGGTTCACCATGGCCAACCAGGGCACCCCGGCGACCCGGCCGGCCCACTTCTCCATCCACCCGAACGCCTACCGGGACACCACCCCCTGGCAGTACACGGTGGACGCCGGCGCCACCGCCTCCGACCACTTCGACATCGGCACCGGAAACGGCGCCGGCAAGTACGACCTCACCATGGCCGGCCCCAACCGCTTCCTGCGCCGCTTCCAGGGCGACGCCACCAAGGCCGGCAAGTCGGCCGAGGTCAGCACCCGTTACGCCGTGGAGCCCGGCACCGGCAAGCTCGCCGTCTGGTTCAGGATGGCCAACACCGGTTCCACGTCCGTGAAGTTCACCATCACCTCGAACAACTACCGCACCGACGGCCCCTGGACCTACACGGTCGCCGCCGGATCCGCCACCGAGGACTACTTCAACGCCGTGGCGTACCAGGGCGGCTGGTACGACTTCACCGTCACGGTGGACTCCGACGCGACCTGGTCGCGCCGGTTCACCGGCCATCTGGAGACGGGCACCGCCTCCGTCAGCGGCTGAGGTCCGCGTACAGGTCCGGGCGCGGGGCGAGTTCCACGGTCGTACGGCCGCCGCTCTCCAGTGCCCGGACCCCAGCCTCGGCGACCACGGAGGAGGCGTAGCCGTCCCAGGCGCTCGGTCCGGTGACCCGGCCCTGCCGGGTGGCGTCCACCCAGGCCCGCACCTCGCGGTCGTAGGCGTCGGCGAACCGCACCAGGTAGTCCTGGGCCACCTCCTCGCGGGCGCCGCCGGCCGCGGTGACCAGCATGGTGTGGTCCTCGCCGATCCGGGCGCTGCCCTGCTCGCACACCGCCTCGCAGCGCACCTGGTAGCCGAATCCGCAGTTCACGAAGACCTCGACGTCGACGAGGGCGCCCCCGTCGGTCTCGAAGATCACCAGCTGCGGGTCGAGCAGCCCCTCGGGCGCGCCCGCGGAGGGCCGCGGGCGCAGCACGGTCACCGCGGTCAGCTCCTGGCCGAGCAGCCAGCGGGCGGCGTCGATCTCGTGCGACACCGAGCTGTTGATCAGCATGGCACTGGTGAAGCCGGGGGGCGAGGACACGTTGCGGTGGGTGCAGTGCAGCATCAGCGGCCGGCCCAGGCCGCCGGTGTCCAGCAGCGACTTCAGACGCCCGTACTCGGCGTCGTAGCGGCGCATGAACCCGATCTGCGCCAGCCTGCGTCCGAGCCGCGCCTCGGCCTCCGCCACCCGCAGTGCGCCGGTGGAGTCCGGCACCATGGGCTTCTCGCACAGCACCGGGAGCCCGCGCTCGAAGCAGGCGAGCAGCGGTTCCTCGTGCGCCGGGCCCGGAGAGGCGATCAGCACGGCGTCGACACCGGGTGCGGCCAGCGCGGCCGACGGATCCGCGTGCACGGTGACGCCGTCCAGACCGGCCACCGCCTCCTCGGCGCGGCCGAGGTCGGGATCGGCCACCGCGACCACCCGCGCGCCGCTGACCACCTGGTCCAGGCGTCGTATGTGGTCGGCCCCCATGTGTCCGGCACCCAGCACCGCGACGCCCAGCAACTCAGCCACGCCCACACACTCCCTCTCGGCCGACGATCACGCTCCAGAGCCTACGTCGGCCGGGTGAGGGGCCCGTCAGTAGCGCAGCACGCCGGCGATGCCGTTCTCGTCCCCCAGCGTGCCGTCCGGGACGAAGCGGACGTCGGCCCCGGTCTCCAGGCACTGCTCGACGATCTCGTCCACGATGTCGTCGCGGGCGTCGAGGTCGCCGCTCGCGGCCGGTATCAGGTGGTCGCCGTCGTCGCGGACCGTGGCGCGGTAGTTCTCCTCGACGGCGAGCAGCCGGACACGGCCCTCGCGGGCGCTCTGCCAGACCTCGTCGACGCCGGCCGCGAACGTCTTGTGACCACGCGCGGAATCGAGCTCCCGGGTCACCGACGCGGTGCTCCGGCGGGACTCCGCCTGGAGAAGCGGGGTGATCGCCTGCCACACGGCCTCCGGGCCGGCGTGGGTGAGACCGCCGTGCCGGACGGGGACGCTGTGCCGGGCGACGTTGCCCAGTTCCTCCCACAGGGAGAGGGCGGCCTGCTCGCCGGTGACGTACAGCGGCCGCGGCTCGTCGCGCAGCAGCGCGGCCATCGCGGTGTTCGCGTCCCGCAGGAAGTGCTTGGTGTCCTCGTCGCGGAAGGTGCTGGGGGTGTCGCCGATCTGCTCCTGGCGCTCGGCGTCGAAGTTCTTCTGCGGGCGGGTCATCGGGAAACCGCCGGACCGGCTCTCGGTGACCCGGTCGATGCCGCCGTTCCACAGCGTGATGCGGTCCGCCGAGATCGACAGCACCCAGAACGGGCGCTCGGCGGCGTGCGCCGAGACCAGGTTGCGGGTCAGGAAGGTGTCCGAGAGCACCACGCGCTCGGGCACGCTGCGGGCCAGCGACCACACCTGGTGCTCACCCGGCGCGGCGAAGATCACCAGGCCGTCCTCGGTGTACGTCAGGTCCACCTCGGCGAGCGCCTGTTCGAGCTGGTCGACCACGTCCGAGCGCCGGTCCCGGGTGACCGCGGGATCCGCCTCCAGCTGCTTCTTCGCCTCGGCCACGACATTGCGCAACCGGACGGGGTCCTGGGCGTTGTCGGGCTCGCGGCGGTGGGTCGGGGTCAGCACCGAGACGGCCGGATAGGGGCGCGGGCGGCGCAGCTCGGCAAGGGTCGAAGGACTGAGTGCGTGCTCCATATCAGCACCATAGGACCGATTCGCCGTTGCGGCATTTGGGGTAATCCTCCGGCCCCTCCGGATCCGCGGTGCGCCGTAACCGTGTTGAGGCCCGGCGGCCGGTGACGGCAGGCCGGACGGCCGGTTACCGTACCCGGCAGTAACCGGATCACGCCCCCAGGAGGCCCGCATGCCGCAGCTCGAAGTCGACGGAGCGGCACTGACGTACGACGACGAGGGCCCCCGCGACGGCGGCGCCGCGCCACTGGTGTTCATCCACGGCTGGACCGCGAACCGGCACCGCTGGGACCACCAGGTCGCGCACTTCGCCGGAGACCGCCGGGTGATCCGGCTCGACCTGCGCGGCCACGGCGAGAGCACCGGGGCCGGTGTGAAGACGGTCGCCGAACTGGCCCGGGACGTGGTCGCGCTCCTCGACCACCTGGAGGTGGACCGTTTCGTCCCCGTCGGCCACTCCATGGGCGGCATGATCTCCCAGACCCTCGCCCTGGCCCACCCCGAGCGGGTCGAGCGGATGGTCCTGGTCAACTCCATCGGCCGGATGACGTACAGCCGCGGCCGCGGGCTGCTGATGGCGGCCTCGACCCTCGTGCCGTTCAGGCTGTTCGTCGCCGCCAACATCCAGCGCGCCTTCGCCCCCGGCTACCCGCGCGAGCAGATCCGGGAGTACGTCCGGGCCTCCGCCGGCACCCCGCGCGAGGTCGTCATGACGCTGTACGGCGCCATGCGGTCCTTCGACGTCCTCGACCGGGCCGGCGAGATCACCGCGCCGACCCTGATGGTGCACGGCTACCACGACATCCAGCTGCCGGTGGGACAGATGCTGCGGATGGCGAAGGCCTACCCGGACGCGGAGGTCCGGATCATCGACGCGGGCCACGAGCTGCCGGTGGAGCGGCCGGCCGAGCTGACGGCGGTGCTGGACCGGTTCCTGACCCCGGCCGCGTAGCGCGCCCCTCCGACCGCACCAGGTGACCGGCGCCCGGCGAAAGCCGCGGCGCCGACCTGTTTGGGGAACTTTTTGCGCTTGGCCTGTTCGCGGCGACGGAGCCCGCTGTGAGGGGGCTTTGCGGACCTCGCGCGGGCAAAATGCGTCCGAAAGTGGGGGTGGGGTACTCCGCTCGTGTTACGTCCAGGTTGACCGGCCAGGGTCCCCGGCGCACGCTCGTCATATAGGTGCTGAATACAAGTGGTTCGCTCGGGCAATTGCCTGCGCCGCAGAACCGCAGGTGGCGCGCATGGCCCGGCTGACCGGCAGCAGGAGGTAACGCATGTGTGGCATCACCGGCTGGGTCTCCTTCGACCGTGACCTCACCACCGAGAGGCGCGCATTGGATGCAATGACGGAGACCATGGCCTGCCGCGGCCCCGACGACCGGGGCACCTGGAGCGAGGGCCACGCCGCCCTGGGTCACCGCCGGCTCGCGATCATCGACCTGCCCGGCGGCCGCCAGCCGATGAGCGTCCGCACCCCGGGCGGCACCGTCGCGATGGTCTACTCGGGCGAGGCCTACAACTTCACCGAGCTGCGCCGTGAACTGATCGCCCGCGGCCACGGGTTCACCACCGACTCGGACACCGAGGTCGTGCTCCGCGGCTATGCGGAGTGGGGTGACGCCATCGCCGAGCGGCTCAACGGCATGTACGCCTTCGCCGTCTGGGACGGGCGCCACGACAAGCTCGTGATGATCCGCGACCGCATGGGCATCAAGCCCTTCTACATGTACCCGACCCCGGACGGCGTCCTGTTCGGCTCCGAGCCCAAGGCGATCCTGGCCAACCCGCTGGTCCGGCCCCGGGTCGGCCTGGACGGCCTGCGAGAGCTGTTCACGATGGTGAAGACACCCGGGCAGGCCGTGTGGGAGGGCATGCGCGAGGTCGAACCCGGCACCGTCGTCACCGTCGACCGCAACGGCCTGCGCACCAGGGCCTACTGGCGGCTGGAGACCCGGCCGCACCCCGACGACCGCGACACCACCGTCGCCACCGTCCGTGAACTCCTCGACGACATCGTGCGCCGCCAGCTGGTCGCCGACGTACCCCGCTGCACCCTGCTCTCCGGCGGCCTCGACTCCTCCGCCATGACCGCGCTCGCGGCCCGGCAGCTCGCCGTGCACGGCGAGAAGGTCCGCAGCTTCGCCGTCGACTTCGTCGGCCGGACCGACAACTTCGTCGCCGACGAACTGCGCACCACCCCCGACACGCCCTTCGTGCACGACGTGGCCCGCCTGGCCCGCACCGACCACCAGGACATCGTCCTCGACGTGGCCAGCCTCGCCGACCCCGCGGTCCGCGAGCGGGTGATCCGGGCCCGCGACCTGCCGGCCGGGTTCGGCGACATGGACACCTCGCTCCTGCTGCTGTTCCGGGCCGTCCGCGACCAGTCCACCGTCGCGCTGTCCGGCGAGTCCGCCGACGAGGTGTTCGGCGGCTACCTGCAGTTCTTCGACGAGGGGGCGCGGACCGCCGACACCTTCCCCTGGCTCTTCCAGTTCGCCCGGCACTTCGGCGACGACGCCGGCGTCCTGCGCACGGACCTCGCCAAGACCCTCGACCTGGAGCACTACGTCGCCGACGCCTACCACTCCGCCGTCACCGGCATCCGGCGCCTGGACGGCGAGAGCGACTTCGAGTACCGGATGCGGCGCATGAGCTACCTGCACCTCACCCGCTTCGTCCGGGCGCTGCTCGACCGCAAGGACCGGATGAGCATGGCCGTCGGCCTGGAGGTCCGGGTGCCGTTCTGCGACCACCGGCTCGTCGAGTACGTCTACAACGCGCCCTGGGCCCTCAAGTCCTTCGACGGCCGCGAGAAGACCCTGCTCCGTGAGGCCACCCGGGACGTCCTCCCGCAGTCCGTGTACGACCGGGTCAAGAGCCCCTACCCGTCCACCCAGGACCCCGAGTACGGCCGCGCCCTCCAGGAGCAGGTCAAGGAGCTGCTGGCCCGGCCCGACCACCGGGTCTTCGACCTCGTCGACCGGGAGAAGGCCGTCCGGGCGGCCCACCGCACCGAGCTGAGCACCCAGGCCGACCGGCGCGGCCTGGAACGCACCCTCGACCTCGCCCGGTGGATCGACCTCTACGACCCGGAACTCACCCTCTCCTGAGCCCTGAGCCCTGAGCCCTGAGCCCTGAGCCCTGAGCCCTGAGCCCTGAGCCCGGCGGCCTCACCCCGGCGAGCCGGTGACGGAGCCGCCGTCACCGTCCGCCGGACAGGAGCTGCCGTCGGGCGGCAGCGTGCCGTACAGCAGGAAGTCGTCGATCTTGCCGTGCACGCACCTGGACGACGTGTACCCGGTGTGCCCGTCACCCCGGTTGTCCAGCACCACGGCCGACGGGCCGAGCCGCTTCGCGGTCTCGACCGTCCAGCTGTACGGCGTCGCCGGGTCGCCGCGGGTGCCCACCAGCAGCATCGGCGCGGAGGGCACGTCCCTCACCTTGTCCCGGATGAAGTCCGTGCCGCGCGGCCGGCCGTAGCACAGCAGCACCTGCGTCAGCCGGAACCTGCCGAACACCGGGGACGCCTGCTGGTACTCCTGGTCCAGCCGGGCGAGGTCCCGGGTGAGCCGCGAGGCGCTCGGCCGGTCCGGGTCGTCGGCGCAGTTGATCGCCATCAGCGCGGCCGACAGGTTGTCCCCGGGGATCTCCGCACCGGCCACGAGCCCGCCACTGCGCCCGTGCCCGCGCCCGTGCGGCAGCGCGTAGCCGCCGGACGCGAGGTTCTGCACCCCCCGGGTGTCCCCGTCCTCGGTCAGGGAGGCCAGCGCCCGCTCCAGCAACGGCCACATGTCCTTGCCGTAGAGCCCCTGCCCGATGGCGTCCACCAGGTCCTGGCCGGTGAACGGGCCGCCGAAGTCGGAGGGCACCGGGTCCGCGTCGAGGGAGCGCACCAGCTTCAGGACCGCCTCCCCGGCCTTGCGCCGGTCCTGCCCGAACGGGCACCCGCGGCCGGTCACGCACCAGTCCAGGAAGTCGTCCAGCGCCGTCTGCTGCCCGCGGGCCCCGGCCACCCCCTGCTCGGCCAGCGACTCGGTCAGCGTGTCCACGCCGTCCAGCGCCATCCGGCCCACGTTGTGGGGAAACTGGGCCGCGTACACCGCGCCGAGCCTGGTGCCGTACGAGAAACCCAGGTAGTTCAGTTTCTTGTCGCCGAGCGCCTGGCGGATGACGTCCAGGTCCCGGGAGGCGTTCACGGTTCCTATGTGGGACAGCACCGGCCCGGAGTTTTTGGCGCACTGGAGCGTGAGCTGCTTCAGCGCCTTCATCAGGGCCTGCGGACGCGCGGCGTCGGGGGGCGCGTCGGCGCTGTCGCCGTTCGAGGGGTCGTCGGTGCCGTCGCCGCAGCTGACGGGGGAGGAGCGGCCGACCCCGCGCGGGTCGAACCCGACCACGTCGTAGCCGTTGGTCAGGCTCATGAACTTCTTGCCGTCCTGCCCGAGCTGGCTGACGCCCGAGCCGCCCGGGCCACCGAAGTTCAGCAGCACCGAGCCCCGCGACCGCCCGGTCGCCCGGTAGCGGGACAGCGCCAGATCGAGGGTGCCCGCGGCCGGCCGCGCGTAGTCGAGGGGGACGGTGACCCGGGCACACTGCATGTCCTTCGGCAGCTCCGCGTCCTTGCACGCGGCCCACCGGACCTTCTGCCGGTAGAACAGGGTCAGGTCGGGCTGCTCCCCGCCGGCCTCGGCCGCCGTCGTCGCGGGCAGGCCGCCGCCGAGCAGCGCCAGCGCTACGGCACCGGCGCCGGCGCAGCGCCGCAGGGCGGGCCGGGTACGGGGCACGGCAGGCATCGAGGGCCTCCAGGGACGCTCCGTGGCGGACCGGGTACAGGGCTTTCGCTCACCATAGGCGGGCTCCGCGGGGCCTGCCTCCCGGCGAGCGGGCCGGGGCGCCCTGCTCTCCGCCGCGCGCCTGCTGCCCGGCTCCGGCTCTCCGCGGGGCCGTTCCCTTCGATGCCCTTGCATACTTTTACTGCCGGTTCGAGTCGAGTGTCACCCGATGGGGTGAAATATGAATAAGCCATAACTCGCATGGTTCATCTGCGTTTTAACCGTTGCGGGCGAGCGCCCGCATTCATGTCTGGAAGGCAGGGAACCTATGAAACGGGTTACCCGAAACGGTGTGATCGCCGTCGCTGCCGCCTCCGGGGCGATGGCGGTGGCGGTTCCGGCCTGGGCCGACGCGGGCGCGGACGCCACCGCGGCCGGTTCGCCCGGAGTGATCTCCGGCAACGGCATCCAGTTGCCGGTGGACCTCCCGGTGAACGTGTGCGGGAACACCGTGAACGTGGTGGGGCTCCTGAACCCGGCGGCCGGCAACACCTGCGCGAACGAGGGCGGCGCCGCCGCCACCGGCGGCGCGTCCGGCAGCTCGGCCACGTCCGGCGGCGCGACCGCGCAGGGCGCAGAGGAGGGCTCGCCCGGGGTGATCTCCGGCAACGGCATCCAGTTGCCGGTCGACCTCCCGGTGAACATCAGCGGCAACAGCGTGAACGTGGTCGGCGCCCTGAACCCGGCCACCGGCAACACCTCGGTGAACACCTCCGGCGACCATCCGAGCCCGCCGAAGACCGCCACCCCAAAGCCGCCCACCGTCAAGCCGCCGGCCCCGCCGAAGACCCCCACGGAGCCCAAGGCGCCCGCCGCGCCGCCGGCCCCGGCCGCTCTCGCCCACACCGGGACGGACCTCACCGGTGCCGCCGCGGCGGGCAGCGCGGCGCTGCTGCTCGCCGGGACCGCCCTGCACCGGCGCTTCCGCCCCGGCCGGACGCGCTGACCGGCCGGCGTGATACCGGGGCGGCCTGACGCACCGCGCACCGACACGCCCCACCGGACCCGACCGGTGGGGCCTGCGCCGTGTCCGGAACCGCACGCAGCACAGCGACGGCTCGATCCCGTCGTGGCGCGGCGCCCGGTGATCGGGAAGGATGCTGCCGGCGCGCGGCGCGGGTCGCCGCACGATCGGAACCCGTCACACAAGGGAGCGCATCGATGACCTCTCCGGCCCCGGCCCCGCAGGACCTCGTCGTCACCCGGGCCACGCCCGACGACTGGCCCGTGATCGTCGGCTGGGCGGCGGACGAGGGCTGGAACCCCGGGCTGTCGGACACCGCCGCCTTCTTCGCCCAGGACCCCGACGGGTTCTTCGTCGGCCGGGTCGACGGCGAACCGGTGTCGGCCATCTCCGTCGTCAACCACGGCGCCGACTACGCGTTCCTGGGCTGGTACCTGGTCCGCCCCGACCTGCGCGGCCGCGGCCACGGCCTCACCACCTGGAAGACCGCACTCGCCCACGCCGGCAACCGCACCGTGGGCCTCGACGGCGTGGTGGCCCAGCAGGACAACTACCGCCAGTCCGGCTTCGAACTCGCCTACCGCACCGCCCGGTTCGTGGGCGAGGCCCGTGCCGCCGCGACCCCGGCCGGTGTCCGGCCCGCCCGCGCCGCCGACCTGGCCGCCGTCACGGCGTACGACAGCGCCTGCTGCCCGGCCGACCGGCCGCGCTTCGTGGCCGCGTGGCTGACCACCCCCGGGCACCGGGCGCTCGTGCGCCACGACGGCGACCGCCTCACCGGTTACGGCGTGATCCGCCCCGGCCGTGACACCCTGCGCATCGGCCCCCTCTTCGCCGACACCGCCGAGGACGCCCGCGCCCTGTTCACGGCCCTCACCGCCGAGGCTGCGGGCAGGCAGGTCGCCGTCGACGTACCCGGGACCAGCACGGCGGGGGTCGCCCTCGCCGAGGAGGCCGGGTTCACGCCCTCGTTCGAGACCGCCCGCATGTACACCGGCCCGGTCCGCGAGCACGCCCGCGAGCGGGTCTTCGGGGTCACGACGCTCGAACTGGGCTGACCTGCGGCCCCGGCACCCGACGGCCCGCGGAAAAGGTGTTGCCGCCGTCGCGCCCGGATGGTGGAGTGCTCGGATGGATCATCAAGCCGTGCTCGCCCTGTACGACCGTGACATGCGCGAGGGCGCCCGGCCCGACGGGCCCGGCGCCCGGATCGAACGCGTGGGCGCGGTGGTGCGCCAGGTGGCGGACGCCGACGACTGGAGCGGCGTCCTCTGGTCGGACCTGGACGCCGAAACCGCGGACCGCGCGATCGCGGCGCAGATCGACTTCTTCGCGGCCCGCGGGCGGGAGTTCGAGTGGAAGGTCTACGGCCACGACCTGCCGTCGGATCTCGGTGACCGGCTGGCCGCGGCCGGGTTCCGGCCGGAACCGCAGGAGACGCTGATGGTCGGCGAGGTCGCCCGGCTGAGCCTCGACACCGAACTGCCGGACGGCGTACGCGTGGTGCCCGCAACCGACCGGGCGGGCATCGAACTCGTGGTGGACGTGCACGAGAAGGCCTTCGGCGCCGACGGTTCACGGCTGCGCCACCAGCTGCTGACGCGGCTCGCCGAGCAGCCGGACACCATGGTCGCGCTGGTCGCGCTCGCCGGGGACGAGCCGGTCAGCGCCGCCCGGGTCGAGCTGGTGCCCGGGGCGAGGTTCGCCGGTCTGTGGGGCGGCGGCACCGTGGCGCAGTGGCGTGGACGCGGTGTGTACCGTGCCCTCGTCGCCCACCGGGCCCGGGTCGCCGCCGCCCACGGCTGCCGCTACCTCCAGGTGGACGCGCTGCCCACGAGCCGGCCGATCCTCGAACGGCTGGGCTTCCACGCCCTGACCACGACCACGCCGTACCTCTCCCCGCTGTAGGCGGCACCGGGCGTCGGCCGCCGCCCGACCGGGTGCCGGGCACACCCGTGCGGCGGGACCGCACCACTGCCGGTGCCGCCCCGCCGCGCCCGAGGTGCGGTCAGATCACCGGCGTGCCCTGCTGCGGTCCAGCGCCGCGATGCCCAGGGCCGCCAGGGCGATCTGGATGAACCACTCGATCCAGTCCGGGCCCTTGGTGTCGGCCACGCCGAAGCCCGCCGCGAGCGCCGAACCCAGCAGCGCCGCCACGATGCCGACGACGATGGTCCACAGGATGCCGATGTGCTGGCGACCGGGGACGACCAGGCGCCCCAGCACACCGATGACGAGTCCGATGATGATGGCGCTGATGATGCCCGAGATCTCCATGTCCGCCCCTCTGTGTCTGTACCCCGCTGCTGTCCAATCTGCCCGCTGAATCCGGCGGCAGTCCCGTCCGGTTGTTACAGCGGTTTTCTGTTCACCGGCTCGACATGCCATGTACCTTTCAATGAGTTGACGCGTGTAGAAATCTCAAGCACGTTCTACGCGCGCAGAGTTGGCGCCCCCACCGCCATTACCCCACCCCCTCACGGAGGTTCGCCGGATGCTTGGATCCAGCAGATCCCGCCACAGACTCACCACCGCCCTGGCCGGGTTCGGACTGCTCGTCACGGGAGCCGCCCTCCAGGTCGGCACCGCGGCCGCCCCCGCCCACGCGGCCACCACCTACCGCGTCCTGTTCGACGACGGCCACGCGGAGGAGGCCGGCAACGCGGACTGGATCATCTCCACCAGCAAGCCCGACCCGCTCGCCCAGGACTCCTCCCCGTCCTCGGAGACCGACTGGACCGGCGCGCTCTCCTCGTGGGGCGTGGCCCTCCAGAAGACCGGCAGCTACAGCATGAAGACGGCGACCAGCGCGCTCACCTACGGCGGTTCGTCGACGACCGACCTGTCGAAGTTCGACGCGCTGGTGCTGCCCGAGCCCAACACGCTGTTCACGACCGCCGAGAAGACGGCGATCATGAACTTCGTGAAGAACGGCGGCGGGCTGTTCATGATCTCGGACCACACCGGGGCCGACCGCAACAACGACGGTGAGGACGCCGTCGAGATCCTCAACGACCTGATGACGAACAACAGCGTCGACTCGACCGACCCGTTCGGGTTCTCCATCGACTCGCTCGACATCAGCTCCGGCTACCCGGCCGCCATCAGCGACAGCGGCAACGCCGTGCTGAACGGCTCCTTCGGCACGGTCACCAAGAGCCTGATCGCCGACGGGACGACCGCCACCCTCAAGCCCGCGGACAACTCCGCGGTCAAGGGCCTGGTGTACCGCAGCGGCTACTCGGGCAACACCGGCGCCTTCTTCGCCACCAGCACCTTCGGCAGCGGCCGGGTCGCGTTCTGGGGCGACAGCTCGCCCATCGACGACGGCACCGGCCAGTCCGGCAACACGCTGTACGACGGCTGGAACGACAGCGGCGCCACCAACGCCGCCCTCGCCCTCAACGCCACCGCCTGGCTCACCGGCGCGTCCAGCGGCAGCAGCGGAGGCGGCGGCGGGGGCGGCGGGGGCACCTGCACCTCCGCCCAGCTCCTCGGCAACCCCGGCTTCGAGTCCGGCAACACCACCTGGACCGCCAGCAGCGGCGTCATCACCAACTCCAGCAGCGAGGCGGCCCGCACCGGCTCCTACAAGGCCTGGCTCGACGGCTACGGGTCGGCCCACACCGACACGCTGTCCCAGTCGGTGACCATTCCGTCCGGCTGCTCCGCGACGCTCAGCTTCTACCTGCACGTGGACACCGCGGAGACCACCACCAGCACCGCCTACGACAAGCTGACGGTGACCGCCGGATCCACCACCCTGGCCACGTACTCCAACCTCGACGCGGCCTCCGGATACGTCCTCAAGAGCTTCGACGTCTCCTCCCTGGCCGGCACCACGGCCACCGTCAAGTTCTCCGGTGTCGAGGGCTCGACCCTCCAGACGTCCTTCGTCGTCGACGACACCGCGCTCAACGTGAGCTGAGCGGGACGGACGGTTCCGGCGCTCCCGCCGGAACCGTCCGCTCCACCGCGTTCCAGCCGGCGACCCGCACCCGGGGCGACGACCCGTGCAGGTCGGCGGTCCGGTAGGTGGCCGTCAGGGTCGCCGACTCGCCCGGCCACAGGCTGACCTCGTTGTCCGACCACCGGACCGGCAGCACCGGCTTGCCGTTCGCGTCGACCAGATGGACGTCCGTCAGCAGGGACGGGGTCTTCCCGCGACCCGCGTTGCGGACGGTGACCGTGGTGGTCGACGTGCCGTCGGCGTCCGTGGTCGAGGCCGTCGCCGTGACCGGGACCTGGGCCATCGAGGAGAGCCCGGTCAGGTCGGCGTAGCCCGTCGTCGGCGTGTGCCACCAGTCGGTCTTCGCCCAGTCGAGGGTGTCGGCCTTGGTGGAGAGCCAATAGACGTTGCGGCTCACCTCCTTGCCGTCCGCGTCGGTGAGCACCAGCCGTGCCAGGTACGTGGACGCCAGCCCGGACACCGACGCCGGCAGGGTGAGCGTGGTGCTGTGCGCGCCGTCGCCCTGGACCGAGACGCCGGTGACGGCCTTGTCGTACTTCTGGGTGCCGTCGGGGTTGAAGAGGGTGGCCCGCGCGGTGAGCCCGGAGACCGGTGTGTGCCGGTTGTTCACCACGGTCACCGAGCGGTCGTCGTACGCATACTGGACGTGCAGCGGCTCGTTGGCCTTCTTCGCGCCGAAGTAGGCGCCGCCCTGGTCGAGGTAACGGTCCATCAGCTGCCAGTGCAGGGACGTCCAGCCGCTGTTGAACATCCAGTAGACGACGCCGGTGGAGGGCTTCGAGGCGTCGGTCTGGTTGCGTTCGTACGCCTCGTACTGGGCGCGGACGTTCTCGTACTGGGCGAGCTGGGCCTTCTCGACGTAGTCGGCGAGGCTCTTCGGGGCGCCGTAGCGGCCGGTGAGGGCGGCGTCGTAGACCTTCAGGGTGCCGAAGGTCGCGGACGGCGAGCGGTGGTACTGCTTGGCGTCCGGGTTCTTCCAGAGGGTGTCGAGTTCGGCCGGGGTCATCATCCGGCGCAGGGTGTCGAGCGTGGGGATGTCCGGTCCTGCGCTGGTCTCCGAGTTGAAGCCGGTGGCGCCGCCCTCGCGCTTGGCGTACCAGTAGCCCGGCGGGACCCAGTCGTAGGGGCCGGTCATCTTCATGCCCGAACTGCCCAGCTGGGGAGCCGACTTGTCAGAGGCGGCGGGCACCACCGGGACGGCCCAGTCGGCGGCGGCCAGGGCGTCCAGATAGCCCTTCTCGATCGTCGCGTCGGGGGCGGCGTCGCTGCCGATCAGGAAGGAGACCACGCTCGGGTGGTCACGCAGCCGGGCGGCCTCGGCGGCCATGGACGCCCGGGCGACCGAGTAGTCGGCGGCGCTCCACTTCTCGCCGCTCTCGCCGGGGTTGGTCTGCCCCTCCCACTTGTCGCAGCACTCCCAGCCGGGCAGGGTGAGCACGCCGAGGCGGTCGGCGAGGTCGAAGAACTCGTCGGGCTCGATGTGGCCTTCCAGACGGATGGCGTTGAGGCCCAGGTCCACGGCGTACCTGAGGCGGTCCTCGACGTAGGTGCGGTCCCAGCGCAGGAACTCGTCCGGTGACCAGCCGCCGCCCTTGATCAGCAGCCGGCGGCCGTTGATCGAGTACTGGCGGGCGCCGTCGGAGTTCAGCGGGGCCCGGACGTCCCTGATCCCGAAGGTCTCGTGGGCGGTGTCCGAAGCCGTGCCGCCGGCGGACGCGGTGAGGTCGAGGTCGTACAGCGGCTGGCCGCCCATCCCCGCGGGCCACCACACCTTCGGGGCGGTCAGGTGCAGCCCCGGGGTGTCGGCGGGGGTGAAGGTGACGGTCCGGGTCTGGTGGGCCGCGAGCTCGACCGACCTGGCGAGGGCCACCCCGGCGACGGTGCCGGAGACCTCGGCGGTGACCGGCGTGTCCGAGTCGTTGCGTGCCTGCGCCTTCACCGTCAGGTCGGCCGTCGTGAGGGACGGCACCGCGAGCTCCGTCACCACGTGCGCGTCGCGCAGCGCGACCGGGCCGCCGCGCCGGACCAGGACGTCACGGACGATGCCCATGTTCTGGTCGGGCGGGGGCTGGAGCCAGTCGAGCCAGCCCATGGTGAGGTTCTTGTTGGGGTTGTTGGGCTGGATGCGGAAGGCGACCGTGTTCGTGCCGGCCTTCACGAGCGAGGTGACGTCCAGTTCGTGGCGGGTGTAGGCGCCGGTGACGTCGGCGGTGGTGGCGACCTGACGGCCGTTCACATACACGTCGGCAGCCGAGATCACCCCGCTGAAGTCCAGGTAGGTGCGGTGCGAGGGGTCGGTCACCGTGAAGTCGCTGCGGTACCACCAGGGGACCTGGAAGGGCGACTTGGGGATCTTCTGGAGGTTGGTGGAGACGAACGGGTCGTCGTAGGCCCCGTCGGCGAGCAGCGCGGCGAGGACCGTGGAGCGGGGGCCCGCCGGATACCAGCCCTTCACCGGATAGCCGGGGGAGGAGACCGCCGCCGCGGAGTCGCCCACGTCGGCCGTCGACCGGATCGCGAAGCCCGACAGCGGGGTCGCCGATCCGGCGGCGGACGGCACACGGGTGATCCGGGCGGAGCCGTGGGCCGGGTCGCGGGCCCCGGCCCAGGCGCTGGTGTTCAGTGAGCAGAGCAGTCCCAGGGCCACGGCGGCCGTGGCGAGGCGGTGTCCGGGGGCGCGGCGAGGGAACACGATGGTCTCCAGGCTCGTAAAGTTAGGAAACTTTACTAACCCGGCTCAAGCTAGGGTGCCGCGGAGACCGTGTCAATCACCGTGGCGCCCGGGCGAGTTGGCGGCGCGGTGCTCAGGAGGCGTCCGACCTGCGGTCGAACACCAGGTCACGGGCGGTGCCCAGGGCCGTGGCCACCGCACCGAGCAGCACCGCGTCCTCGCCGAGCCGGCTCGGTACGAGCTTCGGGCGCAGCGGCGTGAGGGCGCGCAGGTGCTCGCGCACCGGACGCAGCAGCAGGTCGACGCTGTGTCCGACGCCGCCGCCGAGCACCACCAGGTCGGGGTCGAGCACGGCCGCGGCCGCGGCCACCGTGTGAGCGATCCGCTCGGCCTCGAGACGTACCGCCTCGGCGGCGGCCGGATCGCCGAGGCGGGCCGCGTCGAACACGGACTTCGCGGTGAGCTGCCCGGTCATCCCCAGCCGTCGCGCGGTCTCGACCACGGCCACCCCGGACACGGCGTCCTCCAGCCGCTCCGGCCCCCGCTGCCGTCCCGGCCAGGGCAGGAAGCCGATCTCCCCGGCGAGCCCGTGCGCCCCGGTGAACAGGCGCCCCTCGCTGACCACGCCCATCCCGAGGCCGGTGCCGATCATGATGTACGCGAACAGCCGGCTGCCGGCCCCGACGCCGTACGTGTACTCGCCGAGGGCGGCCAGATTGGCGTCGTTGTGCACCTCCAACGGGATCCCCAGTTCCTCGCGCATCCGGTCGAAGAGGCCCGCGCGCCCCCAGCCCGGCAGATGCATCGCGTACCGCACCCGGCGCTGCCGCTCGTCGTACACACCCGGCGTACCCACCACCCCGTGCACCACGGCGGCCGGATCCACCCCGGAGTTGGCGACCACCTGCCGGGCGGTGGCGACCAGCAGGTCGGCCATCGCGCCCGAGCCCCGGGCCCGGTTGCGCACGTCCGAGCGGGCGACCAGGGTGCCGTCGAGGTCGGCGACCGCCGCCCGCAGCCAGCTCCGGCCCACGTCGATGCCGAGCGCGAACCCGGCCGCCGGGTCCGGCGCGTACAGGACGGCCGTGCGGCCGCGCTCCGGCACGTGGGTGCCGACCTCGTGGACCAGGCCCGCCGACTCCAGCGCGGCGAGCGCGCTGGACACCGTGGGCTTCGACAGGCCCGTCTCCCGGGCCAGTTGGGCGCGGGAGGCGGAACCGAGCAGGCGCAGCCGGTCAAGCAGCAGCCGCTCGTTGGCGCTGCGCAGGCGCTGCCGGCTCCAGGGCTGCTCCTGCTCCTCTACGACGTCGCTGGCGGCCATCGCACCATTCTCACCGATTCCCGACGCATACTTGACGCATCTAGTAAGGCTCCTTAACTTTATCGGCCATCCCGCCGAGTCGGTCCCCGCCCGTCGTACGCGCACCGCCCACCTCCCCGTGTCTCGTTCAGGAGCCCTCATGTCTGCAGGTCCCGGTAGTCCCGTCGTCCCCGGCAGTGCGCCGCCGGCCGGCGGTTTCGTCCGCCGCGTCGGCCTGTTCCAGGCCACCGCCATCAACATGAGCCAGATGTGCGGCATCGGTCCGTTCGTGACCATCCCGCTCATGGTCGCCGCGTTCGGCGGCCCGCAGGCCGTCATCGGCTTCGTCGCGGGCGCGGTGCTCGCGCTCTGCGACGGCCTCGTCTGGGCCGAACTCGGCGCCGCGATGCCCGGCTCCGGCGGCAGTTACGTCTATCTGCGCCAGGCCTTCCAGTACCGCACCGGACGCCTGATGCCGTTCCTGTTCGTGTGGACGGCGATGCTCTTCATCCCGCTGATCATGTCCACCGGCGTGGTCGGCTTCGTCCAGTACCTGGGCTACCTCGCCCCCGGTCTCGGCCAGACCTCCGGCGACCTGGTCGGGCTCGGCGTCATCGTCCTCGTGGTGCTCCTGCTCTGGCGGGGCATCGAGAACATCGCCAGGATCACCGCCGTCATGTGGGCGGTGATGATCGCCTCGGTACTGCTGGTGATCGTCGCCGCAGCCACCGACTTCAGCCCGCACCTGGCCTTCACCTATCCGGCCCACGCCTTCGATTTGACGAGCGACCACTTCTGGCTCGGCTTCGCCGCGGGCCTGACCATCGGCATCTACGACTACCTCGGCTACAACACGACCGCGTACATGGGTGCCGAGATCAAGGAACCCGGCCGCGTCCTGCCGCGCTCCATCCTCTTCTCGATCGTCGGCATCATGGCGATCTACCTGCTGCTCCAGATCGGCACGCTCGGCGTCGTCGACTGGCACCGCATGACGAACCCCGACGACATCGCGTCGACCTCCGTGGCCTCGGCGGTGCTCGAGAAGACCTGGGGCAAGGGCGCCGCCGACACCGTGACCGTGCTCATCCTGATCACGGCCTTCGCCTCGGTCTTCACCGGCCTGCTCGGCGGCTCCCGGGTGCCCTACGACGCCGCCCGTGACCGCGTCTTCTTCCGGCCCTACGAGAAGCTGCACCCCAAGCACCGCTTCCCGATGCTCGGGCTGGCCACCATGGGCGTCATCACCGCGATCGGCTTCCTGATCGGCCGGCACACCGACCTGGCGACCCTGATCCAGCTGCTCACCACCGTGATGGTGATCGTCCAGGCACTGGCCCAGATCGTGGCGCTCACGGTGCTGCGCCGCCGGCAGCCGACCCTGAAGCGGCCGTACCGCATGTGGCTCTACCCGCTGCCGAGCATCGTCGCCTTCGTCGGCTGGTGCGTGATCTACGGCTACGCCGACCGGAACTCCCCGGGCCGCCACCCCATCGAGTGGTCCCTGGCCTGGCTCGCCCTCGGCTGTGTGGCGTTCCTGGTCTGGGCCCGGCTGGAGAAGGTGTGGCCGTTCGGGGCGAAGGAGATCAGCGAGGAGTACCTGACGCCGGAGGAGTCGGCCGTGGTGTAGCCTCCCGGCCGCACGTCAGCCCCGCCCGGCGGTCGACTCCCGCCGGGCGAGGCTTTTTTCATCACCGCGCCCACGGCGACCGACGCCCGTCCGCCCCGCCGTGGGTGCAGGGTGCCCCGTCGCCGAGCCTCGACCGGCTCGTTCCGTGACGAGCGTGACGTGGGCGACGTGGGCGACGAGCCGTCGCGCACGTGCGGCACGACTCCCCGAACCGCGCCGTACCGGTGGTCCGGATTGACATGCAGGTAATTGCCTGCATAACTTTGAGTAGTGGGAGCAGAGGGCGACGACAGCAGGACGGACCAGGTCTTCAAGGCGCTGGCCGACGACACCCGCAGGCGGCTGCTGGACCGGCTGCACGAGCAGAACGGCCAGACGCTGGGCGAGCTGTGCGAGCGCATCGCGATGGCCCGGCAGTCGGTGACCCAGCACCTGGCCGTCCTGGAGGCCGCCAACCTGATCAGCACCGTGCGGCGGGGGCGGGAGAAGCTGCACTACCTCAATCCCGTGCCGCTCCACGAGATCCAGGAGCGGTGGATCGACAAGTTCGAGCGCCCGCGCCTGCGCGCGCTCGGCGACCTGAAGCGACGAGCCGAGGAAGCCATGAGCGACCAGCCCAGCTATGTCTACGTCACCTACATCGCAAGCACCCCCGAGAAGGTCTGGGACGCCCTCACGGACGCGGACCTGACCGCCGTCTACTGGGGGCACTCCAACGTCTCCGACTGGCGGCCCGGCTCGCGCTGGCAGCACGTCCGCACCGACGGCTCCGGCATCGCCGACGTGGTCGGCACCGTCGTCGAGAGCGACCGCCCGACCCGGCTGGTCGCCACCTGGGCCGCGCCCGCGGACGAGGGTGACCCCGCCCGGCACTCCCGGGTCACCTTCGACATCCGCCCGCACGCCGACATCGTCAAGCTCACCGTCACCCACGAGGACCTCAACGACGAGGGCGAACTGCAGGGCATCTCGGCCGGCTGGCCCGCCGTGCTCTCCAACCTGAAGTCCCTCATGGAGACCGGCAGCCCGCTCCCGCAGCAGCCCTGGCTGGTCCCCGGCCGCTGACCCGGCGCGCGGCGGGGCCGGTCCGCCGTCATCGGACCGGCCCCGCGTCCTCCCTTCCCAGGGGATGTCTGGGGTGCCTAGGTCATAGGCGTCCGCCTGGCCGCCGAAGCGGCGCACACCAGCCCGAGGCAGAGGGCCAGCGCGCCGATGATGACGTTGTTGATGATGACGCCCCTGTCCGGGCTGCTGCCGACCACCCAGGGCGCGATGATCATCCAGATGCCCAGTGCGCACATGGCCCAGCTCAGGCCGTACATGCGCTCCGGTGCCCTGGTGAAGCCCAGTGCCAGCAGGCCTATCGCTATGCCCATGATCAGGTTGTGGGTCACGAGGGCTGGCTGGCTGGCCGTGTAGTGGAGGATCCACGGGGACGCCGCGCAGTACAGACCGAGCAGGAACACCGGTCCGTCCACGAGCGCCACATCACGGCCGCCGAGCATGCGGGCGTAGCGCTCCCGCATCTCGGAGACATCGGGGTGGCTGGTTATGTCACTTCTGCCGTGCGAGACGTTGGCCATGACTCGTCTCCTTCTCGACTTGCAGGCCTGACCGCGTCTGGTGCGTGCGGTATGCGCCGCTATGGAGCATTCTGCTCTTATTTCGTCTTTATGTGTAGTTCTGGGCTCGGCCGCGCTCCCGGGCCTGCCGGAACCGGGCCAGTCCGTCGGCCAGGTCGACGATCGGCTCCGGGTAGCCGAGCGCCGCCGGGTCCGGACCGCCCGGCTTCCACGGCTCGTGCACCTTCGCCCCCGGCAGCCCCGCCAACTCCGGCACCCAGCGCCGTACGTACGCGCCGTCGGGGTCGTAACGCTTCGCCTGGATCAGCGGGTTGAGGACCCGGTTGGGGCGGGTGCCGGTGCCGGTGCCCGCCACCCACTGCCAGTTGAGCCGGTTGTTCGCCACGTCCCCGTCGACCAGCAGCTCCAGGAAGTGCCGGGCGCCCACCCGCCAGTCGACGTACGGCGTCTTGGCCAGGAAACTCGCCGCCAGCAGCCGCCCCCCGGTTGTGCATCCAGCCCTCGTGGCGCAGCTGGCGCATCGCCGCGTCGACGACCGGGTAGCCGGTGCGCCCGGCCCGCCACGCCTCGGCGTCCTCGTCCGCGGCGCGCCCGGTGCGCCAACGGTCGTGCTGCGTCCGGTAGCCGGCCGTGGCCACCGCCGGCCGCGCGGCCGGCACCTGTCGGTGGAAGTCCCGCCAGGCCGGCTGCCGTATGAACGCCTCGGCGCCCGGGCCGCCCTCCTTCCGGGCCCGGTGGACCAGCTCGACGGGGGAGAGCGTCCCGAAGTGGAGGTGCGGCGAGAGCCGGGAGGTCGCGCCCCCCGCCAGGTCGTCGTGCCGGTCCTCGTCCGACCCGATGCCCGCACGCAGCCAGGAGGCCCGCCGCCTGCGGCCCGCCGCCTCGCCACCGGCGGCCAGCCCCTCCGGCACGCCGGACGGCCGGTCACGGCGCGGCAGCGGCTTCGATCCGATCCCGTCCGGGACCGCGGCGGTCACCGCGTCGTGGACGTGCAGCCGCCGGCCGTCCGCCGCCAGGGCCCGGCGCAGCCGCTCCTCCCGGCGCTGCGCGTACCCGCTGGCGTCGGCCGCCAGATGCACCGTGGCGGGGTCCGCCTCGTCCGCCGCCTTGCCCACCTCCTCGACGAGGTCACCGGACCGCAGCGCCAGGCGGCCACCGCGCTCCCGCAGCCCGGCGTCCAGATCGCGCAGGCAGTCGGCGAGGACGCCGGCCGGTTGGGCACGGCGCGGCCCGGTCCACCGCGCGGTCCCGCACGAACAGCGGCACGACCTCGTCCGAGCCGTCCAGGGCCGCCCGCAGCGGCGGATGGTCGTGCAGGCGCAGGTCGGCGGTGAACAGGACGACCGAGACGTCCATGGGGCGGCTCCGGGGCGGGGCGACGGCAGGCTGCGACGGCCCCACGCTCCCACCTCCCCGGGCCCGCGTGACGGACCGGCGCCGGTGCTCCTGCGGCGTTTCCGGCATGCCCGCGTCGATCGCGGGCAGCCGCAGGGAAAGGCGAAGACCGACTCGGGAGGTGCAGGACCACTATGAGCGCGAGGGTGCTGGAGCGATTTCCCGCCGGGGCTCCCCGGGGTTCGTGGCCGGCCGAGGAGTACGCGGCGCGGTGCCGGGCCGAGGGCCGCCGGGCGACCGTGGTGATGGACCTCGGCTCGGACGCCTTCCTGGTCGTCGTGCCCGGCCCCGACGAGGACCGGCCACTCTCCGCGGCGCGCGCGTCAGCGGGGTAGTGACTGCTCGGCCCAGATGGTCTTGCCGCGCGCGTTGTACCGCGTCCCCCAGTTCTGGGCGAGCTGGGTGATGAGGTAGAGGCCGCGCCCGCCCTCGTCCGTGTCCCGGGCGTGCCGCACGTGCGGCGAGGTGCTGCTGCCGTCGGAGACCTCGCAGATCAGGCTCCGGTCCCGGATCAGCCGCAGCGCGATCGGCGCACCGCCGTACCGCAGCGCGTTCGTCACCAGCTCGCTCACGATGAGCTCGGTGGTGAACGACTCCTCCGCCAGCCCCCACCGGGCCAGCTGACGCGCGGTCAGTTCCCGGGCCCGGCCGACCAGCCGCTCCTGCGCCTCGATCGCCCAGGTGACATGGGAGTCCGGGGCCAGACCGCTCATCCGGGCCACCAGGACCGCCACGTCGTCCTGGTGGCCCGGCGGCAGCAGCTCACCGACCAGGGTGTCGCACACCTCCTGGGGGGTGGCCGAGGCAGGCGTGCGGGAGAGCGTGGCGCGCATCCGGCGCAGCCCGGTGTCGAAGTCCTGCGCACGCGATTCCAGCAGTCCGTCCGTGTACAGGACCAGGAGGTCCCCGTCGGCGAGGGCGATCTCGCGCTCCTCGAACACGACACCGCCGAGCCCGAGGGGCGGCCCGCCGGGCAGGTCCACGAAGTCCACGGCGCCGTCCGCCGAGACGACCGCCGGGGCCGGATGGCCGGCGCGCGCCAGCTGGCACCGCCGTGACACCGGGTCGTACACCGCGTACAGGCACGTCGCCCCCGTCACCAGGGACACCTCGTCGCCGCGCTCGTCGAGGAACCGGTTCATCTGGTCATCCAGGTGGGCGAGGAGCTCCGCGGGGGACAGGTCCAGATCCGCGAGGGTGCGGACGGCACCGCGCAGCCGGCCCATGGTCACCGCCGACTGCAGCCCGTGGCCGACCACGTCGCCCACCACGAGCGCCACCCGGGCCCCGGACAGCGGGATCACGTCGAACCAGTCCCCGCCCAGCCCGGTGTGCTCGCTGGCCGGCAGATACCGCGACGCGGTCCGCACCGCGGACGGCGACGGCAGCCGCTGCGGGAGCAGACTGCGCCGCAGGGTCCGCGCCGTCGTCCGCTCCCGGTGGTAGCGGCTGGCGTTGTCGACGCACACCGCGGTGCGGGTCACGATCTGCTCGGCGAGCAGCACGTCCTCGGGCTCGAACCGGCGGTGGCTGCGCGAGCGCATGAAGAGGGCGGTACCGAGGGCGACACCCCGGGCGAGCATGGGGACGAGCAGCCACGAGTGCACGTCCGGTCCGGCGCCCGGTGCCCGGCGGGGGTCCGCGGCGGCGGGGCGCAGCTCCTCGTCCGCGAGCAGGACGGACCCGCCCTCCGCCACGGCGTCGAGGAACGGCGAGCCGGGCGCCGTCGCCACCGTGTCGAGGTCGCCCACCCGGACCCCGCCGGCAGCTGGGTCCGCGGTGGCCACCCCGTCGGACGCGGCCCGGCGCAGCAGCGGGTGACGGGGCCGCGCGTCGTCGGCCGGCTCCCGGCCGTCCGCGTCGGTCCCGTCGGAGAAGACGGTGTCCAGCAGGTCGACGTGGCAGGTGTCGGCGAACCGCGGCACCGCCACCTCGGCCAGCTCCCGGGCCGTCTGCCACAGGTCCAGGGTGGTGCCGATCCGGGTGCCGGCCGCGTTGGCCAGGACCAGCCGCTCGCGCGAACGGACCCGGTGGGTCACGTCGGAGACCACGTGGGCCAGCGCGATCACCGTCCCGGACGGATCCCTGAGCGGCAGGATCGACTCCGACCACACGTAGTCGTCGGGCGAACCGGGTACCGGGTGACCGACGACCTCGGTGTCGAGCAGCGCCTCGCCGGTCTCCAGCACCCGTCGCTGCCGCTCCTCCAGCGCGTCGAGGTCGAGCAGGCCGGGCGGGGCCATCTCGCGCATCGTGTGCCCGGAGTACTCGGCGTCCCGGAACACCCCGGCGCGCCGCTGCGCCAGGTTCTGGGCGATGAACCGCTGCCGCGTGTCGAAGAGGTCGATGTGGAAGGGGATGTCGGTGAACAGCCCCTGCAACAGGGCCCGGCCGAACTCGAACGTGCGGTACGACTGCGCGCCGGCCGCCTGGACGAGCCACCGCTGCTCGCCGTCCGCGGTGGTCAGGGAGCGCACCCAGACCTGGACCTCGACCGGTTCCCCGCCGCGCCGCCGCAGCGTCAGCGGCCCCTCGCGGGCCCCCGCGTCCCACCGCCGGGCCAGCCGCGCGGCCTCGGCGGGGTCGTGCAGCAGGTCGCCCGCGCGCCGCCCGAGCACCTCCCGCGCCGGGTGACCGAGCAGCGTCTCGGCGCCCGGGCCCCAGGCCGCCACCCGGCCCCGTGCGTCCAGCAGTGCCTCCGCCTCGCCCCCGGGCTCCGGGAGCTCGTCGCGGTCGTCGAAGGTGATGTCGTGCATCCTCACCTCGGGCACATCCGTGCGGACTCGGTATATGTGGATTTGTGCCGTTTACCGAATAAATGATACCTGCGGGCGTGATGCCGTCCCCTGTGCGCGCCGGGAAGGCCTCGGCGTGCCCCGGGGGCGGGCCGCCGACGGATCCTTGACCCCCGGTTCGCCCTCCGCGATGCTGTGTTGCGAAACACGAGATGTGTGCCGTATTGGGCAACATCTCGCCACCTCTTTCAGTCGAGGAGTGGCCATGTCCCAGCAGGTCCGTGCCGTCGTCGCGCGGAGCAAGGGCGCCCCCGTCAGTCTGGAGACCATCGTCGTGCCCGACCCCGGTCCGGGGGAGGCGCTGGTCAGGATCGAGGCCTGCGGGGTCTGCCATACCGATCTGCACTACCGCGAGGGCGGCATCAGCGACGACTTCCCCTTCCTGCTGGGGCACGAGGCGGCGGGGGTCGTCGAGGCGGTCGGCGGCGACGTCACCGACGTGGCACCCGGTGACTTCGTGATCCTCAACTGGCGTGCCGTGTGCGGGGCTTGCCGGGCCTGTCGGCGCGGGCGGCCGTGGTACTGCTTCAACACCCACAACGCCGCGCAGAAGATGACCCTGACCGACGGGACGGAACTGTCGCCCGCCCTCGGCATCGGCGCCTTCGCCGAGAAGACGCTGGTGGCAGCAGGGCAGTGCACCAAGGTCGACCGGCGCGCCTCGGCGGCGGTCGCCGGGCTGCTGGGCTGCGGCGTGATGGCGGGCCTCGGTGCCGCACTCAACACCGGCAACGTCGGCCGCGGCGACACCGTCGCCGTGATCGGCTGCGGAGGCGTCGGCGCGGCGGCCGTCCTCGGAGCGGACCTGGCCGGCGCGGCCCGCGTCATCGCCGTGGACATCGACGACCGCAAACTGGACACCGCGCGCGGGCTCGGTGCCACCCACACGGTCAACTCCAGCCAGACCGACGCCGTCGCGGCGGTGCGCGAGCTGACCGGCGGCTTCGGCGCCGACGTCGTCATCGAGGCGGTCGGCCGCCCGGAGACCTACCGGCAGGCCTTCTACGCCCGCGACCTCGCCGGCACCGTCGTCCTGGTCGGCGTGCCCACCCCCGAGATGAAGCTGGAACTGCCGCTGCTGGACGTCTTCGGCCGCGGCGGGGCGCTCAAGTCGTCCTGGTACGGGGACTGTCTGCCCTCCCGCGACTTCCCGATGCTCATCGACCTGTACCTGCAGGGCCGCCTCGACCTGGACGCCTTCGTCACCGAGACCGTCCGGCTCGACGAGGTCGAGAAGGCCTTCGAGCGCATGCACCACGGTGACGTGCTGCGCTCGGTGGTGCTCCTGTGACGTGCGCCGGCGGTCTCTGACCGGCCGCCGACGAAGCGGCCCTGCCCCGGTGACGGCACCGGGGCAGGGCCGTACCCGCACCTCGCGCGGGGGCTGTTGGCCCTGCTCAGGTGTGCTTTGGAGGGCGCTTCGGCGGGCCCGGGGAGCCGCCGTCGTGACCCGTGCGAACCGGCGCGTGAACTTCTTGACAACGCTTCGCGGCCGCCCCCAGACTGGCGTTGCGCTAACCGCAATCCGTTTCGCTATACGCACCGAGGTGTCATGATGATTCCCGCGTGCCGTCTCGCGGATCTGCCGCGAGGCGAGGCCCACCGGCTCGACATCGACCCGCCGGTCTCGGTGTTCCACACCGAGGACGGCGAGCTCTTCGCCATCGACGACACCTGCACCCACCAGGACGCCTCGCTCGCCGACGGCTGGCTGGAGGGCTGCGAGGTGGAATGCCCCCTGCACGCCTCCACGTTCGACCTGCGCACCGGCGCCGTGGACGCTCCCCCGGCCAAGCGGCCGGTCCGCACCCACGAGGTCGTCGTGCAGGACGGCACGGTCTACGTCCGGCTCTCCGCCGACGCGCCCAACCTGCCGCCGTGCGTCACCGCCCGCCTCGCCGGGGGCGCGGCGTGAGGACCGTCGCCGTGGTGGGCGCCTCGCTGGCCGGACTGTCGGCCGCGCGCTCGCTGCGGCGGCGGGGGTACGACGGCCGGCTGGTCGTCGTCGGCGACGAGCCCCACCGGCCCTACGACAGGCCTCCGTTGTCCAAGGAGTTCCTGGCCGGCACGCTCGGCGAGGCGGACCTGTCCCTGGAGCGCGCCGACGACGACCTGCGAGCGGAGTGGCTGCTCGGCTCCCGGGCCGTCGGTCTTGACCGCGCCCGGCGGGCGGTCCGTCTCGCCGACGGCCGGGAGGTCCGCGCCGACGGCATGGTCATCGCGACCGGCGCCGCCGCCCGTACCCTGCCCGGCACCGAGGGCCTCGCCGGCGTCCACACGCTGCGCACCCTCGACGACGCCCGCGCGCTGCGGGCGGACCTCGCCCGGGGCGGCTCGCTGGTGGTGATCGGCGGCGGGTTCGTCGGCGCCGAGGTCGCCTCCACCGCCTGCGCCCTCGGCCTCGACGTCACCGTGATCGAGGCGGCCCCGACCCCGCTGGCCGGGCCGCTCGGCGAGGCCATGGGCGCCGTCGTCTCCGCGCTCCACGCCGACCACGGGGTACGGCTGCTGTGCGGGGTGGGGGTCAAGGGACTGAGCGGCGAGCGCCGGGTGACGGCGGTCCTCCTGGAGGACGGCCGCAGCGTGCCCGCCGACACCGTCGTCGTCGGCGTCGGGGCGCGTCCCTGCGTCGAGTGGCTGCGGGACTCCGGCATCGCCCTCGACAACGGCGTCAGGTGCGGCGCCGACGGCCGCACCAGCGTGGCCGCAGTGGTCGCCGTCGGCGACTGCGCCAGCTGGTACGACCCGCACGCCGGCACCCACCGCAGGATCGAGCACTGGACCGGCGCGCTGGAACGGCCGGACGCCGCCGTCGCCACGCTGCTCGCGCACGGCGCGCGGGAACCGGGAGTGCCCCGGCCGCCGTACTTCTGGTCCGACCAGTACGGCGTGAAGATCCAGTTCGTCGGCCACGCCGCCGGGGCCGACAGCGTGACGGTCGAGGAGGGCTCGACCGACGACCGCAGCTTCCTCGCCGTGTACCGGCGGGCGGGCCGGCCGGTCGCCGTGCTCGGGATGAACCAGCCGCGGCTGTTCACCCGGGCCCGCAAGCAGTTCGGCACCGCCGCGTCCTGACCCGGCGCCCGCGCCACCCCACCGATCCACGACGTCCTGCGAGGAGTGCACCGTGACATCGACCAGCCTGCCGGACAGCCTGATCGCCACCCTCCCCGGCTCCGCCTACACCGATCCCGGGATCTTCGCCCAGGAGCAGGAGCGCATCTTCGAGACGATGTGGTTCTGCGTGGCCCGCGCGGCCGACCTGCCGAAGCCCGGCGCGTTCCGCACCGTCGACGTGGGCCGCGAGTCCGTCCTCGTCACCCGGGCCAGGGACCGGTCGGTCCGCGCCTACTTCAACGTCTGCCGGCACCGCGGGGCCAAGCTCTGCACCGAGGAGACCGGCGAGGTCGCGCGCGCCTTCCAGTGCCCCTACCACGCCTGGACCTACGGCCTCGACGGCAAGCTCGTCGCCGCGCCCAACCTCACCAAGATGCCCGACGTGGGCCGGACCGAGTTCGGCCTGGTGAACGTGGCCGTCCGGGAGTGGCTCGGCTATGTGTGGGTGTGCCTGGCGGAGAACCCGCCGTCCTTCGAGGAGGACGTGATCGGGGCGGCCGTCGAGCGGCTGGGCGACGTCGAGTCGATCGAACGCTACGGCGTCGAGGACCTCTCCGTCGGCAGGCGGATCGTCTACGACGTCCGGGCGAACTGGAAGCTCATCATCGAGAACTTCATGGAGTGCTACCACTGCGCCACCATCCACCCCGAACTCACCGAGGTGCTGCCCGAGTTCGCCGACGGCTACGCGGCCCAGTACTACGTCGGCCACGGCGCCGAGTTCGGCACGGACGTCCAGGGCTTCACCGTCGACGGCTCCGAGGGACTCGACCGCATACCGGGGGTCTCGGCGGACCAGGACCGGCGGTACTACGCGATCACCGTGAAACCGCAGGTGTTCATCAACCTGGTGCCGGACCACGTGATCTTCCACCGGATGTACCCGGTGGCCGTCGACCGCACGATCGTCGAGTGCGACTGGCTCTACCTCCCGCACGTCGTCGAGAGCGGCAAGGACGTCAGCAGGTCCGTGGAGCTCTTCGACCGGGTCAACCGCCAGGACTTCGAGGCCTGCGAGCGCACGCAGCCCGGCATGAGCTCACGGCTGTACGCCAAGGGCGGGGTGCTGGTGCCCAGCGAGCACCACATCGGCGCCTTCCACGACTGGGTCCAGGAGAGGCTCGGCGCCCGGCAGCCGGAGTGACGCCGTGGCCGAAGCGGAAGGGGTGGACGCGGGCCCCACGGCGGTCGGCCCGCGGGCGCTCAGCCCAGGAAACCCATGCGGTGACTGATCTCCTCCGCACCCTGCACCAGCACCGGAGCCAGCTCGTGCATGCGTTCCTCGGTGAACCGGTAGGACGGCCCGGACGCGCTGATCGAGGCGATGACCTCGCCGTCCCGGTCCCGGATCGGCGCGGCCATCGCGTGCAGCCCGATCTCCAGCTCCTCCAGCGTCCAGGCGTAACCGCGCTCCCGGGCCTCGGCGAGGTTCTTCTCCAGCTTCGCCTTCGAGGAGATGGTGTGCGGGGTCAGCTTCTTCAGACCCCCGTCCGAGATCAGCGCGGCGCGCTCCTTGGCGGGCACGTGGGCCAGCATGATCTTGCCACTGGAGGTGGCGTGCAGCGGGGTCAGCTGGCCGACCCAGTTGTGCGCGCTGACGGCGGCGGCGCCGCGCACCTGGTAGAGGTTGATCGCGTAGTGCTCCTGCATCACCGCGATGTTGACCGTCTCGCCGATCTCCTCGGCCAGCCGCTCGCACACCGCCCGGCCCTGCTGGGTGACGTCGATGCGTCCCGTCACCGCGCCTGCCAGGCGTACGATGCCGAAGCCGAGCGAGTACTTGCCCCGCTCGCCCGACTGCTCCACGAGACCGCGTGCCTCCAGGGCGCCGAGCAGCCGGAACGCGGTCGACTTGTGCACATCGATCTCGGCGGCCACCTCGCTCACCCCCGCCTCGCCGCGCTGGGCCAGGATCTCCAGGACGCTGATGGCGCGGTCGACGGACTGCACGCCGCCGGACGATGAGCCGTTCGTTTCGGTATCCGGACTGAAGTTGCTCATAGCGAAACTATACGCGCAGTAAACAACGCACTCCAAGTAACGCGATGTGAACAAAGATCTTACAAGTTGCGTTGTTCGCAACCTAGTGCGTATAGCGATACCCGTACTAGCATGCCGCGCAATCGACGGCGCGAGCGAGACGAGGCACCATGGCTCCCTTGCAGTACGACTTCGTCATCGTCGGCGGCGGCTCGGCCGGCAGCGCACTGGCGAACCGGCTCTCGGCCGACCCCGGCAACCGGGTGCTCGTCCTGGAGGCAGGCCGCCCCGACTACCCGTGGGACGTCTTCATCCACATGCCCGCGGCGCTCACCTACCCCATCGGCAGCCGCTTCTACGACTGGAAGTACGAGTCCGAACCCGAGCCCCACATGGGCGGCCGCCGCATCTACCACGCCCGCGGCAAGGTGCTCGGCGGCTCCAGCAGCATCAACGGCATGATCTTCCAGCGCGGCAACCCCATGGACTACGAGCGCTGGGCCGCCGACCCCGGCATGGAGAGCTGGGACTACGCCCACTGCCTGCCGTACTTCCGCCGGATGGAGAACTGCCTCGCGGCCGACCCGGACGACGAGTTCCGCGGCCACGACGGGCCCCTGGTCCTGGAGCGCGGGCCGGCCACCAACCCGCTCTTCTCCGCCTTCCTCAAGGCCACCGAGGAGGCCGGGTACGCGCCCACCGACGACGTCAACGGCTACCGGCAGGAGGGCTTCGCCAAGTTCGACCGCAACGTCCACCGCGGCCGCCGCCTGTCCGCGTCGAAGGCGTACCTCAAGCCCGCCCGCAAGCGCCCCAACCTCACCGTGAAGACCCGCGCCCTCGTCACCCGCGTCCTCTTCGAGGGCAAGAAGGCGGTCGGCGTCGAGTACCGGCGCGGCAGGTCCGCTCTCCAGCAGGTCCGCGCGGAGGAGGTCATCCTCTGCGGCGGCGCGATCAACTCCCCGCAGCTGCTCCAGCTCTCCGGCATCGGCAACGCGAAGGAACTCACCGCCCTCGGCATCGACGTCGTCCACGACCTGCCCGGCGTCGGTGAGAACCTCCAGGACCACCTGGAGGTGTACATCCAGTACGCCTGCAAGCAGCCCGTCTCCGTCCAGCCGTACCTGGCGAAGTGGCGGGCCCCCTTCATCGGTCTGCAGTGGCTGTTCCGCAAGGGTCCGGCCGCGACGAACCACTTCGAGGCGGGCGGCTTCTGCCGCAGCAACGACGACGTCGACTACCCCAACCTGATGTTCCACTTCCTGCCCATAGCGGTCCGCTACGACGGCTCGGTGCCGGCCGGCGGCCACGGCTACCAGGTCCACGTCGGGCCCATGTACTCCGACGCCCTCGGCTCGGTGAAGATCAGGAGCAAGGACCCGCGCGAACACCCGGCACTGCGCTTCAACTACCTCTCCACCGAGCAGGACCGGCGTGAGTGGGTCGAGGCGGTCAGGGTGGCCCGCAACCTTCTCGACCAGCCCGCACTCGCCCCCTACAACGACGGGGAGATCTCACCCGGCCCGTCCGTGGCGACCGACGAGGAGATCCTCGACTGGGTCGCCAAGGACGGCGAGACCGCCCTGCACCCGTCCTGCACCTGCAGGATGGGCACCGACGAGATGTCCGTCGTCGACCCGGGCAGCTTGCGGGTGCACGGCGTGCAGGGACTGCGCGTGGTGGACGCCTCGGTGATGCCGTACGTCACCAACGGCAACATCTACGCCCCGGTGATGATGATCGCCGAGAAGGCGGCCGACCTCATCCTCGGCAAGGAGCCGCTGCCGCCGTCCAGGGCCGTGTACTACCGGCTCCGCGACGCCCAGAAGCAGGCCGGGTAGACCGCCATGGGCGCCGAGGCGCTGCGGGCGCTGCTCGCCCGCGTCCGCTACGAAGTGCTGCCGGCGCGGGCGACCGAGGAGAAGGTCCTCGCCCACGTACCCCGCGACGTCGTGGTCACGGTCACGGCCTCGCCGGTCAAGGGCCTGGAGCCGACCCTCGGCCTCACCGAGCGGCTCGCGGCGCACGGCTACCGGGTCGTCCCGCACGTCCCCGGGCGCCTGCTGCGCGGCGACCTGCATCTCAGGGACGTCACCGAGCGGCTGCGCGCGGCGGGCGTCGACGACCTCTTCGTCCCGGCGGGCGACGCCGATCCGCCCGCCGGGCCGTACGAGGGCGCCCTGCCGGTGCTGCGCCGACTGACCGAACTGGGCAGGCCCTTCAAGCAGACCGGGATCACCGGCTACCCGGAGAGTCACCCCCTCATCCACGACGACCTCACCATCCAGGCCATGTGGGACAAGCGGGCGCACGCCACCTACATCGTCGGCAACCTCTGCTTCGACCCGCGCGTGCTCGGCGACTGGATCACCCGGATCCGGTGCCGTGACGTCACCCTGCCCGTGTACCTGGGCGTCGCCGGGCCCGTCCAGCGGGCCAAGCTGCTCTCCACGGCGACGAGGATCGGGGTGGGGGAGTCGACCCGCTTCCTCACCAGGCACCCGTTCTGGTTCCTCCGCCTCGCCGCACCCGGCGGATACACCCCCGAGCGGCTGCTCGCCCGTGGCGCGGAGGCGTTCACCGCGCCGTCGGCGGGCGTGGCGGGCCTTCACCTGTTCACCTTCAACCAGGTTGCCGAGACCGAGCGGTGGCGCCGTGCGCTGCTGGACCGGCTGGGCGGCTGACCCGCCCCCGGGGGCGCCGTTTTCGCGGCCGAATCGGGATACGCGGAGACCTTGACGGGTGTCGGCACATTCGGTCAGGGTGTTCCACCAAAAGCAATCCAATGCACAATGCGCAACGAATTCGGGCTCGAAGGGCGCGGCCGTGGCAGATCTGTATGTGGATGGGAAATGGCGCGCGGCGGTGGCCGGCGGCCACCGCGAGATCCGCTGTCCGGCGGACGGCACCCTCGTCGCGACGGTCTCCGAGGCGACCCGCCCCGACACGGAGGCCGCGATCGCCGCCGCCCGGCGGGCGTTCGACGAAGGCCCCTGGCCGCAGACCCCCGAGCGGGAGCGCGGCGCCCTGCTCCTGCGCACCGCCGACATCATCGAGCGCGACGCCAAGGAGTTCGCCCGGGCCGAGTCCCTGGACACCGGCAAACGACTGGTGGAGAGCGAGTACGACATCGCCGACGTCGTCTCCTGCCTCCGCTACTACGGCGGCATCGCCGGCACCGGCGCGGGACGGGTGATCGACACCGGCCGCGACGACGCGCTCAGCCGCGTCAGCTACGAACCCGTCGGCGTCTGCGGACTGATCACCCCCTGGAACTACCCGCTGCTGCAGGCCAGTTGGAAGGTCGCGCCCGCCCTGGTCGCGGGCAACACGTTCGTCCTGAAGCCCAGCGAGCTGACCCCCTCCACCTCGGTCCTGCTGCTGAAGGCGCTGGAGGAGGCGGGACTCCCGCCCGGTGCCGGCAACCTGGTGCTGGGCGCGGGGCCCGAGGCCGGCGCCGCGCTCGCCGAGGACCCCGCCGTCGACATGGTGTCCTTCACCGGAGGCCTGGAGACCGGCAAGCGGATCATGGCCACCGCCGCCGCCACGGTGAAGAAGGTCGCCCTCGAACTCGGTGGCAAGAACCCCAACGTGGTGTTCGCGGACGCCGACTTCGACACGGCCGTCGACTTCGCGCTCACCGCCGTCTTCCTGCACTCCGGGCAGGTCTGCTCGGCCGGTGCCCGGCTGATCGTCGAGGACCCGCTCCACGACGCCTTCGTCGACGAGGTCGTGCGCCGGGCTCGGCTCATCCGCCTGGGCGGCCCCTTCGATCCCGGGGCCGACACCGGCGCGCTGATCTCCGCGCGCCACCGCGAGAAGGTCGAGGCGTACGTCGCCGCGGGTCTCGCGGAGGGCGCCGTACTGCGCTGCGGCGGCACGCGCCCCGACGACCCGGCGCTCGCGAACGGCTTCTACTACCCGCCCACCGTTCTCGACGAGTGCCGCCAGGACATGCGCGTGGTGCACGAGGAGTCCTTCGGACCCGTGCTCACCGTGGAGCGCTTCCGGGACGAGGACGACGCCGTCCGCATCGCCAACGACACGGAGTACGGCCTCGCGGGTGCCGTCTGGACACAGGACGCGGGCAAGGCCCAGCGGGTCGCCCGCCGGCTGCGTCACGGCACCGTGTGGATCAACGACTACCACCCCTATGTGCCGCAGGCGGAGTGGGGTGGCTTCGGGCACTCGGGCGTGGGCCGCGAGCTGGGACCGACCGGCCTGGACGAGTACCGAGAGCCCAAGCACGTCTGGCAGAACATCCAACCCCGGCCGCAGCACTGGTTCCGCGGCTGACGCCGAAGAGAGGTCCCCACCATGCCCCCAGCCCAGACCGAGGCGTCGCAGCGGCGCGACACGTCCGAGGAACCCCGGGACCGCACCCCGGTCATCTCCGTGCGCCGGCTGTGGAAGGTGTTCGGGCCCAAGGCCGACGAGGTGCCCGGCTCCGAGGAGCTGTGCGGCCTCACCCGCCGCGAACTGATGGACCGTACCGGCTGCACCGCCGCCGTGCGGGACGTCAGCTTCGAGGTGTCGCCCGGCGAGGTCTTCGTCGTCATGGGCCTGTCCGGGTCCGGCAAGTCCACCCTGGTGCGATGTCTGACCCGGCTGATCGAACCCACCGCCGGCGAGATCGTCTTCGAGGGCGAGGACATCCGGGACGCCGACGCCCGGCGGCTGCGGGAGCTGCGGCGCAGCAAGTTCTCCATGGTCTTCCAGCACTTCGGCCTGCTGCCGCACCGCAAGGTCGTGGACAACGTGGCGTTCGGGCTGGAGATCCGCGGCATGAGCAGGGCCGAACGCGTGAAACGCGCGATGGAGACCGTCGAACTGGTCGGCCTCGCAGGCTACGAGAACTCCTACCCCGACCAGCTCTCCGGCGGTATGCAGCAACGCGTGGGCCTGGCCAGGGCGCTGGCCGGCGACCCCGACGTGCTCCTCTTCGACGAACCGTTCTCCGCACTCGACCCGCTGATCCGCCGCGACATGCAGAGCGAGGTCATCAGGCTGCACCACGAGGTCGGCAAGACCATGGTCTTCATCACCCACGACCTCTCCGAGGCCCTCAAGCTCGGCGACCGCATCCTGATCATGCGGGACGGCAGGACGGTCCAGTGCGGCACCGGCGACGAACTGGTGGGCGCCCCGGCGGACGACTACGTGCGGGACTTCGTCAAGGACGTGCCGCGCGGCGACGTCCTCACCCTGCGCTGGATCATGCGCCCCGCCGAGCCCGACGACGCCCTCGACGGACCGGAGCTGGGCCCGGACGTCGTGGTCCGCGAGGCGACCCGCGCGGTGCTCGCCGCCGACAAGCCGGTCAAGGTCGTCGAGAACGGCAAGCTGCTCGGCATCGTCGGCGACGAGGAGATCCTCGCCGTCGTCGCCGGGCAGGACGGCGGCGCCTGATGGCCGCCGTCGCCGACGCGACCGCGCCGGCCGCGTCCCTGCGCGAGAGGGTCAGCCGACCGATGGTGGTGGCGGCGATCCTGGTCCTCTGGCTGGCGCTCTTCGCCGCCTTCCGGGGCCGCCAGACGCTGACCCTGGCCGCCGCCGACCTCACCGGCCTGCACCGCTGGCTGAACGACGTCAACGACAGCATCGGCGCCAACCGCAACTCCAACCCGGTCTTCCTGTACTTCTTCAACGAGATCCGGCTGGCCATCGACAACCTGGTCACCTTCGTCCAGTCGCTGATCTCCCAGCCCACCGGCGGCCGCCCGGTCCCGCAGATCGGCTGGCTCGGCGTCGTCGGCATCGCCGGCTACGTCTCCTGGGCCGTGGGCAACTGGCGGGTCGCCCTGCTGGCCGTCGCCGGGTTCACGTTCTTCGGGCTGCAGGGCCTGTGGCAGGAGAGCATGGACACCTTGGCGCTGACCCTGTCGGCGGTCCTGGTGGCCCTGCTCATCGGCATCCCGCTCGGCGTGTGGGCGGGGCTCTCCGACCGGGTCAACCGGATCATGACGCCCTTCCTGGACTTCATGCAGACGATGCCGACCTTCGTCTACCTCGCCCCGCTGACCCTGATCTTCCTGATCGGCGGCGCCTCCGCCGTCATCACCACCGTCATCTACGCGGCCCCGCCCGCCATCCGCATCACCGCGCACGCCATCCGCTCCGTGCCGGAGACGACGGTCGAGGCGGCCGACTCGCTGGGCACCACCCGCATCCAGCAACTGGTGAAGGTGCTGTTGCCGATGTCCAAGCGCACGGTCGTCATGGGCGTCAACCAGACCATCATGGCCGCCCTGGCCATGGTCACCATCGCCGCCCTGATCGACGCGCCCGGCCTCGGCAAGACCGTCGTCCAGGCGCTCCAGTCGCTCGACGTCGGCACCGCCTTCAACGCGGGACTCGCCATCGTCGTCATGGCGATCGTGCTGGACCGGGTCACCACGGCGGCCGCCGCCCGCACCGAGACCCGCCGCACGGACGGGCGGTTCGCCAGGTGGCGCCGTCCGCTGCTCGCGGCCGGCGGGATCGCGGCCGCCGTCCTCGCCTACCTCTCCCACACCTACGTCTGGGCGGCCGAGTTCCCCGGCGACGGCGCCGTCGGCAGCCACGTCGCGAGCGCCGCCGACACCGCGACCACCTGGCTGCAGGACCACCTCTCCGGCCTCACCAACGCCCTCCGGGACGCCCTCACCAACGGCCTGCTCAACCCCTTCCAGACCCTGCTCACCGACTCCCCGTGGTGGCTGGTCGGCGCCGTCCTGGTCGGGCTCGGCGCGGTCCTCGGCGGCTGGCGGGCCGGGGTGACCGCGGCCGCGTGCGTCGGTCTCCTGGTCGGCACCGGACTCTGGTCGGACAGCATGACCACCCTCGCCTCGACCGCCGTGGCCACCGTCCTGGTGATGCTGGTCGGCGTCGTCTTCGGGGTGTGGATGGGCCGCAGCACGCTGGTGGACCGGCTGATCAGGCCCACCCTGGACGCGGCACAGGTCATGCCGCCGTTCGTCTACCTCGTCCCGTTCCTGGCGCTGTTCGGCGCCACCCGCTTCACCGCGATCGTCGCGGCCGTCGTCTACGCGGCGCCGGTCGCCGTCAAGATCATCGCGGACGGGGTGCGGAACGTGTCCGCGCCCACCGTGGAGGCGGCCACCTCGGCCGGGTGCAACACCTGGCAGATCATCACCAAGGTCCAGCTGCCGATGGCACGCAGCGCCCTGACCCTCGCGACCAACCAGGGCCTGATCTACGTGCTGTCGATGGTTGTGGTGGGCGGCCTGGTGGGGGCCGGCGCCCTCGGCTACGACGTCGTGGCCGGTTTCTCGCAGGGCGAGCTGTACGGCAAGGGGCTGGCGGCAGGGCTCGCCATCGTACTGCTCGGAGTCATGTTCGACCGGATCACTCAGGCTGCGGCACGACGCACCAGGGCTTAAGGAGCTCGACACCATGGCACAACACTGGCGAGCCGGCGCGGCCGGCCTGGCCGTCCTCGGCCTCACCCTCACGGCCTGCGGCGGCGCGAAGGTCGGCGAGAGCAGCTCCGCCGGCTCGACGTCCTCCGGCGGCAAGTGCGGCACCTTCAACCTGGCCGTCAACCCCTGGGTGGGCTACGAGGCGGACGCGGCGGTCGTCGCGTACGTCGCGCAGCACGACCTCGGCTGCACGGTCGACAAGAAGGACCTCAAGGAGGAGATCGCCTGGCAGGGCTTCGGGACCGGCGAGGTCGACGCCGTCCTGGAGAACTGGGGCCACGACGATCTGAAGAAGAAGTACATCACCGGGCAGAAGACGGCCGTCGAGGCCGGCTCCACCGGCAACAAGGGCATCATCGGCTGGTACGTGCCGCCGTGGCTGGCCAAGGCGCACCCGGACATCACCGACTGGAAGAACCTGAACAAGTACGCCGCCGACTTCAAGACCTCCGAGTCCGGCGGCAAGGGCCAGCTCCTCGACGGCGACCCGTCGTACGTCACCAACGACGCCGCCCTGGTCAAGAACCTCAAGCTGAACTTCAAGGTGGTGTACGCGGGCAGTGAGACCGCGCTCATCCAGGCCTTCAGAACGGCCGAGAAGAACAAGCAGTGGCTGATCGGCTACTTCTACGAACCGCAGTGGTTCCTGTCCGAGGTGCCGCTGGTCAAGGTCAACCTGCCCAAGTACACGACCGGTTGCGACGCCGATGCGGCGAAGGTCGCCTGCGACTACCCCGTCTACGACCTCGACAAGATCGTCAGCGCGAGCTTCGCCAAGTCCGGCAGCCCGGCCTACGACCTGGTGAAGAAGTTCAACTGGACCAACGACGACCAGAACACGGTGGCCAAGTACATCGCCGTCGACAAGATGTCGGACGACGCGGCGGCGAAGAAGTGGGTCGACGCCAACCCCGACAAGGTGAAGGCCTGGCTGAAGTAGCGGAGGCCGCCGGACCAGCCGTTCCGGGACGCCCGGCGGGCGGTGCGCAGCTGTGCGCGCCGCCCGCCGGGCGTTGCCGTTCCCCGGCCGGCGCCGGGACCGTTCCGGAGGCCGCCGCGCGGGCCGTTCCGCCGGGTCGCCGCCCCCTTGACACCCCTCATCGGCGGCGGGCACATTGAGTTGCGCAACCTGAATCATGTTGCGTAAAAAGCAACTGCACCGGTCTCAAGTTCGGAGGTTGGGCGATGGCGGGACCCCGAGTGGTCATCATCGGAGCGGGCGTCGTGGGGGCGGCCCTCGCGGACGAGATCTCCGCACGCGGCTGGACCGAGGTGACCGTGGTCGACCAGGGCCCCCTCCCGGCCACCGGCGGCTCCTCCTCACACGCTCCGGGCCTGGTCTTCCAGACGAACCCCTCGAAGACCATGACGCAGCTGGCCCGCTACACCGTCGAGAAGTTCTGCTCCCTCGACGTCGACGGCAGCCCCTGCTTCCTCCAGGTCGGCGGCCTCGAAGTGGCCACCACCCCGGAGCGGCTCGCCGAACTCCACCGCCGGCACGGCTGGATCACCGCCTGGGGCGTCGAGGCGCGGATCCTCACCGCCGAGGACTGCGTCGAGCTGCACCCGCTGGTCGACCCCCACCGGGTCCTCGGCGGCCTCCACGTCCCCACCGACGGCCTCGCCAAGGCCGTCCTCGCCGTCGAGGCCCAGATCCGCCGGGCCACCGAACGCGGCGTCCGCTTCCTCGCCCGCCACGAGGTCCTCGACGTCCGGCGGAGCGAGGGCCGGGTCACCGGCGTGGTGACCGACCAGGGCGAACTCCCCGCCGACATCGTCGTCTGCTGCGCCGGCATCTGGGGTCCGCGGATCGCCCGCATGGTCGGCATGAACCTGCCCCTGACGCCGCTCGCCCACCAGCTCGCCTGGACCGGCCCGGTCCCCGCCCTGGCCGGCCAGACCGAGGAGGCGGTCCGCCCGATCCTGCGCCACCAGGACGCCGACCTCTACTACCGCGACCGTTTCGACACCCTCGGCATCGGCTACTACGGCCACCGCCCCATGCCGGTCTCCGCCGACGACATCCTCTCCGTCGACGAGGCCGACCAGATGCCGTCCGTCCTGAAGTTCACCGAGGAGGACTTCGAGGACGCCTGGACCGAGACCCGCTCCCTTCTTCCCGCGACCCGCGAGGCCAAGATCGAGCAGGGCATCAACGGCCTCTTCTCGTTCACCACCGACGGCTACCCGCTGCTCGGCGAGTCCCCGGACGTCAAGGGCTTCTGGGTCGCCGAGGCCGTCTGGGTCACCCACTCCGCGGGCGTCGGCCGGGCGGTCGCCGAATGGCTGGTCGACGGCCACTGCTCGTCCTTCGACCTGCACGAGTGCGACGTCAACCGCTTCGAGCCGCACCAGCTCGCCCCCGAGTACGTCCTCGCCCGCGACTGCCAGAACTTCGTCGAGGTCTACGACATCCTCCACCCCCTCCAGCCGTCCGGGAAGCCGCGCCCCCTCCGCACCAGCCCCTTCCACGCCCGCCAGCAGGAACACGGCGCGTTCTTCCTGGAGGCGAACGGCTGGGAGCGCCCCCAGTGGTACGAGGCGAACGCGGGCCTGCTCGCGGGCCGTTCGATCCCCACCCCCAACGACTGGGCCGCCCGCTACTGGTCGCCGATCGTCGGCGCCGAGGCCCAGGTCACCCGCGAGACCGTCGCGATGTACGACATGACCGCCCTCAAGCGCCTGGAGGTGAGCGGCCCCGGTGCCGCCGCCTTCCTGGAGGGCCTGGTCACCGGCAAGGTCGCCAAGTCCGTGGGCTCGGTGACGTACACCCTGCTCCTCGACCACGACGGCGGCATCCGCAGCGACATCACCGTGGCCCGCCTCGCCCCCGGCCTCTTCCAGGTCGGCGCCAACGGCAACCTCGACCTCGACTGGTTCACCCGTCACCTCCCGGCCGACGGGACCGTCCAGGTCCGGGACATCACCCCCGGCACCTGCTGCATCGGCCTGTGGGGCCCGCTCGCCCGCGAGGTCCTCCAGCCGCTCACCGACGCGGACTTCTCCAACGAGGGCCTCAAGTACTTCCGCGCCAAACGCGCCTACATCGGCTCCGTGCCGGTCACCGCGATGCGGCTGTCGTACGTCGGTGAACTCGGCTGGGAGCTGTACACCACCGCCGACCAGGGCCTGAAACTCTGGGACACCCTCCGGCAGGCGGCCGAGCCGCTCGGCGGGATCATCGCCGGCCGGGGCGCCTTCAACAGCCTCCGCCTGGAGAAGGGCTACCGCTCCTTCGGCACCGACATGACCTACGAGCACGACCCCTACGAGGCCGGCGTCGGCTTCGCCGTCAGGCTCGACAAGGGCGACTTCGTCGGGAAGACCGCGCTGGAGCGGCGCAAGGCGGACGTGCGGCGCCGGCTGAGCTGCCTCACGATCGAGGACCCGCGGGCCGTCGTGATGGGCAAGGAGCCGGTGTACGACGGTGGGCGAGCGGTGGGTCACGTGACCAGCGCGGCGTACGGCTACACCCTCGGCAAGGGGATCGCCTACGCGTGGCTGCCGGCGGAGCTGGCGGTGCCGGGGACCGCGGTGCAGATCGGGTACTTCGACGAGCGCGTGGAGGCTGTGGTGGCCGAGGAGCCGTTGTTCGACCCGGGGATGAGCCGGCTCCGTGGGTGACGGGTCCGGGTGGCGTCGTTGTTCGGCTGCGGACTCGTTCTGGCCGGTCGCGCAGTTCCTCCCCCCGGCCTTCGGCCGGGGGTACCCCCAGCGCCCCTGACGGGGCGCCTCGCCAAGGTCGTTGAAAGGATCGCGGAATCCGCATGAACGCGCTGAACACACCCCTGGCCGAGCTCGACCCCGAGGTCCATGCCGCGCTCCGTGCGGAGCTGAACCGGCAGCAGTCCACCCTGGAGATGATCGCCTCCGAGAACTTCGCGCCCGTCGCCGTGATGGAGGCGCAGGGGTCGGTCGCGACGAACAAGTACGCCGAGGGCTACCCCGGCCGCCGCTACTACGGCGGCTGCGAACACGTCGACGTCACCGAGCGGCTGGCGATCGAGCGGGTCAAGTCCCTCTTCGGGGCCGGGTTCGCCAACGTGCAGCCGCACTCGGGTGCCCAGGCCAACACCGCCGTCTTCTTCGCCCTGCTCCAGCCCGGCGACACGATCCTCGGCCTCGACCTCGCGCACGGCGGCCACCTCACCCACGGCATGCGCATCAACTACAGCGGCCGGATGTTCGACGTCGTGCCGTACCACGTGTCCGAGACCGACAACCTCGTGGACCTGGACGAGGTGGAACGGCTCGCCAAGGAACACCGGCCGAAGATGATCATCGCGGGCTGGTCGGCGTACCCCAGGCAACTGGACTTCGCGGCCTTCCGCCGGATCGCCGACGAGGTCGGTGCCCTGCTGATGGTGGACATGGCGCACTTCGCGGGCCTGGTGGCGGCGGGGCTGCACCCGAGCCCCGTCCCGCACGCCCACGTCGTCACCACGACCACGCACAAGACCCTCGGCGGACCGCGCGGCGGAGTCGTCCTCACCAACGACGCCGGCCTCGCCAAGAAGATCAACTCGGCGGTGTTCCCCGGCATGCAGGGCGGCCCGCTGGAGCATGTCATCGCCGCGAAGGCCGTCTCCTTCAAGGTCGCGGCCACCCCCGGGTTCGCCGAGCGCCAGGCCCGCACGCTGGCGGGCGCCCGCATCCTCGCGGAGCGCCTGACACAGCCCGACGCGGCCGCGGCCGGGGTGAAGGTGCTGACCGGCGGCACGGACGTCCACCTCGTCCTGGTCGACCTGCGGGAGTCCCCGCTGGACGGCAGGCAGGCGGAGGACCTCCTCCACACCATCGGCATCACCGTCAACCGCAACGCCGTCCCCTTCGACCCGCGTCCGCCCATGGTCACCTCCGGCCTGCGCATCGGCACGCCCGCACTGGCCACAAGGGGCTTCACGGCGGAGGACTTCGCCGAGGTGGCCGACGTGATCGCGCTCGCCCTCCAGCCCGAGCCGGACGTGCCCGCCCTGCGCGCCCGCACGGAGGCACTCGCGGCCGAGCACCCGCTCTACCCGCACCTCTCGCACGACGGAGACGCCCGATGAGCCCCCGCACCCGCCCCCCGCGCCCTGCTGGCGTGGGGGGACCCCCAGGCGCCGACCTCCCCGACCACCCGGAGTTCCTCTGGCGTACGCCCGAGCCCAGGCGGTCCTACGACGTCGTCATCGTCGGCGCCGGCGGGCACGGCCTGGCCACCGCCCACTACCTGGCCAGGAACCACGGCATCACCAACGTGGCCGTCCTGGAGAAGGGCTGGCTCGCGGGCGGCAACATGGCCCGCAACACCACGATCATCCGCTCCAACTACCTCTGGGACGAGAGCGCGGGCATCTACGAACACGCGCTGAAACTCTGGGAGGGCCTGGAGGAGGAGCTCGACTACCCGATCCTCTTCTCCCAGCGCGGCGTCCTGAACCTAGCCCACAGCCTCCAGGACGTCCGCGACAGCGTCCGCCGGGTCGAGGCCAACCGCCTCAACGGCGTCGACGCCGAATGGCTCGACGCGGACGGGGTCAAAGAGGTCTGCCCGATCGTCAACACCTCACCCGACGTGCGCTACCCGGTTCTCGGCGGCACCTACCAGCCCCGCGCGGGCATCGCCAAGCACGACTACGTCGCCTGGGGCTTCGCCCGCTCCGCCGACGCGGCCGGCATCGACATCATCCAGAACTGCGAGGTCACCGGGCTGGACGTGGTGGACGGCCGGGTCGTCGGCGTGCAGACCACCCTCGGGGCGATCGCGGCCGGCCAGGTGGCCCTGTGCTCGGCCGGCCACACCTCGGTGCTGGCCGCCATGGCGGGCATCGACCTCCCCCTCCAGAGCCACCCGCTCCAGGCCCTGGTCTCCGAGCTCCTGGAGCCCGTGCACCCCACCGTCGTCATGTCCAACGCGGTGCACGTCTACGTCAGCCAGGCGCACAAGGGCGAGTTGGTGATGGGCGCGGGCATCGACGCGTACAACTCCTACACCCAGCGCGGCGCGTTCCACATCATCGAGGAGCAGATGGCCGCGGCCCTCGAACTCTTCCCGGTCTTCGCCCGCGCCCACGTGCTGCGTACCTGGGGCGGCATCGTCGACGTCAGCCCCGACGCCTCACCGATCGTCGGCCTCACCCCGGTGGCCGGCCTCTACCTCAACTGCGGCTGGGGAACCGGCGGTTTCAAGGCCACCCCGGGCGTCGGCTGGGTCTACGCCCACACCATCGCCCACGACAGCCCCCACCACCTCAACGCCCCCTTCTCGCTCGACCGTTTCACCACCGGCGCGCTCGTCGACGAGCACGGCGCGGCCGCGGTGGCCCACTAGGGAGCCCCACCATGCTGCTCATCCCCTGCCCGTGGTGCGGGCCCCGCGACGAGACCGAGTTCCACTACGGCGGCCAGGCCCACGTGCCGTACCCCGAGGACGCGGCATCCCTCACCGACGAGGAGTGGGCGCGGTACCTCTTCTTCCGGGACAACCCCAAGGGCCCGTTCGCGGAGCGCTGGAGCCACGCGGCAGGCTGCCGGAGATGGTTCAACGCGGTCCGCGACACGGCGACGAACGAGATCCTGACGGTGTACCGGGCGGGCGAGCCGCGTCCGACGGCGCCGTCTCTTCCAGCCGGTCCGGCGGGACCTTCACGGCCGACGTCTCCCCTCTCAGCCCGTCCGGCGCTTGCGGACGAGGCCGTCCAGGCCGAAGCGGGGTCCGGGGGCGCGGCCCCCGGCGGGGCCGAAGGGGCGGCGCCCCTTCAGGACGGGACGGGTAGGGGCGGCGGGGGCGACCTTGCTCTCCGCACCCCCACCGGCGGCCGCATCGACCGCACCACCCCCCTCACCTTCACCTTCGACGGCACCGAATACCAGGGCTACCGAGGCGACACCCTCGCCTCCGCGCTCCTCGCCAACGGCGTCATCCGGGCCGCCACCAGCATCAGGCTCGGCCGCCCCCGCGGCATCTTCTCCGCCGGCGTCGAGGAGCCCAACGCGGTGGTCCAGATCGAGGCCCCCTTCCCCGAGCCGATGCTCCCCGCCACCACCGTCGAACTCCACGACGACCTGGTGGCGAGCAGCCTCCCCGGCCAGGGCCGCCTCGCCACCATCCCCGACCCGGCCCGCTACGACGCCGTACACGCCCACTGCGACCTGCTGATCGTCGGCGCCGGCCCGGCCGGTCTCGCGGCGGCGGCGGCCGCGGCCACCACCGGCGCCCGCGTCATCCTCGCCGACGACCAGCCCGAACCCGGCGGCAGCCTGCTCGGCACCGGCGAGCACCTCGACTGGGTCGCGGCCACCCGCGCCCGCCTCGAAGCCGCCGCCGAGGTACGCGTCCTGTCCCGCACCACCGTCTTCGGCCACTACGACGACAACCACCTCCTCGCCGTCGAGCGCCGCACCGCCCACCTCGGCGCCGACGCCCCACCGCACGTCTCGCGCGAACGCGTCTGGCGGATCCGCGCCCGGCACGTGGTCCTCGCCACCGGCGCCCACGAGCGGTCGATCGCGTTCGGCGACAACGACCGTCCCGGGGTGATGCTGGCGAGCTCCGCCCGCACCTACCTGAACCGGTACGCCGTGCTCCCCGGCCGCCAGGCCGTCGTCTTCACGACCAACGACAGCGCCTACGCCGCCGCCCTCGACCTCGCGGCGGCCGGGGTCGGCATCGCCGCGATCGTCGACACCCGCCCCGAGCCGGGGGAGTGGACCGAGCGCGCCCGGTCCGCCGGCATCGAGGTGCTGGCCGGCCACGCGGTCATCGGCACGGAAGGCACGGACCGTCTCACCGCCGTGACCGTCGCCCCGTACCAAGGCGCCGGCGCACAGCGGGAGTTCGTCGTCGACCTGCTCCTCGTCTCCGGCGGCTGGAACCCGGTCGCGCACCTGTTCAGCCAGGCGGGCGGCAGGCTCCGCCACGACGAGGTGCTCGGCACGTTCGTGCCCGACGGCTGCCGGCAGGCGGTGGCGGTCGCGGGCGCCGCGAACGGAGCGTTCGACCTCGCCACGGCCCTCGCCCAGGGCACGGCGGCCGGCACCCGCGCGGTGGCGGCGGAGGGCTACACAGCCCAGGCCCCCGCCCTGCCCGCCGTGGCCGCACAGCCCTGCACCCCGCCCATGCAGGTCTTCACCGTCCCCGGCGAGGCCCCCCGCTTCGTCGACCTCCAACGCGACGTCACCGTGGCCGACCTGACCCGCGCGACCGGCGCGGGCCTGCGCTCGGTGGAGCACACCAAGCGCTACACCACGGCCGGCACCGCCAACGACCAGGGCAAGACCGGCGGCCTCCTGGCGAGCGGCGTCGTCGCCGAACTCCTCGGCGTGGACGTCTCGGCGCTCGGCCTGCCGACCTTCCGGCCGCCGTACACCCCGGTCTCCTTCGCCGCCCTCGCCGGGCGCAACCGGGGCGCGCTGCTCGACCCGGTCCGCACCACGGCCCTGCACGACTGGCACACCGGGCACGGCGCGCTCTTCGAGAACGTCGGGCAGTGGCAGCGGCCCTGGTACTACCCGCGGGACGGCGAGGACATGGCGGCCGCCGTGCTCCGCGAGTGCCGCGCCGCCCGCGAGGGCGTGGCCTTCATGGACGCCTCCACGCTCGGCAAGATCGACGTCCAGGGCCCGGACGCGGCGCGCTTCCTGGACCTGCTCTACACGAACATGATCAGCACGCTGAAGGTCGGCATGATCCGCTACGGCGTGATGTGCCGTCCGGACGGGATGGTGTTCGACGACGGCACGGTCATCCGGCTCGCCCCCGACCGCTTCCTGGTCACCACCACGACCGGCAACGCGGCGGCCGTCCTGGACTGGATGGAGGAGTGGCTGCAGACCGAGTGGCCCGACCTGCGGGTGCACTGCACCTCGGTCACCGAGCACTGGGCCACCGTCGCCCTGGTCGGCCCCGACTCCCGCGCGGTCCTCGGCTCGCTGGCGCCCGGACTGGCCGTGTCCAACGACGACTTCCCGTTCATGGCCTGGCGGGAGACCACCGTCGCCGGCCTCGACGCCCGCGTGTGCCGGATCAGCTTCTCCGGCGAGCTCGCCTACGAGATCAACGTGTCGCCGTGGCACGCGGTGGCGCTCTGGGAGGCGCTGTACGAGGCGGGCGCCCCGTACGGCATCACGCCCTACGGCACCGAGACCATGCACGTGCTGCGTGCCGAGAAGGGCTACCCGATCGTCGGCCAGGACACCGACGGCACGGTCACCCCGCAGGACCTCGGCATGGGCTGGGCGGTCTCGAAGAAGAAGCCGGACTTCATCGGGAAGCGCTCCTACGCCCGCGCCGACGCCGCCCGCCCCGACCGCAAGCACCTGGTCGCCCTGCTGACGGACGACCCCGGCGCCTTCCTCCCGGAGGGCACCCACCTGGTCGCCGACGGCGAACTGCCCGCCCCGCCCGTGCCGATGCTCGGCCACGTCACCTCCAGCTACCGCAGCGCCGCGCTCGGCCGGACCTTCGCGCTCGCCCTGGTCAAGGGCGGCCGGGACCGCATCGGCGAGCGCCTCTACGCACCGGTCGGCGGACAGCTCCTGCCGGTGACCGTCGCAAGCCCCGTCCTCTACGACCCCGAGGGAGCCCGCCGCGATGGCTGACACCGCCCCGACCGCATCCCGGCGCAGCCCCCTGGCCGACGCCGCTCCCCGCCTGGCCGCGGTGACGCGTTCCTCCAGGGGCGCGCTCCGCCTCGCCGAACTCCCGTTCCTGGCCCAGGTGAACGTCCGCCTCGACGCCAAGAGCCCGGCGGCGGACGCCGTCGGGCTGGCCCTGGGACTCCATCTCCCCCTGGAACCCGACACCGTGGTGCACGCGGGGGAGGTGACCGCGGTCCGGCTCGGCCCCGACGAATGGCTGGTGGTGGGCCGGCCGGGCACCGAGCAGGACCTGGAGGGCCGGATCCGCGCGGCCGCCGGGGACGCACCGGGCGCCGTCGCCGTCACGGACGTCTCCGCCCAGCGCACCACCCTCCTGGTCGGCGGCCCGCGCGCCCGCGACCTGCTCGCCCACGGCTGCGCCCTGGACCTGCACCCCCGCGCCTTCGGCCCCGGCCGCTGCGCCCAGACCATGCTGGCCCGCGCCCAGGTCGTCCTGGTCGCGCGGGACGAGACCAGGGCCGGGTTCTGGGTGCTGGTGCGCTCGTCCTTCGCCGGGTACCTGGCGGACTGGCTGCTGGACGCGGCGGTGGAACACGCCTGAGGCAGCACTGGAGCGGGCCGTCACCTTCCCGGTGGCGGCCCGCTCTTCGTGGGCGGTGTCAGCGGAAGACCACCGTGCAGTGGCCGTTGACCAGCACCCGGCTCTCGCTGTGCCAGCGCACCGCACGGGCGAGCACCTGGGCCTCCACGTCACGGCCCAGCGCGACCAGCTCGTCCGGGGCGTGCGCATGGCTCACCCGGACGACGTCCTGCTCGATGATCGGGCCCTCGTCCAGGTCGGGCGTCACGTAGTGCGCGGTGGCACCCACCAGCTTGACGCCCCGCCGGTGCGCCTGGACGTAGGGCCGGGCCCCCTTGAAGCTCGGCAGGAACGAGTGGTGGATGTTGATGGCCCGGCCGTCGAGTCGCTTGCACAGGTCGTCGGAGAGGATCTGCATGTAGCGGGCGAGCACCACCAGGTCGACGTCCAGCTCGGCCACGAGCCGCAGCAGCCGGGCCTCCGCCTCCGCCTTGGTGTCGGGCGTCACCGGGATGTGGTGGAAGGGGATGCCGTACGTCCGGGCCAGCGGCTCGAAGTCGCGGTGGTTGGAGACGATCGCCGGGATCTCGATGTTGAGCGCACCCGTGGACCTGCGGAACAGCAGGTCGTTCAGGCAGTGGCCGAACTTCGACACCATGATGAGGGTGCGGATCGGGGTCGACGCGTCGGTCAGCCGCCAGGTGATGCGGTGCTCTTCGGCGACCGGGACGAAACCGGTGCGCAGCTCCTCCAGGGACACGGCGCAGTCCGGGACGTCGAAGTGCACCCGCATGAAGAAGCGGTCCTGGAGCCGGTCGTCGAACTGCTGGCTCTCCAGGATGTTGCCGCCGTACCCGACCAGGAACCCGGTGACGGCGTGGACCAGACCGGCCCGGTCGGGACAGGACAGGGTGAGGACGAACTCGCGGCCGGGCTGCGGTCGAGGAGACATGACACCCTCCTGGTGCGCATCGCGCAACGACGTGAGTGATGCGCAACATCGTCCAGCCAAGGGAGGCGACAGGTCAAGGGGTCGCGTTCTTTCTGGCGCATCACTCTCTGCTATGCGCAACAGCTGTGCGGGCTCGTCCCGCCAACGGCGGCCTGCGCGCCGTCACTTCGCGAGTGCTTGCAGATGCGCCGTGCGCGACTCGCTCGTCTGGCCCTGGACCAGCAGGAACAGGCCCTCCCTGGCGAGCCGTTGGGCACGCCGGTCCAGCGACATCGCCCGCCCGCCGCCCGCCACCACGGCCGCTGTCGTGGCCGCCCCCATCAGCGTGAACGCCTCCGCCCGCAGCGCCAGCCGCTCCTCCGCGTACTCGTAGGGCACCGGATGGTCCGCCAGCGCGTAGGCCCGGCGGCGGATCTCCGCCAGGCGGCCGCGCAGGCCGGCCGCGTACTCCTCCGCCACCAGGGCCAGCGCCGCCTCGGCGATCCCGAAGACCGCCGGACCGGCGTTGCGGGCCCTCGGCCGGTCCGTCGCCGCCCACTGCGCGAACGGCGTCCGGAGCGCGACCACCTCGTCCGGGACCCGCAGACCCTCCAGGTCCAGGGACACCGTCCGGGACGCGGTGAGCGCGGCCAGGCGCATCGGCTCCGACGGCCGCAGGCCCGGCTGCTCGCGTGCCTCGACGAAGGCGAACAGCACCTCGTCGTCCTCGGTGACCCCGGCCAGCAGCAGCACGTCGTTCAGGCCCCACCCGGTGTACCAGGGCACGGTGCCGGAGAACAGCCATCCGCCCGCCTCCCGACGTACCCGCACGGGAACGCGCGGGTACGACCGCAGATGCGCGTACGCCACCCCCGACAGCACCTCACCCCGCGCCAGCGGACCGAGCAGACGCTCCCGCACCGGCAGACCGGACCCGGCCAGGGTCAGCACCGGCGTGTGGTGCTGCGTCTGCACGAACCAGGTCGAGCAGCACGCCCCGGCCAGGATCTCCGCCGTCTCCCGCGCCACGGCCGCGGGCGCCGCCGAGCCCCCGTACGCCACCGGGGCGTTCAGCCCCAGCAGGCCCGAGCGCTTGACCGCCTCGATGTGGCCGGTGGGGACGCCCTCCTGGTCGACGCGCTCGGCGGCGGGGGAGAGGAGGCCGTCGGCGAGTTCCCGGGCGCGGGCGACGAGCGGATGCACGGCGATGGTCATGGAGAAGATTCTTTCGGTTCCGCGGTGCGAGGTGTCGATCCGGGGGCCTGCCGTTCGTGTAGAAGGCGAGAACACCCCGCGACGCGCACCGCACGACGCGCACCGCACGACGCACATTGCACGACGTACACCGCACGACGCAGACCTCATGACGACCTGGGAGAACCCATGAAGCACTACCTGCTCAGCGTGGTCCAGCCCGCCGGGGCCACCCCGCCCGCGCCCGACGCGCTCGCCGCGATCATGCGCGACGTCGAGGCCTTCAACGACGAACTGCGCGCGGCGGGCGCCTGGGTCTTCGCGGGCGGACTGCACGGCCCGGAGACCGCCACGACCCTGCGGCCCGAGGGCGGCGACGTACTGATCACCGACGGGCCCTACGCCGAGGGCAAGGAGTACCTGGGCGGCCTCTGTCTCATCCGCGCCGAGGACCTCGACGCCGCCCTGGAGTGGGGCCGCAGGGCAGCGCTCGCCACCACCCTCCCCATCGAGGTGCGGCCCTTCGTGGACCAGCACTGATGGCGGAGCCCGCCGACGTCGAGGCCGTCTTCCGTACCGAGTACGGGCGCGCGGTCTCGGTTCTCGTCCGCCTCCTCGGCGACATCGACCTCGCCGAGGAGGCGGTCCAGGACGCCTTCACCACCGCGCTGGACAGCTGGCCGCGCACCGGGGTGCCGCCGAGCCCGGCCGGCTGGATCATCACCACCGCCCGTAACCGCGCGATCGACCGGCTGCGTCGCGAGTCCTCCCGGGCCGCCCGGCACGCCGAGGCCGCCCGGCTGTACGCGCCCGACGCACCGGCCGAGGAGGGTCCCGTGCGGGACGAACGACTCCGGCTGATCTTCACCTGCTGCCACCCCGCCCTCGCCCTCCAGTCCCGGGTGGCCCTGACCCTGCGCCTGCTCTGCGGCCTCAGCACGGCCCGGATCGCCCGCGCCTTCCTGGTCCCCGAGCCCACCCTCGCCCAGCGCCTGGTGCGCGCCAAGGCCAAGATCCGCGACGCGGGCATCCCCTACCGGGTACCGAAGGACGCCGACCTCCCGGACCGGCTGAACGGGGTGCTGGCCGTCGTCTACCTCGTCTTCAACGAGGGCTACGGCGGCGATCCCGCGCTGTGCGCCGAGGCCGTACGCCTGGGACGGCTGCTGTACGAGCTGATGCCGGACGAGCCGGAGGTGGCCGGGCTGCTCGCGCTGATGCTGCTCGTCGAGGCCCGACGGCCCGCCAGGGAGCCGGTGGCCGGCGCACTGGTGCCGCTGCCCGAGCAGGACCGCCGCCGGTGGGACCGGGACCTGATCGGGGAGGGACAGGACCTCGTCCGGCGCTGCCTGCGCCGCAACCGGCCCGGGCCCTACCAGATCCAGGCGGCGATCAACGCCGTGCACAGTGACGCGGCCACCGCCGAGGCCACCGACTGGGGACAGATCCTGCGCCTGTACGACCAGCTCATGGCCGTCGCCGGCGGCCCGGTCGTCGCGCTGAACCGGGCGGTCGCGGTCGCCGAGGTCGCGGGCCCGGACGTGGCGCTGGACCTGGTCGACGCCCTCGACCTGCCCGAATACCACGTGCTGCACGCCGTCCGCGCCGACCTGCTGCGCCGGCTCGGCCGGGACCGCGAGGCGAGGGCGGAGTACGACGCCGCCATCGCGCTCACCGGCAGCCTGCCCGAACGGGCACATCTCGCACGGCGGCGGGCCGAACTCACCGGCTGACCTGGTGTGATCTTTGTCAAGCCGGTGGTTCCGGGGCACCGGAATGTACTTCGGAGCACGAATGGTTGCAAAGTACATCTGACCGTTCGAGACCGTGGTCGGGCCCCGAGGCCCGGGCGCACCACCAGCGAGGCATCCGTGAACCAGCCCACCCCCGAACAGCCCGCCGAGATCGTGGCGCGGCTGCGCGCCACCTTCCGCACCGGCCGGACCAAGCCCCTCGAGTGGCGCACCGGCCGGCTCCGCCGGCTGCGCGCCATGCTCACGGAGCGCGGCGACGAGATCGCCGCGGCCCTCCGCGCGGACCTGGGCAAGGGCACCCGCGAGGCCTACGGCACGGAGATCGACTTCACCGTCCGGGAGATCGACCACACCCTCGACCACCTGGCGGAGTGGCTCCGCCCCGAGCCCGCGCCGGTCCCGAAGCACCTGGGCGACGACGCGACCGCCTGGACGCAGTACGACCCTCTGGGTGTCGTCCTCGTCATCGCCCCGTGGAACTACCCGGCCCAGCTGCTGCTCGCCCCCGTGGCCGGGGCGCTCGCCGCCGGTAACGCGGTCGTCGCCAAACCCAGCGAGCTCGCGCCCGCGACCTCCGCGGTCCTGGCCCGGCTGCTCCCGGCCTACCTCGACACCGAGGCGGTCGCCGTCGTCGAGGGCGGCATCCCCGAGACCACGGCCCTGCTCGCCGAGCGCTTCGACCACATCTTCTACACCGGCAACGGCGCGGTCGGCCGTGTCGTCATGCGCGCCGCCGCCGAGCACCTCACGCCGGTGGCCCTCGAACTCGGCGGCAAGTCCCCGGCGTTCGTCGATCGCGGCACCGACCTCACCGTCGTCGCGCAGCGGCTGGCGCGCGGCAAGTTCCTCAACGCCGGGCAGACCTGCGTGGCCCCCGACTACGTCCTGACCGACCCGGAGACGGCCGCGGCTCTGGAACCCGCCCTGGCCGAGGCCGTCCAGGGCCTGTTCGGCAGCGAGCCCAAGGAGTCCGGCGAGTACGGCCGGATCGTCAACGAGCGCCACTTCGACCGGCTCAGCGCACTGCTCGGCTCGGGCCGGGTGGCCGTCGGCGGCGACACCGACCGGGCCGCCAGGTACATCGCGCCCACCGTGCTCGCCGACGTCGACCCGGCCTCCCCCGTGATGCAGGAGGAGATCTTCGGCCCGATCCTGCCCATCGTGACCGTCCCGGACCTCGACAGCGCGATCGGTTTCGTCAACGACCGCGACAAGCCCCTCGCGCTCTACGTGTTCAGCGAATCCGGCGCCACCCGGGAGCGGATCGCCGCCGAGACGTCCTCCGGCGCCCTCGGCCACGGCCTGCCGCTCGCCCATCTCACCATCTCCGACCTGCCGTTCGGCGGGGTGGGGGAGAGCGGCATGGGCAGCTACCACGGCCGCTACTCCATCGAGACGTTCAGCCACCGCAAGGCGGTCCTCGCCAAGCCCCTGAGCTGACCCCCGCCGCCCTCCCGGGGAGCGGCAGCGACGGTTGACTGGTCTACACCCTTGACTGGTACAGACCAAGGCAGTTGAGTGTGCCTCACACCCCCCACCGCGGCCGCACCCCCTTCGAGGGGCGCGGCCGTGCTCCGCAGCGGAGTCCCAGGAATGCGACGGCAGGAACCCGGCGCAGGTGCAGAGCCGGGTCGGCGCCTGCCAGAAGGTCACCCGGCTCCTCGGCGTCCCGGCCGGCCTTCGGGCTTCAACCGCCCGCGCTCGGTCCCGCACCGGACGCAGGCCGTGCGGCCCGCGCCTCCCGTGCCGGGCCCGCAGCCGGCACCTCTTCGGGACGGGGCTTCGCATAATGGGTTCACGGCTACAGGCCGCCGCCGGACTGACTACACTTCCGTAGACGGTCTGCTGGCCGAGGACGACGCAGAGGGGTGAGGAACCTTCCATGGCCGACGGGAAGGACGAACGCCGGCCCGCCGGCGAACTGGAGGCGAGTGTCATGGCGGCTCTCTGGGCCGCGGGCGCGCCCCAGACCCCCGGACAGATGCAGCGGAGCCTCGGCACCGAGCTGGCCCGCACGACGGTGACCACGATCCTGACCCGGCTGCACGACAAGGGCGTCGTCGAGCGGCACCGCCAGGGGCGCGGCTACGCCTACGTCCCCGTCCAGGACGCACAGGGCCTCACCGCGAAGCGGATGCACAGCGAACTCGACCGGGACAGCGACCGGGAGACCGTGCTCGCCCGGTTCGTCGCCCAGCTCAGCCCCGACGACGAACGCGTCCTGCGGACCCTCCTCGAATCCGGCGAACAACCCGGTCCGTCATGACCGCGCTGCTGCTCCTGCCCCTGCTGGTGCCGTTCGCGCTGCCGGCCCTGTCCCGGCGGGCCCTCGACCGGCTGGCGCCCGGCACCGCGCTCTGGGTGATCACCGCCTCGGCCGTCGCCCTCGCGGGCTGCTCCCTGGCCGCGCTCGGCGCGTTCTTCCTCGCCGGGCTCCTCAAGCTGCCGTTCTTCGCCGCGCTCGGTGACCTGGTCCGGCCCCTGCACACCGCCTCCGACCGGTTCGTGCTCCCGCTCGCGGCCCTCTCGGTCGGCGGCCTCGCCGTGTGTGCCTGGACCTCCGCGCGGTGGGCGCTCCGGCAGACCCGCGCCTTCCGCGCGGCCCGCACGGAGGCGGGCCGCCGGCCTGCCGCGGGCGACCTGTGCGTGGTCGACTCGCCGTGCCCGGACGCGTACGCGCTGCCCGGACGCCCGCACCGGATCGTCGTCACCACCGGGATGCTGCGCAGCCTCGACGGAGGCGAGCGGGAGGCGCTCTTCGCCCACGAACGGGCCCACAACACCGGCGGCCACCACTTCTTCCTCGCCGCGGCGGAGCTCGCCGCGCACTGCCACCCGGCCCTGCGGGGAGTCCGGGCCGTCGTCCGGCTGGCCGCGGAGCGCGCCGCCGACGAGTCCGCGGCGCGGGCGGTGGGGGACCGCCGGCTGACGGCTCGCGCCATCGCCAGGGCCGCGCTGGCGGGGCAGGGTGCCGTCGCCGAGCGGCCGGCTTTCGTGTCGGGCGCCGCGTCCGGGCCGGTGCCGCAGCGGGTCGAGGCGCTGCTGGCGCCGCGGGGGCGGCGGGCCGGGGGGTGGGTCGCGATGGTGCTGGTGGCCTGCGCCGCAGTGTCGTGTGTCGCCTCCGCGACCGGGGTGGTCGATTTCCATCATCGGGTGGAGGTCGCGCAGGGGGAGGCGGAGCGGTAGGGGGCGGCAGGGCCGCCCGTCGGGTGCGAGTGCGGGTGAGTGGTGGCTGGTCGCGCGGTTCCGCGCGCCCCCGTCGGGGCGCTCCGGCCGGCGCACTCCGAAGAACTGCTCGTGCGAACGGGCGGCTGGCGTCCCGGGCGTTTTACGTATAACCTCTCCCGCTAACCAGCCCCACCGAAAGGCCCCCATGCGACGCGTCGCCCTGGTCACCCTCGTCGTCGGCGACTACGACGAGGCCATCCGCTTCTACACCGAGGCCCTCGGCTTCCGGCTCGTCGAGGACGCGCCCCGCCCGGACGGTTCCCGCTGGGTCGTCGTGGCGCCCGGCGCGGAGGGCGACGGGACCGGGCTGCTGCTGGCCCGTGCCAAGGACGAGGGCCAGCGCGCCCGCGTCGGCGACCAGACGGGCGGCCGTGTCGGCTTCTTCCTGCACACCGACGACTTCGCCGGCGACCACGCCCGGATGACCGCCGCCGGCGTGACCTTCCTGGAGGAGCCGCGGCACGAGCCGTACGGCAGCGTCGCCGTCTTCCAGGACCTCTACGGGAACCGCTGGGACCTGCTCCAGCCCGCCGCCTGACCGACCACTCCGAACCACCTGCCGAGGACAGCTCCACCATGACCGCTACGCGCGTAGACGCAGACGTGATCCGCCGCCTCCCCAAGGCCGTCCTGCACGACCACCTCGACGGCGGCCTGCGCCCCGCCACCCTCGTCGAGCTCGCGGCCGAGGTCGGTCACACCCTGCCCACCACCGATCCCGACGAGCTGGCCGCCTGGTACGTCGAGGCCGCCGGCTCCGGCGACCTGGTCCGCTACATAGGCACCTTCGAGCACACCCTCGCCGTCATGCAGACCAGGGAGGGGCTGCGGCGGGTCGCCGAGGAGTACGTCCTGGACCTGGCCGCCGACGGTGTCGTCTACGGCGAGGTGCGCTACGCGCCGGAGCTGAACGTCCAGGGCGGCCTCACGCTGAACGAGGTGGTCGAGAGCGTGCAGGAGGGGCTCGCCGCCGGTATGGCGAAGGCCGCTGCCGCGGGCACGCCCGTCCGCGTGGGCACGCTGCTCTGCGGGATGCGGATGTTCGACCGGGTCCGTGAGGCCGCCGAAGCGGCCGTCGCCTACCGGGACGCCGGTGTCGTCGGCTTCGACATCGCCGGTGCCGAGGCCGGCTTCCCGGCCGCCGACCACCTGGACGCCTTCCGGTACCTGCGCGAGGAGAGCGTGCCCTTCACCATCCACGCAGGCGAGGCGTTCGGCCTGCCCAGCATCCACCAGGCGGTCCAGGCGTGCGGCGCCCAGCGCATCGGGCACGGCGTGCGCCTCACCGAGGACATCGTGGACGGCAAGCTCGGCCGCCTCGCCGGCTGGGTGCGCGACCGCCGGATCGCCCTGGAGATGTGCCCCACCTCCAACCTGCAGACCGGCTGCGCCGTCTCCATCGCCGAGCACCCGATCACCGAACTGAAGGAGCTGGGCTTCCGGGTCACCCTCAACACCGACAACCGGCTGGTCTCGGGGACGACGATGACCCGGGAGATGTCCCTGCTGGTCGAGGAGGCGGGCTGGACCGTCGAGGACCTGCGCACGGTCACGGTGAACGCCCTCAAGAGCGCGTTCATCCCGTTCGACGAGCGCAGGGCCCTCATCGAGGACGTCGTCCTGCCGGGCTACGCCTCCGTGCTCTGAAGCAGCCCCCGCAGATAGGCGGCCTGTCCGACGTGCTGGAGGTCGTCGGACAGGACGCTCACCAGCCGCACGCCCAACGTGACCGGCGGATCGAAGCGGGTGTCCACGATCCGCTCCAGGTCCTTGGCCGGGAGCTCGCGCAGCACGCCCAGGGTCTGCTCGTACACCGCGTCGTGGTAGCCGGTCAGCAGGTCGCCGGAGTCCACCCTGACCTTCGCGACCTCGGCCGGCGTATGGCCGTACCCGTGGTCACGGGGCGGCAGGCCGAGGCCGAAACGCTTCTCCCAGCCCTGGGCCAGCCACACCTGGTCGAGGTCGAAGGCGTCGGCGATGTGGTCGTCCTGGATCCGGGTGAGGTGCCAGACCAGCCAGGTGACGGAGTTGGCGTCGGGAGCGGGGAGCCTGTTGAGCAGGTCGGGGTCGGCGCCGTCGAGGGCGGCATGGACTTCTTCCTGGATGCGGCCGAAGCCGTCGATGAGGATGTCCCTTGCATGCATACGACCACGATCGCGCATCGCCGGTCGTCATGCGTCCGGAATCCAGCTTCCGTGGAAACCGAGCGGCACCCGGCCCGGCAGGTGCACCCGGGCCAGCGGCTCGCCGGTGAAGTCCTGCGCGGCGAGGATCAGCAGGTCGGCGGCGCCGCGGTCCGGGTTGTGGACGTAGGCGATCGCGTACCCGTCGTCCTCCCGGCGCCCGTGTGCGCGCGGCACGAACACCGCCTCGCCCGCCGCCGCGCCCCTCGGCAGCCGGTGCACCTCGGCCGTGCCCCGTGCGAGGTCGTGCTTGAAGAGGGCGTCGGAGAAGGCGCGGTCCGGCGGGTTGCCGTCGCCGGCCAGATAGGCGACGGACATCTCGGCGGCCGCCGCCGAGTAGCCGTAGCGGTGCCGGCGAGACACCAGCTCCTCGTTGACGCGCGGGAATTCCTGCGGCCGGTCGTCGAGGGTGCGCCTGCGCACCAGCCCGCGGCGCAGGTCGACGGTCCAGCGCTCCAGCCTCGCGGTGCCCACCGCGTGCGGACCGTCGGTGGTGCTGCTCGCGACGTCGAACGGCGCCGGGTACGTCGTCAGGTCGATCACCACGGACCCGCCCTCGTCGTAGGCGTTCAGGGTGTGCGAGTAGAAGACCGGGTCGATCCCGAACCACCGGACGGCGCCCCCGGAGCGGGGCATCACGCCCACCCGCGCCGGGTGTTCACGGTTCCAGACGTAGGGCACCGGTGCGCCCGCCCCGGCGGCCGCCGCGTCGAAGGTGACCGGGATGTCGAAGACGACCACGTACTTCCCGGTGAGTGCGAAGTCGTGCATCATCGGCGCGTCCGCGACGGGGATCCGGGTGGTGCGGGCGAGCCGGCCGCTCGGGCCCACGACCAAGTGCCGGACGTGGTCCCAGGTCGGGTAGTAGGCGATCGCGTGCAACTCGTCAGCGTGCGCGTCGTACTTGGTGTGCGCGGTGAAGGCGCCCTCCAGGGACCCCCGGAAGTCGTAGCTGCCCACCGTGTTGAGCTCGCCGTCGAGTTCGTACGGCAGCGGGCCGCTCTCCTGGAGTGCGAGGATCCGCCCCCGGTAGGGGACGACATGGGTGTTGCAGGCGAAGTCGTCCGGCGGGACCGGACCGGGGTAGGTCTCGCCCAGCTCCGCCGTCACCTGCGAGGACCGCACCCAGCGGTTGCGGTACCACTCGGCACGGCCGTCGCGCAGCCGCACCCCGTGCACCATGCCCGCGCCCAGCATCCAGTGGTGGGCGCGCGGATCCTCCAGGCCGAGCACGTTCGGGCCGTTGCGCAGGTAACGGCCGTTCAGGTCGCCCGGGATGCGGCCGGTGACCGGCAGGTCGAAGGACGTGAGCTCCTCGGTGACCGGGGCGAAGGCGCCCGTCAGGAAGGGAAAGCTGCGTTCCGCGGCGGCCGCCACGGCTGCCGCCCGCGCCGGACGGGCCGCCGCTCCCGTCAGCGCGCCCGCCACCGCCATGCCCGCCGCCCCGCGCAGCACCGTGCGCCGTGTGTGTTCCGCCATCTCCGTACTCCCCGTCGCGTCGTCGTCGTGGACATCCACGAGTCTGCGGCGGCGGGCGGTCCGGGTCAGGAGGGGCAGGGCCCGTCCTGGGGTGGTGCCAGGCCCCCTGTTTCCAGGAGGGTGATCAGCGCGCGGGCCGCGGGGCTGGTGGCCGTCTCCGGCGGCAGCAGGGCGACCGTCTCGTAGGCGGTCTCGTCCGTGTCCTTGAGCGCGAGCGCGGCCAGCGTGGGGCGCTTGTGGCGGAAGTGCCGGGGTACGACGGCGACGCCGAGGTTCTCGTCGACCAGGTCGAGGAGGCTGTGCACGTCGTTGACCTCCAGGGCGACCGTGCGCCGCACGCCCGCGTCGGCGAAGGCCGCGTCGGTGGAGCGGCGCGGGCCCCAGTCCGGGTGGAAGTCGACGAACACCTCCCCGCCGAGGTCCTCCGGGGTCACGGCCGCGCCGGCCGTCGCCAGCCGGTGGCTGGGATGGCACAGCACGGTCATCGGCTCGCAGGTCAGGGACACCGAGCGCAGCTGGTCGGTGTCGTCCTGGGTGCGGTAGGCGAAGGCCAGGTCGAGCCGGCCCGCCGCCACCTCCTCGGCGAGCGCCCCCGAGCCGGCCTGCCGCAGCCGGATCTCCACGTCCGGGTGACGGCGCCGGAACGCGGCGAGCAGCCCCGCCACGTGCACCCCGGCGATGCACTGCTCGGTGCCCAGCGCCAGCGTCCCGCGCAGCACGCCCTGCACCGCGGCCACCGCCTCGTGCGCGGAGCGCACCTGGGCGAGGATCCGCTCCGCCTCGCCGAGCAGCGCCCGGCCGGCCTCGGTCAGCGTCACCCGGCGGGTGGTGCGCACGAACAGCGGGGCCCGCAGCTCCCGCTCCAGGGCCCGGATCGACGCCGACAGACCGGACTGGGACACCATCAGCCGCTCGGCGGCCCGGGTGAAGTGCTGGTCCTCGGCGACCGCGACGAAGTGCTGGAGGTGGCGCAGTTCCATGATTGAGCAGCTTAGTCGCACAATTCCATCGGATTCTCCTGTTGGACCACTGTCCGCGGCTCGGGAAAGAGTGGCATCGGTAGTTCCTGTGCCCACCCCTCTGGAGTCGCGTTGTACACCGCACACCCCGACCGCTACGCCGACATGCCGTACCGCCGCAGCGGCCGCAGCGGCCTGAAGCTCCCCGCGCTGTCGCTCGGCCTGTGGCACAACTTCGGGCCCGACCGGCCCGTGACGACCCAGCGCGCGGTCCTGCGCCGCGCCTTCGACCTCGGCGTCACCCACTTCGACCTCGCCAACAACTACGGCCCGCCGCCCGGCGCCGCCGAGTCCGCGTTCGGCGAGGCCCTCCGGGCGGACTTCGCGAGCCACCGCGACGAGCTGGTCATCTCCACCAAGGCCGGCTACCTGATGTGGCCCGGTCCGTACGGCGAGTGGGGTTCGCGCAAGTACCTGCTCTCCTCGCTCGACCAGTCCCTGACCCGGATGGGCCTGGACTACGTCGACATCTTCTACTCGCACCGCCCGGACCCGGAGACTCCCCTGGAGGAGACGATGGGTGCCCTGCACTCGGCGGTCCAGCAGGGCAAGGCGCTGTACGTCGGCATCTCCAACTACTCGGCGGAGCAGACCCGCGAGGCGGCCCGGATCCTCGGCGAGCTCGGCACGCCGCTCCTGATCCACCAGCCGCGCTACTCGATGCTCGACCGCCGCCCGGAGACCGAGGGCGTCCTGGACGCCCTCGACGAGCTCCAGGTCGGCTCCATCGTCTTCTCCCCGCTGGAGCAGGGCCTGCTCACCGGCCGCTACCTCGACGGCATCCCGGAGGGGTCGCGGGCCGCGAGCGACAGCCCGTTCCTGAACTCGGACGCGGTCACCGCGGACCTGGTCGCCCAGCTGCGCGACCTCGACGAGGTGGCCAAGGGCCGCGGCCAGAGCCTGGCCCAGCTCGCCCTGTCCTGGGTGCTGCGCGGCGGCCGGGTGACCTCCGCGCTGATCGGTGCCAGCAGCCCGCAGCAGGTCGAGGACTGCGTCGGCGCCATCGGGAACCTCGACTTCGACGCGGAGGAGCTGGTGCGGATCGACGCGATCATCAACCGGTGAGCCGGCCGGCCGCCGCCCGGTGATCGACCCGAATCGTCACCCGGTGGCCAAGCGGTTTCGTCGCCGGGCGGTCGACCCGAATCGTCGCCCGGCGACCGGCACGAGCCCTCACCCGGTCATCGCGGGCACGCGCTCACGCCCCGGCCGGAACCCGGTCCAGGAAGCCGAGTACCCGGACGATCCGGCCGTCCTCACTGAGCGTGACCACGTCGAAACCGGCCACCGGCGCCGAGCCTTCCCCGGCCTCGTTCACCAGCTCCCAGCCGAAGCGGGCCGTGTCGTGGTGGCCGTCGACGGTCCCGAGCGGCCGGAAGACGAAACCGGGGAACTGCTCGTGCGCCGCCGCGATCACGGCCGTGATCTGCGCATGTCCGGCGACGTCCGCGAGCGGGTCGGTGTAAGCGCCCTCCGGGACCCAGGCCTCGGCGACCGCCTTCGTCAGCGCCTCCGGCTCGGTGGCGTTCCAGGCCTCGAAGTAGCGGGCGGCCGCGGTCTGGTAACGGTCGGTGTTCACGGACATGGTGAATCAGCCTCCATCGAGGTCGTCACTGCTGGTCAGGGGCTGGATCGCGGCGTGTGGCGATCCGTTGGCACCACCATGCCCCCGGTCCGCGTGACGGGTCGATTACCCCTCGGGTAATGAAGGCCCGCCGGTGCAGCCCACACATTTCGGCCAATTCGCAGGCGGAATATGCCAAGAGACTGGCCGGAAAGATGTGGTGACAGTGTTTCGAAAGTGAACATACTCGAATGTCAGGAGCACTTCACCGCACAGGAGCCGCACGGAAACCCGGCCGCGACGGCACACCGGCGAGCTACGGGGGAGTGATCGTGCACGACGAATTCCTGTGCCATGTCACGGCATACGGCACGTGCGGCGGGCAGCGCATCGGCGTTCCGCTCGGCACCTACCGTGCGCCGACCCTGGCGCTGGCGCTGTGGTGGTTACGGGACCGGGCCTCCTGGATCGCGGAACGCCTCGACCCCTTACCCGAGAACCCCAGGTTCCCGCACGGGTCACTGGTCCCGGTCGCCGGGACCGTCTCCGACGTGCCCGGCCTGCTGCGCGCCTGGTGCGCCGACGCGGCCCGGCAGGAACTGGTCGCCGACGAACTGGCCGACGGGCGGCTGGTGCGGATCGCTCTCCAGGACGACACCACGGAGTACGAACTGCTCGCCGAGTCCATCGACGCCCTCCGGATGCAGCGCACCATCCCGGCCCTCGTCGTCCCCGTCGCCTGACCCCTGACAAGCGGCGGCCCGGGCAGCCCTGACCAGGCACAGAAGCGGGCGGATCGGTAGAATTCCGACCATGGCGGAGTGGCCGGTCGCCTCGACGGCGCCCGAGCTCGTCCTGGAGACGGACACGGGATCCACGGTGATGAGCCCGGGCCGCGACTACCACGTCGGGCGGGACCCGTTGAGCGACATCGTCATCGACGACGCCCGGGTCTCGTGGCACCACGCGGTGCTGCGGCCCGACGACGGCCACTGGACGCTGGAGGACGAGCAGAGCACCAACGGCACCTACGCCGACGGCCGCCGCATCCGCGAGTGGGAGGTCGGACCGGGCACGGTGATCCGCTTCGGCAGCCCCACCGACGGGCCGTCCGCCGTCCTGAGCGGCCGCCCCGCACCCGCCGCGGACCGACCATCCGTCGTCTCCATGCCCGCCCGGACGGGCACCTTCCGCCGGCCCTCCTCGGTACGGCGGCTCCCGGCCCGCACGGTCCGCATCGGCCGCGCCACCGGCAACGACATCGTCGTCGACGACCTGACCGTCTCCCGCCACCACGCCGAACTGCGCAGCCACCCCGACGGCAGCCACGAGATCGTCGACCTCGACAGCCACAACGGCACCTACCTCAACGGCCGCGCCGTCACCCGGGCCCCGCTCGGCCCCCGCGACGTCGTCGGCATCGGCCACTCCGCCTTCTGCCTTGTCGACGGCGAGCTGCAGGAGTACGTCGACACCGGCGAGGTCTCCCTCGACGTCCAGGAACTGACCGTCGCCGTCGACCACGGCCGCAGGATCCTGCTGGACCACGTCTCCTTCCCGGTCGGCGAGAAGTGCCTGCTGGCGGTGGTCGGACCGAGCGGCGCCGGCAAGTCCACCCTGCTCGGGGCCCTCACCGGCCAGCGCCCCGCCGAGCACGGCACCGTCCTCTACGACGGCCGCGACCTCTACCGCGACTACGCCGAGCTGCGCCAGCGCATCGGCCTGGTCCCGCAGGACGACATCCTGCACGTCCAGCTGACCGTGCGCAGCGCCCTCACCTACGCCGCCGAGCTGCGCTTCCCCGAGGACACCGCGAAGGCCGAGCGCCGGCAGCGGGTGGACGAGGTCATCCGGGAACTGGGCCTCGAACAGCGCGCCGAGCAGCCCGTGCACAGCCTCTCCGGCGGGCAGCGCAAGCGGGTCAGCGTCGCCCTGGAACTGCTGACGAAACCGTCCCTGCTCTTCCTGGACGAGCCGACCTCCGGACTCGACCCCGGGATGGACCGCTCGGTGATGAACATGCTGCGCGGACTCGCCGACGACGGCCGGACCGTCATCGTCGTCACCCACAGCGTGCTCAGTCTCGACACCTGCGACCGCCTGCTCGTCCTCGCGCCGGGCGGCCGGACCGCCTACTTCGGGCCGCCCGGCGACGCCCTCGGCTTCTTCGGGTTCGACGAGTGGCCCGAGGCCTTCGAGGCGTTCGAGCGGGACACCGCTCGGGACTGGGCGGGGGAGTACCGCGCCTCGTCGTACCACCGCAAGTACATCGTGAACTCCAGTGCGCAGCCGGTGGTGCCGCGCTCCGGGCCGGTGACCGCGGCCCCGCCGCCCAGGCCGCGCAGCTGGGGGGCCCAGTTCTCGACGCTGGTGCGCCGCTACACGGCCGCGCTCGCCGCCGACCGGACCTTCCTCGCCATCATGATCGGGCTGCCGTTCGTGATGGGGGCCATGGCCCGGGCCGTCGCCGGGAACAAGCTCACCTTCGACACCGCGACCAACGCCCTGCTCACCCTGTGCGTCGGCGGGGTGCTGACCGGCGCGGCCAACGCCGTGCGCGAGCTGGTCAAGGAGCGGGTCATCTACCAGCGCGAGAGAGCCGTGGGCCTGCCCAGATCGGCGTACGTGATGTCGAAGGTCGTCGTCCTCGGGGCCGTCACCGTGCTCCAGGCGGTCGTGCTCACCCAGGTCGGCCTGGCCGGGGTCGACCTCGACGCGCCCGGCGGCGACGGGGTGCTGATGCCGCCGCTGCTGGAGATCACCGTCGCCGTGGCCGTGCTCTCCTTCACCGCGATGATGCTCGGCCTGCTCATCTCCGCGCTGGTCCGCAAGGAGGAGGTGACGATGCCGCTGCTGGTGCTGCTCACCGTCGTCCAGGTCGTCTTCTGCGGGACCCTGCTGAAGCTGGACGGCGTGCCCGGACTCGAACAGGTCGCCTGGCTGGTGCCCTCGCGCTGGGCGCTCGGCGCCATGGCCGGCACCGTCGAACTGCACCGGATCGTGCCCGGATCCTTCACCGCCGACCCCCTCTTCCGGCACTCGGCGGGCGTCTGGCTGCGGAACATGCTCATGCTGGTGGTGCTGGCGGTCGTCTTCGGCTGTGTGCTGTCCCGGCTGCTGCGCCGCCATGAACCGGCCGTGATGCGGAAGTAGGCGACCGATGGCGACGACGCCAGGATTCCGGCCCACCCACGTCGTCCCCGGCGACGGCATGCCCGCCTGGGAGGCGCCCGACCCGGCCCGGCCCACCGTGCCCCTGGACCCGCTGCTGCCCGTCCAGCTCGTCGAACGGCACGGCGACTGGGCGCACATCAGCTGCGCCAACGGCTGGTCCGCCTGGGTCGACGGCCGTTACCTCGTCGCCGTGCCCCAGGACCCGCCGGTCACCGGCGGCCCGCCCACCGAGACGACCGACCCGCGCCCCCTCCTGGCCCGCGCCGCCGAGGCGCTCACCGGCTACCGGGCCGCCGTCGAGGAACTGGCCGCCGGCGGCCTCGACGGGGAGTCCTTCCGGGGCCGTACGCACGGGCTGCGCATCGGTGTGGTGGTCGACGGGGAGTCGATGTGGCTGTACGACCCGGCGGAGGGACGCTGGCTGTACGGCGACGGGCGGCGGCTGTCCACGTACGTCACCGACCGCGCAGGTCCGGGGCGCGGCGGTCCCGGCCGTGATCCGACCCGGGTGGTCGCACCCGACGGCCGTGATCCGACCCGGGTGGTCGCACCCGACGGTGACCGCTGACGGCGGGGTGTGCTCAGGCCGCCACCTCGCCCCGCCGGCGCACGGGACGGGCCAGCAACGCGCCCAGGAACCCGGCGACCAGTCCCCACAGCGCGCCCAGGCCCACCGCGGACCACAGCACGGGCTCCAGCAGCAGTTCACCGGACAGGTTGCCGCCCAGGTCGCCGACGCCGAGCAGGGAGAGGCCGTAGTGGGTGGAGATCCGGCCGGTCAGACACAGCGTCAGCACGGTCGGTGCGAGGGCCGCCGCCAGGTGCAGGGCGTGCTGCCAGGCGCGGACCCGGGCCGGGGAACGGGCCGCCATCAGGACCGCGGCCGCCAGCACCAGCACCGCGGCAACCCCGGCCAGCCACCACCAACGGCCGTCGTGGGCGGTGACCGTGCGCAGGTTCAGCGTCGAGACGTCCGGTGTGCGCAGCACCTCGGCGAGCACCTTCGGCACCGGCAGCCCGAACGGCCCGTCGACCCTGCCCCTCCAGGTGGCGCCCAGACCGAGCGTGAGGGCCGGCCAGGCCAGGTTGGGCAGCCCGAGCAGGATCACCGCGAGGGTCTCCCTGGCGTGCCCGCGGGTCACCATCGTGACCAGGGCGATCACCAGCGCCAGCACGACGTACGCCAGCAGGAGCACGACCATCGCGTACGCCGCCGGGCGCACCGAGGCCTGGAAGCGCAGCAGGCGCCCCGGCAGCGGCGCCCCGCGCGACACCAGCAGCGCCAGCAGCAGGACGCCGGCCAGCCAGAGCAGCCCGAACCCGGCCGTCTGCGGCACATCGGTCGTGAAGCCGGCCTCGGGTGCGGCGCCGAGCGCGCCGGTGAGATCGCTGAGGGTGCCGCTGCCCACGTCCACCGCGAAGGTGTGCCGGGCCCCGGTCGCGAGCCCGGTCAGCGCGAGCAGCCACAGCACGGCGATCCGCGTCGCCCACCCGGCCAGCTCCCCGGCCCCGGCCACCGCACGGTGCCGCAGCGGCCGCAGGAAGCCCCCGGCGGCGACCAGCGCCCCGACCAGCGTCACCGACAGCGGTAGGACCGTGAGCCCGGCGTTCGTGCGGGCCAGTTCGCCCGCGTTCCCCGACAGTTCGACGGCGCCGCCGACCGCGGCCACCACGGTCGCGAGAACCACCGGCAGGAACGCGCCCCTCGGCAGGTCCGTCGCGCCCGCCGCCCACAGCCCCGCCGCGGCCACCACGAGCATCGCGACCGACGCGGCCAGCACCACGGCCAGGGCCGGCGGCCAGCCGTGCCGGGGCACGGGCCGGTCGGCCGGCGCGGCCACCGGCCGCTCGGAGGCGATGGGGGGACGCACGCTGTCACGCTAGGCACCCCCCGCCCCCGGCGCCCGCCGGGTGGTCCGTCCGCGTCGGCTTGCGGACGGTGCAGGACCGGCGCACATTTGCCACGACATGCCCCAAATGAGGCATTTTTCATGGATGCCGTTTACCGCACCGGGGAGATGAGTGCGTGAGCGTCGAACCGCCGTCGTCCGGCCGCCCCACAGGACCTCCCTCCGGCCCGTTGTCCGGGCCCTCCGGGCCACCTCCCGGACCCCCCGCGCAGCCGCCCGGCGGCGGTGACGGGCAGGGTGGCGAGCCGCACCGGCCGTGGTGGAGGTCGGCCCCCCGGGTCGCGACGCTCACCACCGCCGTGGTGGTGGCCGCGGCCCTGGCCGTGGTCCTCACCCGTTCGGGCGAAAGTTCCGGCCGGCGCGGCGAGGTCTTCCTGCAGGCCGCCAACAGCTCCGGCCAGGACCCGTTCACCGAGTCGACCGCCAGGAAGAGCACCGCCGCAGAGGTGTCCGCCGCCCCGGTCGGGTCCGGCGCGTCGGTGAACGAGGTGCGCGGGGTGAGCGGCGGGGCGCCCGGCCTCTACAGCGGCACGAAGAACAGCACCAGCTGCGACGTCGAACAGCAGATCAGGTATCTCCAGGCCGCCCCGTCCCGCAACAGGGCGTTCGCCCAGCAGGTCGGCGTCCGGCCCGCGGGCGTCCCCGCCTACCTGCGCTCCCTCACCCCCGTACAGCTGCGCGCGGACACCCGGGTCACCGCGCACGGCTACCGCGACGGCGGGGCGACCACCTACCAGTCCGTCCTCCAGGCGGGCACCGCCGTCATGGTCGACGGGCACGGCGTGCCCCGGCTGCGGTGTGCCTGCGGCAACCCGCTCGCCCCGCCGGTCGCGCAGCGGTCCACCCCGAGGACGGTCGGCACCGCCTGGACCGCCTACCGGCCCGGGAACGTGGTCGTCGTCGCACCCGCCGCGCAGATCGTCAAGGTGTTCGTCGTCTTCGACCACGAGCACCACGACTGGTTCGGCCGCCACCGCGGCGACCACACCGGCCACGACGACCGTCCGGCCAGGCCCCCGGCCGACCCGGACCCCATGAACCCGCCGCCCCACCACGGCTGCCCGCCCGCGTCCGGCAGACCCGGGTCGGCCGGCACCACCCCGTGCCCGCCGGCCTCGTCCGGCCCGTCGACACCGACGAGCCCGGGGAACGGCTCCAGGCCCCCGTCGACGAACCCGCCGTCACGGAACTCCCTGTCCCCGAACTCCCCGTCCGCGCAGTCGCCGGCGTCGAAGCCGCCCTCGTCCGCAGCGCCGTCCCCGTCCGCACCGCCGTCCTCGAAGCCGCCGTCCTCCGAACCGCCGTCGTCGGCGCCTGCGAGGAGCGAGTCACCGAAGACCGAGTCGCCGAAGACGCAGTCCCCGCAGACCCAGAGCCAGTCCCCTCGTACCGAGTCCCCGAAGAACGAGTCGCCGGCGTCGCAGCCGCCGAAGTCGCGAGGACCGCTGTCCGAGCCGCCGTCCTCCGCGCAGCCGCTCGCCCCGCAGTCCGCGCAGTCCGCGCAGTCCGCGGCGTCGCCGCCGTCGCACGGCCCCGGGTCCGCGGTGTCGTCCGCCGCCCCGGCGTCCTAGGCCCGGCAGGTACCGCCCGGCTCGGCCGCCCCCCGGTTCGCCGGGACTGTGACCAGCGCGACGTGAGATGTGCGCGATCGGCGAACACCCCCGGGGAGTGTCGCCGCGCACTCGGGGTACGAGCATGGATGCAACAGCGACGGGCCGGGTCGGCCTCCTGGAGAGACACGCATGATCGAAAACCTGGGCGGGGCAGTGATACCGACTGGCTTCGACGTACCCGTGGAGCCGCTGCGACGCGCGGCGCACTACACCGGCGAGCCCGGCTGCATCGCCGAGGCGCGGGACTTCGCGGCCGGTTTCCTGGAGCAGCTCAGGACCGAGTGGTGCGCCGCGATCGATCCCAGGGCCGACGGTGAGCTGCTGCTCGTGGTGAGCGAGCTGGTGACCAACGCGGACCGGCACAGCAACGGCCCGTACATCCTCGAACTGGAGGGCACCGACAGCGCGGTCCTGGTCTCGGTGTACGACAGCAGCGTCGCCCTGCCCCGGCGTTTCCCCAAGGACCCCGAGCGGGTCGGCCATCACGGGCTGGAGATCGTCCATGCCCTGTCCGCGGAAGTGATCGCCGAACGGGTACCGGTCGGCAAGCGGGTACGCGCGCTGGTGCGCTTCCCCCGGTGACCGTCACCACGGGCGCCGCCCCACGCACCGGTGCGGGGCGGCGCCCGTGGATCTCGCGGTCAGGCGCAGCCGAGCTCGCCCAGCATCCCCTGACGCAGCCGCATGATGATCCGCTTGATCAGGCGGGAGACATGCATCTGGGAGCAGCCGAGCCGCTCACCGATCTCCGCCTGGGTGGCCTCCTCCACGAACCGCAGATGGATGATCTCCCGGTCCCGTTCGCTCAGCTCGGCCATGAGCGGGGCCAGCGACTGGAAGTCCTCCACGAGGCGCAGGCCTTCCTCCTCGACCCCGATGAAGTCGGCCAGCACCGCCTCGCCGTCCTCCGGGCCGTCCCCGGTCAGCGCTGCGTCCAGGGAGGAGGAGTTGTAGCCGTTGGCGGCCAGCTGGCCCTCGACCACCTCGTCCTCGGACAGGTTCATCAACGTGGCCAGCTCGGCGACCGTGGGATCCCGGTCCAGGCGGCTGGAGAGCTCCTCGCGCGCCTTGGCCAGCTCCACCCGCAGCTCCTGGAGCCGGCGCGGCACGTGCACCGCCCAGGTGGTGTCCCGGAAGAACCGCTTGATCTCGCCCACGATGTACGGCAGCGCGAAGGAGGTGAACTCGACCTCGCGCGACAGCTCGAACCGGTCGATGGCCTTGATCAGGCCGATCATCCCGGTCTGGACGATGTCCTCCATGTCGTCCCCGCGGTTGCGGAACCGTCCGGCCGCGAACCGGACCAGCGACATGTTCATCTCGATCAGCGTGTTACGGGCGTACTGGTACTCGTGGGTGCCTTCCTCCAGCTCCGTGATCCGCTGGAAGAACTGCCGGGACAGCTCGCGTGCGTCGCGCGGGGCTACGGTCTTCGGGTCCTCGATTCCTGGCAGTGCCCCCTCCGTCGTCCACGCTTCGACGGGGTGAGCGGTGTTCACTGCTTCCGACCGGATCCCGGCGGTGTTCATGTCCTCTCCCAGGTCACTCACGTTGCGGCGGCTGCCTCTTCGGCCGGTGTCGTCCCGGCCCTTCACAGGTGGTGCCCAGCCCCGGGTACCCGGAACCGGACGCCTTATGCGTGCCTCGAAGCTCGGGTACCCGGGGTGACGCGACGCATGCGCCCCGTCTTCAGCCCTGGCGGAAAACCGCCGGTGGCGGAGAGTGGACCGCCGACTACGTCCCGACCCGAACGGCGGTGACCAGCTCGTGCCAGTACCGCTTGGTGACGACACCGCCGTACCGGGTGTCGATCAGCTCACGGACGCTCGCGAGCAGGCCGTTCCGGGCCGTCTCCGGGAGCGCGCGGTGGTTCGAGTAGGTGAGCAGCACGTCCAGGTACTGGCCGGTGGTGTACGTGATCTCCTGGGCGTGGCCCTGCACGGCGACGCCGGTGAAGTACGGGGACCCGGTGAACTCGGTCGTGTCGGTCGCGAGATCCGCCTCCCGAGTCTGGCGCAGGCCCGGCGGGGTGGCCGGATCCCATCGCTCGTAGCACGCCTGGACCTCGGCGAAGAAGTCCTCGGTGCCGCCCGCCACGTGGTGGGTGGAGACGATGCCGAGGAGTCCGCCGGGGCGCAGTGCCCGGGCCGCCTTCGGCAGCCGGACCGCCGGGTCGAGCCAGTGGAAGGCGGTCGCGCAGGCCACCGCGTCGAACGGCGCCGGCGGCGGCTCCCACTGTTCGAAGGCGGACACCACCACCTCCACCTGCGGGAACGGCGCCAGCTGCCGGCGGGCCACGGCGGCCATGCCCGGGCCGATCTCCACGGCCGTGATCGAGCAACCGGACCGCGCCAGGTCGGCGGTGAGCTTGCCGGTGCCCGGGGCGATCTCCAGCACCCGGACGTCCGGCCCGGCCCCCGTGACCCGGACCAGCTCCTCGACCAGCGCGGCGGGGTAGCGCGGCCGGGCTCGTTCGTACCGCTCGGCGTCCTGGTCGAAGATGTTCCGCAGCCCGCGGTCCTGCACCCTGAATTCCAGCGCGTCCACAGTGGGCAGGATGCCGCTGCCTCCGCCTCGGGGCCGGCGTTTTTCGGCGGCGCCACGAGTCCGGGGTGTCGGCCCGCTGCCCGGTGCCGGCCCCGACCGATGAGTTTCCTGGCGAGGACCGGTCGGTACACATGACCGCGTTCCCCGCTCCCAGGAGGTGTCCATGACCGCCGACGGATTCACCACGTGCCTCTGGTTCGACGGGCAGGCCGAGGAGGCCGCCCACTACTACGTGTCGATCTTCAAGAACTCCAGCATCGGGAAGGTCGGCCGGTACAACGAGGCCGGGCCGGGGGAGCCGGGGTCGGTGCTGGCCGTCGACTTCACGGCCAACGGGCAGAAGTTCGTCGCCATCAACGGCGGCCCGCAGTTCAGGTTCACCGAGGCGATCTCCTTCCAGATCTACTGCGACGGTCAGGAGGAGGTCGACCACTACTGGGCGAAGCTCACCGAGAACGGCGGCGAGCCGGGTCCCTGCGGCTGGCTCAAGGACAGGTACGGCATGTCCTGGCAGGTCATCCCGGACGGGCTGATCGAGATGATCGGCGACGCCGACCCGGAGAAGGCCGCGCGCACCACCCGGGCCATGTACGCGATGGGCAAGCTGGACATCGCCGCGCTGCGGAAGGCGTACGCGGGGGAGTGAGCCGTACGGGGACGGGGGCGGTGTCCGCGGACACCGCCCCCTCGTGCACAGCCGGCCGGTCAGACCCGGTCGGCCACGATCAGCAGGTACTGGAAGCTGCCGTTCTTGTACGCGGTGAGGAACGCGTCCTCGATCCCCGTCACCAGGTGGTCGGCCTGCTTGCGCAGCTCCCAGTACGGGATCGTGGCCGCGGTGAGGTCCTCCACGTGGACCGGCACCAGGCGGTTGGCGGCCATCGCCCGGAAGTACTCCGACCGTGGGTGGATGTCGCAGATGTAGTGGGCGTTGATCAGGGACACCTCGCGGGAGGCCTGCCCGTAGGCGTTGTTGTAGCAGCCGGTGATCGTCACGTAGCGGCCGCCGCGGCGCAACAGCCGGGCGTGCTCGGCGAACAGCAGCTCCAACTCGACGTACATCGTGGACTCGTTGTTCCAGGAGGCCGCGTAGCCGCCGGTCTCGAAGCCGGTGTCCAGCATGTTCCGGTGGTGGTAGCGGACCTTGTCGCCGACCTCCCGCTTGCGGGCCATCTCGTTCGCGAAGTCGGCCTGCTTGGCGGAGATGGTCACCCCGTCGGCCTGGCAGCCGTAGCGCAGGTTCGCCACGATGCTGCCGCCGCCACGGCCGCAGCCCGCGTCGAAGACCCGGTCGGCCGGCGTGAGGGCGCCGAGGTGCGAGGCGAGCAGCTCGGCCTGGGCGTGCTCCAGGCGGTGCAGCTCGGTGGTGACGCGTTCCCTGCGCAGGTCGGCGTCGGTCTCGTCGAGCACCGACCAGTCGGCCTCACCGATGCCGTAGTGATGGTGGTAGAGGTCGTCGATCTTTCCGAGTTCGAGGTTGACCGGGTTCTCCTCGGCGTTCCAGTACTCCGCGACGCTGTTCTGGTACCTGGACTGGGTCGGCACCGGGGCTGACGTGGTGGTCTTCCGAGCGACAGGGGCGGTCGTCAACAGGTTCTCCTCGAAGTGTTTCTGACGGTGTTTCGGATGTGGCTCGATCGCTACCAGTAGTCGGGCAGGTGGTAGCGGCTGGTGTTGGTGGCGTGCCACTCGTGGTTCCCGGAGACCCAGGCGGCGAGGCTCTCGGCGTAGCGTGCGACCAGCGGGGAGGTGGCGGACAGGGCGGCCGACTCCTCCTCGAAGGCGTCCATGACCCGGTTGTGGATGTCGACGGACTTCAGATAGGCCGCCTTCAGCCCGCGCCGGTCGTTGGCGGCCACCACCTGGGGCAGGTTCAGGTGGTCCGGGTCGCTCGCCAGCTCCTTGGTGAAGGAGTACAGGTCGTTGACGATGGTGGTGGCGTTGCAGGCCAGGGCCGTGATCCGCTGGATCTCCGGCCGGGCGTAGAGCGGCTCGGGCAGTTCGTAGCCGTCCACCGCGTCGACGATCGACAGACAGGGCCGGAAGTTGTTGAACTGCCGCATCACCAGGTACTCCCAGACCCGCGGCACGTACCCGGTCTCCATCCAGGCGGCCTCGCCGAGGTAGCCCATGTGCAGCCGGGCCATGTCGTGCACGAACCGGTCGGTCTGGCTCGGCGTGGCGAAGGCCGCGAAGTCCGCGAGGGCGAAGTGGTACGACCGCAGGGGCCCGGTGGCCCGGATGCCCTCGCGCCATTCCTCCTCCAGCTCAGGGATGCCGTGGTACGGGTCGAGCGCCGACTGGGCGATGATCAACGGGCCGCCGAGGCCCCGCCGGGATCCGCCCCGCCCCTCGTCCTCCTCGCAGTAGCAGGAGTCCACGATGTTCTCGGCGAGCAGGAGTTTGCCGGCCGCGGTGAGCCGGTCCAGGTCCAGGCCGCCCGGATGCTGGAGGGCGACGGCCCGGCCGAACTGGAAGTCGGAGAAGTCCCCCTTCCAGGCGGCGGGGAACAGGTCGAGTTCGCGGGCCCAGGCCTCCAGCCTGCGGTCGAGTTCGGCGGCCTTCTCCGGGTCGGCGGGCACGGCCGGCCGGTAGTGCAGTCCGGGGACCGCCCCGGTCCGCTTGGCCGGGCGCAGCCGCTCCGCGATGTTCGGCGGTCCCGGCAGGGCGTAGGCGCTGGTCGTTGTGCTCATGGATGTGCTCCAGGCCGTCAGTCGGCGGTGCGGCCGAGCTGGACGTTCTCCAGGATCCCGGCCGCGTCGGGGACCAGGACGGCGAGCGAGTAGTAGGCGGTGACCAGGTAGTTGATGACGGCCTGCTCGTTGATGCCCATGAAGCGGACGTTCAGGCCGGGCTGGAACTCCTCGGGGATGCCGGTCTGGTGGAGGCCGATGACCCCCTGGTCGGCCTCGCCGGTGCGCAGCGCGATGATGCTGCTGGTGTGGTCGTCGCTGATCGGGATCTTGCTGCACGGGTAGATCGGGACCCCGCGCCAGGCCGGGATCTCGTGCCCGTCGATGTTGGCGGACGGGGGTACTAGGCCGCGCCGGTTGCACTGCCGGAAGAAGGCCGCGATCGCCTTGGGGTGCGCCAGGATGACCTTGGTCTTGCGGCGCATGGAGATCAGCTCGTCCATGTCGTCCGGGGTCGGCGGACCGGTGAACGAGCTGATCCGCTGCCCGTAGTCGATGTTGTGCAGGAGCCCGAACTCCCGGTTGTTGACCAGCTCCCACTCCTGGCGCTCGCGGATCTCCTCGACCGTGAGCCGTAGCTGCTGCTGGGTCTGGTCCATCGGGTGGTTGTAGAGGTCGGCGACCCGCGAGTGCACCCGCAGCACGGTCTGGGTGAGCGACAACTCGTACTCGCGCGGCGCGAGTTCGTAGTCCACGAAGCCGCCCTGCAGGGTCGGCTCACCGGTGTGGCCGGCCTGCACCGGCACCTCGGCCTCGCCCTTGCGGTTCATCGGCAGCCGCTGCCGGTCGACGTAGGCCTGGAGGTGGGCGCCGAGCGACGGCACCCGGTCCATGATCTCCTCGGCCACCGCCCACGGCAGCGCCAGGACCACACCCGCCGTCTCCGCGCGCACCGAGGTGAGCCAGAGCGGATCGGTCTGGCCGACCGCCTCGTCGCCCATCTGGTCGCCGTCGGTGACGACCCCGACGACCTCCTCCTCGCCGTACTTGCCGGCCGCGTACCGGATGAACCGGCCGTGCACCACCAGATAGGTCTCGGTGACCGGCTGCCCGGCCTCGAACAGCACCTGCCCGGCGCGCACCTCGCGGGGCTGGAACCGGCCGGCGAGCTGGTTCAGCGCGTCCTGGTCGTCGTAGCCGCGCAGGATCGGCAGCTCGGTCAGGGTCCGCGGGATGACCCGGATGTCGTCCCCGCCGTTGTGCTCGAAGCTCACCCGGCCCCGCCCGGTGCGCAGTTGGAGGCGCCGGTTGACCCGGTAGGTGCCGCCCTTGACGTCCACCCACGGCAGTGTCTTCAGCAGCCACCGGGAGGTGATGGCCTGCATCTGCGGTTCGGACTTGGTGGTCGTGGCGAGCTGACGTGCCGCCCTGGTGCTCAGGCTGGTGAGCTGCCCGTCGGCGGTCGGATCCGGCTCGGGCTCGTCGACGGCGGAACCGATGACGCTGTCCGGTGTGGACACATTCCCTCCAGCAGAGAGGTGAACAACGGTGACCCGGAGGGTCGGTGGTGTGCGAGGTGGTGGTGCGCACGGACAAGCCAAACAGCCCTGGTGATCTACGGGTACGGCGCGAAAGGGGCGGTTGCATGCCTTAGGTGCGCAAACCTGGTGTTCGGGGTGGAAAAGGTTGTGTTCCCCGATCGTGCGCCGCCGTCCCGCTTCAGCGCCCGGGGCGCCCGGGGATTGGGCTCAGGAAAGATCGTTCACCAGCACCGCGGCCCCGTCGAAGCGCCCGGCCTTCAGGTCCCGCAGGGCCCGCGGGGCCTCCGACAGCGGATACGGATGGGTGGTCGCGTGCACGCCGTGCCGTTCGGCGAGGGCGAGGAACTTCCGCCCGTCGGCACGGGTGTTGGAGGTGACGCTGCGCAGCTCCCGCTCGTAGAACAGCTCACGCTCGTAGTTCAGCGACGGCACGTCGCTGAGGTGGATGCCCGCGACCGCCAGCACCCCGCCCCGGTCCAGGGCGCGCAGCGCGACCGGCACCAGGTCCCCGACCGGCGCGAACAGGATCGCGCTGTCCAGCGGCTCGGGCGGCGCCGCGGAGGCGTCCCGCGCCGAGGCCGCGCCCAGCTCCACGGCCAGCCGCCGAGCCTCGGCGCCCCGGGTGAGCACGTGCACCCGCGCGCCCTCGGCGAGCGCCACCTGCGCACACAGGTGGGCGCTGCCACCGAAGCCGTAGAGACCGAGCCGGCCGCCCGCCGGGAGCGACGCCCGGCGCAGCGCGCGGTAGCCGATGATCCCGGCGCACAGCAGCGGCGCGAGCGCCACGTCGTCGAGACGGCCGGGCAGCCGGTAGGCGAACGCGGCCGGCACGGTCGTGTACTCCGCGTAGCCCCCGTCGGCGTCCCAGCCGGTGTACTCCGAGCGCGGGCACAGGTTCTCGGAGCCCCGCAGGCAGTACGCGCACACGCCGTCCGTGCGACGCAGCCAGGCGGCCCCGACCCGGTCGCCGACCGCGAAGTCCGCCACCTCGTCGCCCACGGCCGCGACCGTGCCGACCACCTCGTGGCCCGGCGTCACCCCGGTCCGGTGCACCGGCAGATCCCCCTCGGTGACATGCAGGTCGGTGCGGCACACCCCGCAGGCCCGCACCCGCAGCAGCAGCTCGTCCGCCCCGGGCACCGGCACCGGCCGCTCGACCAGCCGGAGCGGGTCCGCCTCGACCGGCCCGGGCCGCTCCACCGACCACGCCCGCATCACGTCCGCCATACCGCGCCCCGTCCGCCGAAGGCCGCCGACTCCCTTCCCAGTGTCCGCCGGAGTCCGGCGTTCGGCGCGCGGGCGGTCGGCCCGGTGGCTAGCGTGAGGAACCGGGAGAACCCGCTCGATCGGAAGGGCCGCGGCGATGGCGGTACGACCTGAAGGAACCCCCTGTTGGGCCGACGCGATGTTCGGCGACCTGGAGGGGGCCAAGAGCTTCTACGGCGAGGTCCTCGGCTGGACCTTCGGCGAGTCGTCCTCGGAGTACGGCAACTACACCCAGGCCTACGTGGACGGCAAGGCCGTCGCCGCCGTGGTACCGCCCATGTCAGGTCAGGAGGGGCACTCGCAGTGGTGCCTGTACTTCGCCTCGCCGGACGCCGCGGCCGCCGCCGGACGGATCCGCGCGCACGGCGGCGAGGTGCTGATGGAGCCGATGCAGGTCGGCGAGTTCGGCACGATGTGCCTGGCCCGTGAGCCCAGCGGCGCGGTGTTCGGGATCTGGCAGGGCGGCGTCCACGAGGGCTTCGAGGCCACCGCCGTGCCCGGCGCCTACTGCTGGGCGGAGGTCTTCACCCGCGAGCCCGAGAAGGCCGACCCCTTCCTCGCGGCCCTGTTCCCGTACACCGTCCGGCAGATCGAGGACAGCAACGTCGACTTCCGCACGTTCAGCCTCCGCGAACAGCCCGTCCTCGGCCGGATGCGGATGACCGACGACTTCCCGCCCGAGGTGCCCTCGTACGTGAACGTGTACTTCGCCGTCGCCGACTGCGACGAGGCGGTCGCCAAGGCGACGAAGCTCGGCGCGGTGCTCCGGTTCGGGCCGATGACCAGTCCCTTCGGACGCATGGCGGCGCTCACCGACCCGCAGGGCGCGAACTTCTCGGTGATCGACGTCACGACCACCGAAGGCGGGATGCCGTCCAGCACAGAGGTCTGACCAGGGCGGATCCCGGGCCACGGCCGGGCGCCACGCCCGGCCGTGGCATGATCGGGGCCATGCGTGAACGAGTGGTGGCCGCGTGCGACGGGGCTTCTAAGGGAAACCCGGGACCGGCCGGCTGGGCCTGGGTGGTGTCCGACGACGCGGCGACTCCCGCCCGCTGGGAGGCCGGGCCGCTGGGCAGGGCCACCAACAACGTGGCCGAACTGACCGCCCTGGAACAGCTGCTGGCGGCCACCGACCCGGACGTGCCGCTGGAAGTGCGGATGGACTCGCAGTACGCGATGAAGGCCGTCACCACCTGGCTGCCCGGCTGGAAGCGCAACGGCTGGAAGACCTCCGCGGGCAAGCCGGTCGCCAACCAGGACCTGGTCGTCCGCATCGACGAGCTCCTCGACGGCCGCACGGTCGACTTCCGGTACGTCCCCGCCCACCAGGTCGACGGCGACCCGCTGAACGACTTCGCCGACCGCGCGGCCAGCCAGGCGGCCACGGTCCAGGAGGCCGCGGGCAGCGCCCTCGGCTCCCCGGTACCGCCGCCGTCGCAGGCGCCCGCCGCCTCCACCGGGGCCCCGCGCCGCAAGGCGGCGCCGCGCAAGAACGCGGCCGGCCCCGGCTCCTCGTCCCGGACCATCAAGGCGAAGTTCCCCGGCCGCTGCCTGTGCGGGCGTTCCTACGCGGCCGGCGAGCAGATCGCCAAGAACCCGCAGGGCTGGGGCCACCCGGAGTGCCGTACGGCGGCCGAGGCCTGATGCGGGGACCCGGTCAGGCCTCCAGGGTGTCGAACGTGTAGAACCTCGTGTGGTCGAGCAGGTCCGCCGGCCGCACGTCGTTCCACGGCTTCATCGTCTCGCCCAGGTCCACCACGTCCGGCGTGCCGCCGCCCGGCACGTAGGCGGCCTCCGGGTGGCGGCGCTGCCAGCGGGCCCACAGCTTGTCGACGAAGGCGTGGTGCAGCCAGAACACCGGGTCGTTGGGGGAGACCCCGGTGGCCATCTGCCCGCCGACCCAGACGTGGACCCTGTTGTGCAGGTTGACCCCGCGCCAGCCCTCCAGATGGTTCCGGAAGCCGTCCGAGGCGCTGTTCCAGGGCGCCATGTCGTACGTCGCCATGGACAGGACCGAGTCGACCTCGGCCCGGGTCGGCAGCTCGCGCACGCCCGTCCCGAGCGACCTGCGCAGATAAGTACGACCGTCCACACGGACGTTGACCGGCCAGTTCCCGCCGCCGCCGGCGAACGGCCCGTCCGTCACCCGGCCGTCCGAGCTGCGCCCGGTACCGCCGAGGAAGTCCGGTGCCCACAGTGAGGAACGGACGGTCCGGTCGGTGCTCCAGTCCCAGTAGGGCAGCGCGACGGAGGCGTCCACGGACTGCAGGGCCTGCTCGAAGTCGAGCAGGAATCTGCGATGCCAGGGCAGGAACGACGGAGAACGGTGGCCGGTGCGCTCCGAGTCGTCGGTGTCGGACATGATGAAGGCGTTGTGCGTGCGCACGAAGTCGTCGTAACGCCCGCTGTGCTTCAGCTCGATGACGGCGGCGACGAACCGCCGCTTCTCGTCGGCGCTCAGTGCGGCCTGGTTCCTGCGTACGGTCATGTGCGAAAAGCTCCTTGAACGGGGCGGTAGGGGCGGTCAGTTGGCGGGGAACGGCAGCAGCGCCGCGCCCTGTAGTTCGTCGACCGCGGCGCGGGCGGCGGCGCGCGGGCCGGCGACCGGGGCGTAGTGGCTGACCACGCTGATCCAGCTGCCGTCGGCGTTCCGCATCACGTGCAGTTCGACCCCGTCGACGGACACCGCGTATCCGGCGCCGTGTCCGTGGTGGTGACCGCCGCCCGTTCCCCGCATGCCGCCCATGGGGTCCGTGCCGGTCGGCCGGCCCTGTATTCGGCGGCCCTTGTAGACCTCGTCGAAGGGTTCGAGCGATCCCTCGTGCGAGTGGCCGGCGGCCGAGGCGCCGGGCGCGAGGAGGGACTGGGTGCCGGCCGCGGCGGCGAGGGCGGCCGCCGCGGTGAGGGCGCGACGGCGGGTGGGTCCGGGCATGCGGATGCTCCTGTGACGGGTGCGGGTGATGACTCCGCATGCCTATCCGCCGAGCCCGGAGCGGGAGAAATCACCCGGACCGGGTTGGCTGCGATCAGGACAATTAGTTACATGTCATACAAGATTGAACAAAGATGATCTTGCTGTGGCGGTGGCTCCGCCGGACCCGGAACGGGCAATTCCTTGCGCGGGCGCACGGCTTGCCGGTGATCCTTCGCCGCGGTCCGCCGTCCGGGTGGTGTGGCTCACGGTGTCGATCTGGCGCGATTCGAGAACCCGGCCGGGTGTCCCCGCGCTGCTACCCTCCGGTGCCAATTGACCACATTCGGTGAGACCCAGGGGTGTGTGAGTGAAGGTCGTCTGCGTCGGAGGCGGGCCCGCCGGTCTGTACCTCGCGATCCTGCTCAAGCGGCAGAATCCGTCCCACGACATCGCCGTCCACGAACGCAACCCCGAGGGCTCCACCTACGGGTGGGGTGTCACCTACTGGCGCGCCCTGCTCGACCGGCTGCACGCCTGTGACCCCGAGTCGGCCCGCGCCATCGAGGCCGACTCGGTGCGCTGGACCCAGGGTGTCGCCCACGTCCGCGGGCAGGTGGCCCGGCAGCCCGGCGACGCCGGTCACGGCATCGGCCGTCACCGCCTCCTGGAGATCCTCGCCGGGCGTGCCCGGGAACTCGGCGTCCGGCTGGAGTTCGAGGACGAGATCACCCCCGGGAGCCTCCCCGAGGCCGACCTGGTCGTCGCCGCGGACGGCATCCACAGCGCGCTGCGCACCCGGCACGCCGCCCACTTCGGCACCGAGGCCGCCGAGGGCCGCAATCACTACGTGTGGCTCGGCACCACCCGGGTCTTCGACTCCTTCACCTTCGCCTTCGCCGAGACCGCGCACGGCTGGGTCTGGTGCTACGGCTACCCGTACGACGACGGGCACAGCACCTGTGTCATCGAGTGCGCCCCGGACACCCTCACCGGCCTCGGCCTCGACGCGCTGGACGAGGCCGGCCAACTGGCCGTGCTGGAGGAGTTGTTCGCCGGCATCCTCGAAGGGCACCCGCTGATCGGCGGCTCCTCGGCGGCCTGGCCGGCCTTCCGTACCGTCACCAACCGCGCCTGGCACCACGGCAACCTGGTCCTGCTCGGCGACGCCGCCCACACCACCCACTACTCCATCGGCGCCGGCACCACCCTCGCCCTGGAGGACGCGATGTGCCTGGCCGAGGCCCTGCGCGAGCACGCCGTCCTGCCCGAGGCCCTCGCCGTCTACGAACGGCGGCGCAGGGCCGAACTGGTCTCGGCCCAGAGCGCCGCCCGCCTCAGCGCCCAGTGGTACGAGAACCTGCCCCGCTACATCGGCCTGCCTCCGCACCGCATGTTCGCTCTGCTCGGCCAGCGGCACTCGCCCCTGCTGCCGTACGTCCCGCCGCAGCTCTACTACGGCCTCGACAAGGCCGCCGGGCGGCTGGAGGTGCTGCGCAGGTTCAAGCGGTGGCTCGGGCCGCGGGCGGCGCGCGCCCTGCACGCCCGGTCTTAGCACCCTGCGGCCACGGAACGGTTTGAGTGAATACTCATTCACCCGATAGGGTGAATGAGTATTCACTTCATTTTTTCGTGCCGCCCGCAGGAGTGTTGATGGACCAGCCCGCCCCGACAGCCGGTCGCCCGGGACCGCCCGCCGCCCAGCTCCCGCTGCGGCAGCGGCTGACCATCCCGGTGCTGGCCTTCGGCGGGATCCTCATGGCCGTCATGCAGACGGTCGTCGTCCCCCTCCTGCCGGACCTGCCCCGGCTCACCCACTCCTCGGCCGGCGCCGTCTCCTGGACGGTCACCGCGACCCTGCTCGCCGGAGCCGTCCTCACCCCGGTGCTCGGCCGGGCCGGTGACATGTACGGCAAGCGCCGGGTGCTCACCGGGGCCCTCGCGCTGATGACCGTGGGCTCCGTGATGTGCGCCCTGTCCTCGGACATCACCGTGCTCATCGTCGCCCGTGCCCTGCAGGGCGCCGCCGCCTCCGTCGTACCGCTCTCGATCAGCATCCTGCGTGACGAACTCCCGCCCGAGCGCCGGGGATCGGCGGTGGCGCTGATGAGCTCCACCGTCGGTATCGGCGCCGCGCTGGGCCTGCCGCTGGCCGCGCTGGTCGTGCAGTACTACGACTGGCACACCATGTTCTGGCTGACCAGCCTCCTCGGAGCGGTGGGCGTCGCGGGCGTCTGGTGGGCGGTCCGGGAGTCGCCGGTGCGCGAGAGCGGCCGGTTCGACGTCCTCGGGGCGCTCGGGCTGGCCGCCGGCCTGACCTGTCTGCTGCTCGGTGTCTCGCAGGGCGGCGAGTGGGGCTGGGGCAGCGCGCGCGTCCTCGGGCTCTTCGGCGCCGCCGTCCTGGTGCTGGCCCTGTGGTGGTGGCAGCAGCTGCGGACCGAGCGGCCCCTGGTCGACCTGCACCTCGTGACCCGGCCCCGGGTCGGCCTCTCGCACGTGGCCGCCCTGCTCACCGGATTCGCCTTCTACGCCAACTCCCTCGTCACCGCCCAGCTGGTGCAGGCGCCCAAGGCCACCGGATACGGTCTCGGCCTGTCGATCGTGGCCACCGGCCTGTGCCTGCTCCCCGGCGGCGTCACCATGCTGCTCTTCTCGCCGCTCTCCGCCCGGATCTCCGCCGCCCGCGGACCGCGCATCACCCTGGCCCTGGGCGCCGCGGTCATCGCCTGCGGATACGTGGTCCGCATCGCCGACAGCCGCGACCTGTGGATGATCATCCTGGGCGCCACCGTCGTCGCCACCGGCACCACCCTCGCCTACTCCGCGCTGCCCACACTGATCCTGCGGGCCGTACCCGCGAACCAGACCGCCTCCGCCAACGGCGTCAACGTCCTCATGCGCACCATCGGCCAGGCCACCTCCAGCGCCGCCGTGGCCGCCGTCCTCACCCACCACACCAGCCTCGTCGGCGGCGCCCCGATCGCCACGCTCCACGGCTACCTGCTGGCCTTCACGATGGCCGGCGCCGTCGCCCTCGTGGCCGGTGCCGCCGCCCTGTCCATCCCCGGCGACAAGGCGCCCGGCGACACGCCGCTCGCCGGGAGCCGGACCGGGAGTGCGCGGGACGACGCGCTGGAGGGAGCATGAGAGCCGTGAACACCAGCCCCGGCACCCCCGCCGCGCCCGCCCCGGCACCCGCCCGCCGGGACGCCGAGGCCACCAAGGCCGTCATCCTCAGGGCCGCCCGGTACCTCCTGGCCCGGCACGCGCACGCCGACATCACCCTCAAGGACGTCGCCGAACGCGCCGGGGTCAGCGCGCCGCTGATCCTCAAGTACTTCGGCAACAAGGACAGTCTGTTCGCCCGGGTCATGTCCTTCGACACCGACGCGGCCGCCCTGCTGGACGCACCCCTGGAGGACCTCGGCCGGCACATGGTGCGGCACGTCCTGGAGAGCCAGCGCGACCGCGGCACCGACCCGCTGCTGCGCATCGCCTTCGCACCCCTGCACGGCGACCACGGCGAGGTGCTGCGCGCCAACTTCCGCGCCCACGTCGTCGACGTCCTCGCCGCCCGGCTCACCGGACCCGACCCCGGCCTGCGCGCCGAACTCGCCGTCGCCCAGCTCATCGGCCTGGGCGTGATGTACGGCATCGCCCGCGGCCCGCGGCTGCGCGACTCCGCGGCCGCCGACATCGACGACATCGCCGACCGCTACGGTCCCGCCGTCCAGGAGCAGTTGACGCCGTAGGCGCTACCGCTTGCCGCTGGAAGCGCCGCGATGTGCCGTCGCTCGACTGCGGCGCCGTCGTGGCCGCTCGCGCAGTTCCTTCCCGGCCCTCGGGCCCGGGGGTACCCCCAGTGCCCCGAAGGGGCGCCGTCAAGCGGCGGGGGACCCGGTCGGCCCCCTCAACAGCGCCTCGGCCGACCTGCGAAAGGCAGCCGTCAGCCGGTGGCCGTCACCGGCACGGGTCGCCAGCACCACGTGGCTCGGCTCGACACCGTGCAGCGGGACCGTGGTGAGGTCGGGGCGGACGGTCGCGCCGGGTACCAGGGGCACGATCGCCACGGCCTGCCCGGCGGCGACGTGCTCGAACTTGTCCTCCACCGCGCCGATCAGCGGCCCGTCGGGCGCCGGGCTGCCGTCCGGCCGGGGATCGACGCGCCAGAACGCGTTCCAGAGCGGATCCCGGCCGCGGGGCAACGGCTCGTCGGCGATGTCGTCGAGCGTGACCGACTCCTTCCCGGCCAGCCGGTGGTCCAGCGGGACGACCAGGACGCGCGGCTCGTCGTAGAGCACCGTCACCCGCAAGCCGTCCGTGACCAGCGGCAGCCGGGTTACCACCGCGTCCACCCGTCCCGTCAGCAGGGCTTCGCGCGGCTCGCCCCAGTCGAGGTGCAGGGTCCGCACGTCGGCGTCCGGGAAGCGGCGGCGCAGATCGCGTACGGCGGAGGTGACGAAGATCCCGTTGATGTACCCGACGGTGATCCTGCTCGGCTCGGCGGCGGCCCGGGTGGCGGCGGCCGCCTCGCCCGCGGCCCGCAGCAACCCCTCGGCCCGCGCCAGGAACACCTCGCCGGCCTCGGTGAGCCGGGCGCCCTGCGGGGTGCGGTCGAACAGGCGCGCCCCCAGCACCTGCTCCAGTCGCTGGATCTGTCTGCTCAGCGCGGGCTGCGTGATGTGCAGGGCGCCCGCGGCCCGCCCGAAGTGCCGCCGGCCGGCGACGACGGTGAAGTACCGGACGAGCCGCAGATCGAGGTCGGGCGCGGAAGCGGGATCGGCCATGCCTCCAGAGTACGCCCGGTGACCTGCACTCATGCCTGAAACGCATTGCGTCTTGCGAAAGAGGCTTTGGACGCCCGCCACCCGCCGGCCGAACGATGGAAGCCCGACCCCCCCTCCCTCGAAGGAGCATCCACCATGCGGGTATTCGTCACCGGCGGCAGTGGCTTCATCGGCTCGGCCGTCATCCCCGAACTCCTCGGCGCGGGCCACCGGGTCCTCGCCCTCGCCCGCTCCGAGAAGTCGGCCGAGGCCCTGCGGCTGGCGGGCGCCGACGTGCACCGCGGCAGCCTCGACGACCCCGCGGACCTGGCCCGCGCGGCGGCCGGCACCGACGGCGTGATCCACCTGGCCTTCAACCACGACGCCTTCCCGGACTTCACCCGTGCGGCCGAGGGCGACCTGCGGGTGATCGAGGCGGTCGGCGCCGCGCTGGAGGGCTCGGACCGGCCCTTCGTGGTCACCTCGGGAACCATGATGCTCGCCTCGGTCGACGGGGTGGCGACGGAGGAGGACACCCCGGTGCCGGGCACCTACCGCGCCGCCCCCGACCTCGCCGCGCTCGCCCTCGCCGGGCGCGGCGTGCGCAGCGCGGTGGTCCGCCTCGCCCCCTCGGTGCACGGCCGCGGCGACCAGGGCTTCCTGCCCCGGCTGATCGACGTGGCCCGGGAGAAGGGCGTCGCCGCGTACGTCGGCGACGGCACCAACCGCTGGCCGGCCGTCCACCGCCTGGACGCGGCCCGCCTGTTCCGCCTGGCCCTGGAGTCGGCGCCGGCCGGCACCGGCCTGCACGGCGCGGCCGACGAGGGCGTCCCCTTCAAGGACATCGCGGCGGCCGTGGGCAGCGGCCTCGACGTCCCGGTGCGCAGCATCCCGGCGGACGAGGCCGAGGCCCACTTCGGCTGGCTGGGCACGGCGGCGGCCGTCGACAACGCGACGTCGAGCGAGCGCACCAGGAACCTCCTTGGCTGGAAGCCGGAGCAGCCGGGCCTGATCGCCGACCTGGAAGAGGGCCACTACTTCTGAACGCCGGGCCCGCAGCCGGCACCGGCCCACGGGCACCCCGTCCCAGGCAGCCGGGGGTGCACCGGCCCATGACACCGTTGTCGGCGGCGGATGACACACTGGCGCCATGGACGAACGCGTAATCGGCAGGTCGGGGCAGCGGGCATCGGTCGTCGGCCTCGGCACATGGCAGCTCGGCGCCGACTGGGGCGAGGTGGACGAGAAGGAGGCGCTCGCCGTCCTGGAGACGGCGGCGGAGTCGGGGGTGACCTTCTTCGACACCGCCGACGTGTACGGCGACGGGCGCAGCGAGCAGACCATCGCCGCCTTCCTGCGCGGCAGGCCGGACCTGGACGTGCTGGTGGCCACCAAGATGGGCCGCCGGGCCGAGCAGGTCCCGGAGAACTACGTGCTGGACAACTTCCGCGCGTGGAACGACCGGTCGCGCCGCAACCTCGGCGTGGACCGCCTGGACCTGGTGCAGCTGCACTGCCCGCCGACCCCGGTCTACTCCTCGGACGCGGTCTACGACGCCCTGGACACCCTGGTCGAGGAGGAGCGCATCGCCGCCTACGGCGTCAGCGTCGAGACCAGCGCGGAGGCCCTCACCGCGATCGCCCGCCCGGGCGTGGCCAGCGTGCAGATCATCCTCAACCCGTTCCGCATGAAGCCGCTGTACGAGGTGCTCCCGGCCGCCCGGGAGGCCGGCGTCGGCATCATCGCGCGCGTGCCGCTCGCCTCCGGGCTGCTGTCCGGCAAGTACACCAAGGACACCGTCTTCGCGGCCGACGACCACCGCACCTACAACCGGCACGGCGAGGCCTTCGACCAGGGCGAGACCTTCTCCGGCGTGGACTACGCGACCGGTGTGGAGGCCGCCGCCGAGTTCGCCGCCCTCGCTCCCGAGGGGTACACCCCGGCCCAGCTCGCCCTGCGCTGGATCATCGACCAGCCCGGCGTGACGACGGTGATCCCGGGCGCCCGCAACCCGGAGCAGGCCCGCGCCAACGCGGCCGCGGCCGGACTCCCGCAGCTGTCCGGGGAGACGGTCGCCGCGATCCGCGAGCTGTACGACCGCCGCATCAAGGAGCAGGTGGAGAGCCGCTGGTAGTGCCGGCGGGGGCCGGGAGCGGCGGCGCCCCGCCGCTGCCGGCCCGTACCGTTTGGGGGACGGGCCCGGCGGTTACCCGTAGTCCATGACCGACCAGGGGCCGCGGACCGGGCGCGACGAGACGGAGGAGGAGCGCGCCGACCGGATGTGGAGCGAGCTCATCCAGGAGGTGCGCGTCGCCCAGACCGGGGTGCAGATCCTGTTCGGGTTCCTGCTCACCGTGGTCTTCCAGCAGAAGTACGCCCAGCTGTCCGACGTGGACAGGACGATCTACATCGTGACGGTCGTGCTGGGCGCGTCCGCCACGGGCGCCCTCATCGGCCCGGTGTCGCTGCACCGGCTTGTCGCCGGCCGCAGGGTGAAGGCGCAGGCGGTGCGGATGGCGTCCCGGCTCACCTCGATCGGCCTCTTCCTGCTCCTGGCCACGATGACCGCCTCCCTGGTGCTGATCCTCCGGGTGGCCACCGCCGGCAGCCACGTGACCTGGGTGGTGGCGGCCGTCGTCGTCTGGTATCTGGTGTGCTGGTACGGCCTGCCGCTGTGGTCCAGGCACCGCCACACGACCCGCTGAGCCGAGCACCCGAGCCGCGGACCGGAGCCGGGCACGGCCGCTCAGCCGGTGGCGAGGATCTCCGCGAGGAGGTCGTCCACCGGGACCTCCTCGCGGCCGGGGGGCACGGCCATGTAGGTGTCGCTCAGGAAGGAGGCCAGTGCCGGTGCCCACGCGAACACCACCGCGTGGTGGCGGCTGCCGCCGGGCAACGGGTCGCCGAGGAAATCCATCCGCACTTCCCTCCAGCGCCCCTGCCGTACCGGACGCAGCCGCACGTCCCCGACCCCGACCGGCTCTCTCAGGCCGTCGTTCAGCATCTCGCGGTCCAGCCGCCACCGGGCGAGTACGCGGCCGTCCAGGGTGAACAGCGCGGTGACGGCGAACGGGTCACCCGGGTCGTACGACAGGTGGGCGAGGACGGGACAGCGGCCCGTCCCGTCCGTGCGGAGCTGTACGACCAGGGTCCTGTGCACGATGGGGTTCACGCGAGTGGCCTCCGAGAACGATCGGCTTGGTGCCCTCTAGTACCCCTCTCACCGGAAAAACGCTCAATCCCGAGCGGAATTGCCCTCCGGGTCCTGCGGGTCCTGCGGTCCCTGCGGGGCCTGTGCGCCCTTCGTGCCGCGCAATGCCGCCAGGCAGGAGCCGATGGCCTGCTGGAGGTCCTCCAGGCGCTGGACCATGTCGTCCTCGTAGAAGTCCTGGGCGTCGTCGAAGGTCAGCTCCTCGAACGCCTTGGTCGCCTTCTGGAGGCTGCTGTAGAACTTGGTGCGCTGCTCCTGGACCCGCAGCTCGGGGTCGGCCTCCACCGCCTCCACGACGAGGTTCTTCATGGTGTCGTAGGCCTCGGTCGCCCACTCGCCGGTGTCCTCGTCCTCGTCGAGTTCGTCGAGGAGCGAGAGATGGCGCTCCGCCTCCTGCCGCAGCTCGGCCGGGGCGTCGACGGTCTGCCCCGCCGGGGTCTTGATCTGGCCGGACTCGGCGATCTGCCGGACGTAGCCGATCCGGTCGGCCGAGCGGCTCTCGGTGGCGACGGCCTTCTTCAGGTCGGCGGTGCGGACCACGTCCCGGGCGAGCACGGTCTGCAGGTCCGGGTCCTCCTTGATGCGGTCCAGCAGCGCCGAGCGGGCGGCGCGGGCGGTGGACGGGTCGGCGAGGATCGCGGCGCGCAGGGCGGTGGGGTTCTCGGCGACCTCAAGGGCCTTGGTGGGCCGGATGCCCTCGGCCTCGGCGGCCTCCGCGATGGCCGTGCCGCGCTCGGAGCCGGCGCTGGTACGAGAGACGTAGTAGTCCAACCAGACGTCCGAGTCGGGGAGTTGCACCTCCTGGCCGGGTGCGAGGGCCTCGAAGTGCGGGACCAGACCGTCGTCGGCGGCCCTGTCCCAGGCCTTGTAGTAGCGCATGACACGCTCCGCGGAGCAGCCGGCCAGTCCGGCGAACTCCTTCGCCGACACCTTCGGCGTCTCCTGCGCGCCCTGTCCTCCCGGCCGCACGCTCCGGGCCACCATCAGCCCGAACGCCCAGCCCCCGGTCCGCACGTACGCGCCGAACTCGCGGGCGTCCCGCGCCACCAGGTCGGAGAGGGGTACCGGGGACGCGCTGGACGTCTCGGACGGGTCGATCGCTAGGGTCACGGAGGACACTCCTGAGGGCTGCCGAACTGCATGGGTACCGACGGGCAGCCTATATCGACCCATTGGCCGGGGTTTGCCGGACCGTCGAAGATCGGCCGAGGGCGTCGCGCAGCGCCGCCGGCATCTCGTGCCGCACGTCCACCGACGGCCGGCCGCCGCCCACCACGTGCTCGTTGAGGTTCTCGCCCGCGCCGAGGCCGAGCCGGAACCGGCCCCCGGACGGCAGTTGCACGGTCGCCGCCTTCCGGGCCACGACCGCCGGGTGGTAGCGGAACGTCGGGCAGGTCACGTACGTCATCAGCGGGATCCGCTCGGTGGCCTGGGCGGCGGCGCCGGGCACGCTCCACACGTACGGCGCGTGGCCCTGCGCACGCAGCCACGGGAAGCAGTGGTCCGAGGCGACCGAGAAGTCGGAACCCGCCTCCTCGGCCTCCGTCAGATGGTCCACGAGATCACGTGGACCGGCCTGCTCGGTCATCATCGTGTATCCGATTCGCACCATGGACGCCGGGTCCCTGGCCGGTCGGCCGGAGAACGGATCAGTTCGCCCGGCCGCGGAACGTCGCCAGGAAGGTCTTCAGGGCGAGCTGATCGGAGGCGTCGTCCCAGGCGGCGGCGGGTGCCGTGACGCGCAGCGAGAAGCTGCGGCCGCCGCCGAGCAGGAAGCCGCGGCCGAAGGTGTGCACCCGGTCGGCGCCCGTGCCGGACAGCCACTCCATGTCCGCGGCCTTGTGGCCCTGGTAGGTGGTCGCCTCGATCTCGCCGATCCGCTGGTAGCCGTCCAGCTTCTCCAGTCCCGGCTCCACGTCGTCCCGCCAGATCGCGACCGGGTCCGGCCCCGCCTGGGTGCTGTAGGTGACTGCCAGCGTGCGCAGGTCGCCGCCGCCCGGGCCGAAGGTGACGCGGTAGGCGACGTCGTCCCGGGCGGTGTCGAGACGCTTCCAGCCCTGCGGGAGAGCCACGGAGAACCCCTCCGGGGCGGTGTAGCGGCGGAAACCGGCCGGCAGGGCACTCGCCGAGGCCGAGGCCGAGGCGGACGGGGAGGCCGAAGCGGTGGCCGACGGGGTGGGGGAGGCGGACGCCGTCCGCGAGGGGGAGGGGCTGGGGGCGTTGCCGTCCGTGCGGTTGGCCGGGCCGCCGGCCGTGGCGGAGGCGCTCGGGGCCGAGCCCGCCGAGGAGGCGCCGGGCAGGCCCTGGGTCGCGGCCAGTACCGCGAACGACACGGTGACCACGGCGAGCGCGGTCCCGCCGATCATGGTGGTCCTGCTCCAGCCCGAGGACCGGGCCGCCACATAGGCGCCGCGCAGCCGGGAGGCGGGCGCGGGCTGCGCGACCGTGTCGGGGTCCTCCTCCAGGACACGTGTCAGTGCCTGACGCACCGCCACCCGGCCGAGCCGCTCCCGTGAGCTCTTCCGCAGCAGCCCCTGCACCACCTGGGTCAGCGGGCCGGCCCGCAGCGGGGTGCGCAACGGCAGCCGGTCCACGCCCTTGAGGGTGGCCTCCGCCTTGCCCCGGTCCCGGAACGGCGGCCGCCCCTCGACCATCGTGTAGAGGATCGCGCCGAGCGCCCACAGGTCGGCAGCGGGGCCGATGCGCTCGTCGCGGGCCTGCTCCGGCGATGCGTACGACGGTGCGGTGACCCGGGGTGACAGGGTCGCGCCGGCCAGTCCGAACCCGGTGACGACCACCGGGCCCCGGTCACGGACGAGGATCTGGCCGGGGCTGAGCTCGCCGTGCGTGTAGCCGTCGGCGTGTGCGGCCTCCAGCACGTCGAGGACCTCCAGACCGATGCGTGCGGCCCGCACGTAGTTGAACGTGGACTGCTGGGCGAGCAGTTCACTGAGCGGCGCACCGTCGATCACCTCCGTCACCGTCCACAGCGCGCCCGCCTCCTCGAAGGCGTCGATCACCATGGCCACCCGGCCCGGCCGCAGCGCGCTCATCACCTCCGAGGAACGCAGGATGCGGGCGGTGGCCCGGCGCACGGTGTCCTCGGTGGGCGCCTCGGGAAGCGCGATCTCGGTCACCAGCCGCGGCCGCTCGGCCTGCACGTCCTCCGCGTACCAGCTGACGCGGTTCGGCTCGCGGTCGGCGACCTCGAGGAGCCGGTACCTTCCGGCGACCAACTCTTGTGCGGAGACATGCGCCTTGACCATCGTCATCCCTCGCTGAAACCCCTGCCTCGTCATTAACCAGAGGTACGCGGGACCGGCCCGGGTTTGTTCAAAGAATCTGCAACTCGGGACCCGTTCTTGCCTTTTATTCAACTGGCCGCATTGGCTGGGCACTTGCGGAAAACAGCGAATGGCCGGGCTTCGACCTGTGGGTAACCGACGGTAGAAGACCGGCTGCGATGCGCTGGTCAGTCCAGTCCGAACCGCTCGGTCCACTCCGAGATCTCCTGGTGTGTCACATTGCCCCCGCACACCACGAGCCCGATCCGCGCTCCGGCGCCGACCCGGTCGAGCACCTGCCGGGCGGCGGGCAGCAGACAGCCGGCGGCCGGCTCGGTCCACACCTTGGCGTGCTCGGCGAACTCCAGGCTGCCCCGCACCGCCTCCCGGTCCGGCACCACCAGCACCTCCTCCACCAGCGCCGCCGCATGCTCGTACGTCAGCCGGGACACGGACGGCGCACTGAGCGTCGTCACGATCGACGACACCGCGACCGGCAGCGGACCGCCCGCCGCGAGCGCCTCGGACATCGCCTGCGCGCCCGCCGTCTCCACACCCCACACCCGCACCCCGGGGCGGCGGGCGCGCAGGGCCGCCGCGACGCCCGCGATCAGCCCGCCGCCGCCGATGCTGACGATCACGTCGGTGAGGTCGCCGTCCGCGTCCTCGGCGAGTTCCAGACCCACCGTGCCCTGCCCGGCGATCACCACCGGGTCGTCGAAGGGGTGGACCAGGGTGAGCCCCTCGTCCCGCAGCCGCGGCACCAGTTCGAAGGCCGAGTCCATGCCGTCGGTGAGCCGCACCGACGCCCCGGCCGCCTCCGCGAGCCGGATCGACCGCGCGGGTGCCGTCCGCGGCATCACCACGGTGGCTTTCACGTCGAGGGCCGCCGCCATCACCGCGAGGGCGATGCCGTGGTTGCCGCCGCTGACCGCCACCACGCCGGCCGCCCGCTCGGCCTCGCTCAGCGAGAGCAGCTTCGCGGCGGCACCGCGCGCCTTGAAGGATCCGGTGCGCTGGAGGAGTTCGAGCTTGGCGGTGACCGGGACGCCGAGCAGCTCCGACAGGCCGGGGCTGGGCACGGTGGGGGTGCGTACGACGTGTCCTTCGACGAGCCGGGCCGCGGCTTCGATGTCCGCGATGCCGATGATGCCGTTCAAGGCGGTTCACCCTTCCGGCGCGGGGCGACGGTCCGCGCCGTTCGCACCCTCACCCGGCCGGGCCGCCCTGGTCAACCCGGACCGGCCGCCGCGGCCGGCCCCTCGGACCAGGGCACCCCGGGATCAGTGCTGCTGGGCCTTCTGCGGGGTCGCCTCGCTCGGCCGGACGACGACGTGGCCCTCGCCCTGGAGCATCAGCTGGACCGCTTCGCCGGAACCGCCGCGCAGCATCGAACCGATGGACTGCGAGCGGTGCAGCGAGGTCTGCAGGTGCGCGGTCCAGCCCACCACCGCGTCCGTGTCGACGTACACCGGGGCCTGCGGCGAGACCGGGATCACCAGCGGGTTGCCGTCGCAGATCAGGCCCAGCTTGCCGTATCCGGAGAACACGCTGTTGAACAGGCCGCCGCCCGCGATGCCGGACCCCTTCACCGTCCTGATCTCGTACGACAGCGTGGCGTCGAAGCAGAGCACGTTGCGGCCGTTCACCGTGAACTGGTCGCCCTGCTCGATCTCCACGACGAAGCAGTTCTGCGCCTCGTGCGCGAACCAGGCCTCGCCCCGGCCCTGCACGGACATCAACGGCAGCCCCTCGCCGGTGACCGCGCGCTTGAGCATTCCGCCCACGCCCTGGCCCTTGCGCTCGAACTTCAGGCCGCCGCGGTGCGCGATCATCGCGCCCTGGCGGGCGTACATCTCGCCGTCGACCGTGTACCGGAGGCACTTCGCGTTCTCGACCGTCATGCCCGGACCGGTCGCCGGCGCCACCATGTGCTGACTTGAAAAGAGATCACCCTTCATGCCGGGCATGGTGTCCCGGACGGACCCGTTCCGCCAAGATCACGGACGGTACCGGTTCAGGCACCGAACAGCTGGGTCCAGTAGGTGCCGGCCCGGCCGCCCCCGGCGAAGCCGATGCCTATGTGTGTGAAGTCCGGTTTGAGGATGTTGGCCCGGTGGCCCGGGCTGTTCATCCAGCCCTCCACCACCTCGGCGGCGGAACGCTGGCCGCAGGCGATGTTCTCGCCGATGGTGCGCCGCCGGGAGCCCGCGGCGGCGGCCCGGTCCCAGGGCTGGGTGCCCTCCGGGGAGGTGTGCGAGTAGAAGTCGCGGGTCGCCATGTCCGTGCTGTACGCCTGCGCGGCCGCTGCCAGCTGCGGATCCGCCGCGAGCGGCCGCAGCCCGGCCCGGGTGCGCTCCCGGTTGGTGAGGTCGGCGACCTCGGCGCGGGTGCGGCTCAGTTCGGCCTGGGTGAGGGGTCTGGCCCACAGCGCGGTCCAGTAGGTGTCCCCGTCCCGCGGGCCGCGGGCGTGGGCGAGGCCCGCGTGGGTGAACGCCGGGTCGAGCAGGGTCCGCCGGGCGTCCTCGGTGCGCAGGCAGTAGTCGACGAACTCGGCCGGGGTGCGGGGGCCGGAGACCAGGTGTTCGCCGACCGTGACATAGGCGAATCCGCTGCGGCTGATGCGCTGGTGGACCGAGACGCCGTCGGGGCCCTCGCCGGCCAGCCGGCCGGCGCCGGCCATCGCCGTGGCGTGGGCGAGGGCGGCCGAGGCCAGCCGGGCGTCCGGGGCCACCGGAGGGCGGCCGGCCCGGGCGCGGGCGGAGTTGACCAGGCCCAGCAGGCCGTCCGGATCGGGGAGCGCGGCCGCGGAGGGGCGTGCCGGCGAGGCGGCCGTGCGCTGGGCCGGGATGGTGGCGCGGGAGCCGGGGGAGGGCTGCCGGTCCTCGACCACCTCGACCCCGAAGTCCCGGGCGATCCCGGCCAGTCCGTCCGCGTACCCCTGGCCGATCGCGCGCAGCTTCCAGCCGGTGCCCCGCCGGTATATCTCGGAGAGCAGCAACAGGGTCTCCGTCTGCGGGCGCGGCGGTGCGAAGCGGGCCACCGTGCGGCCGAGGCGGTCGGTCACGTACAGGGTGGCGGCGGGCAGCCGGCCGAGCGGGGTGCCGGGCTCGGCGGCGGTGACCGTGAGGGTGACGCGCTGCGCGCCGGCCCGCAGCAGGACCGGCTCGACGGTCAGCGTGTCACCGCGCAGCCGGACGCCGGGCGCGTCCGGCTGGTTGTAGAAGACGAAGTCGGCGTCCCCGCCGACCCTGCCGCTCTCGTCGGTGATCAGCGCCGACACGTCGAAGGGGCCGGGCACCCGCAGCGTCAGCGCGCCGCCCGGAAGGGGCAGATTGCCCCCGGGGACCAGCTCGCTCATCGCGCCGCCTCTGTGGTGGGTGCGGGGGCCGAACGTCGCGCCCGGTGGGGGAGTCGCCGGTTGAACGTCCGGTCCGGGCGCGAGGTTCCCCGGCGTGCCTGGGGGCTACTGCTCCCGGGGCACGGCCGGTGCCACGTCCTCGTGCTCCAGCGGCACGGCCGCGCTCCGCGGCGACTTCTGCTTGCCGCAGAACGCCGGTTCCAGCGTGGCCGCCAGCGCGTTGAGCACGTCGGAGCTGTTGGAGGCGTTGGCCAGCGCGGTGACGCTGCGCTTGCCGTCCTTGCTGGTGAAGGCGTACGTGTAGTAGCCCTGTACGGCGCCCGTGTGGCCGTACACCGAGACCCCGCAGGACAGGTCGCGGCGGCGCAGCCCGAGGCCGTAGGAGGTGTTGGAGTTGACGCGGGTGAAGCGCTCCATCTCCGCGAGCCGGGCGGCCGAGGTCAGCCTGCCGCGCACCAGCGCCGAGTAGAACGTGTCGAGGTCGCGTGCGCTGGAGATGATGGCGCCCGCGCTCTGCGCCCAGGAGACCGTCTGGTCCGTGGCGTCGACGGGCGCGGCGCCCGCCCGGTCCGCGCTGAGGTAGCCGTTGGCGTGCTGCCCGGGGATCTTCGTGTCGGGGTGGACGTAGAAGGTGTCGTTCAGCTTCAGGGGCTTGAAGATGCGGTTCTCGTACTCCGTGCGCACGCTGTGCCCGGTGAGCTTCTCGATCAGCATGCCGGCGACCACGAAGTTGGTGTTGGAGTACGAGTAGGCGGCGCCCGGCGCGTTGGTGCGCGCCTTCTTCAGTGACAGGTTCACCAGCTGGCGGTAGGTGAAGACCTTGTCGCGCACGGCCTCGAAGCCGGACACGCTGTCGGCGAACATGTCGTTGGTGTAGTCGTACAGGCCGCTGCGGTGGCTCAGCACGTGCCGCACGGTGATGCGGTCGTCCGGCAGCAGCCCCGGCAGGTAGCGGTTGACCGGGGCGTCCAGGGCGAGCCTGCCCTCGTCCACCAGTTGCAGCAGGACCACCGTCGAGAACGTCTTGGTGACGCTGCCCACCCGGAAGCGGTCGGTGGTGGTGAGGGCCCGTCGGCTCGCGCGGTCGGCGATGCCCTGGGCGGACCGGTAGACCTGGGTGCCGTCGTCGATGCGGGCCATCGCGCCGGGCGCGCCCTTCGCCACCACCGAGCGCAGCACCGCGGCCAGACCCGCCGTGTCGGGCGCCGGGAGCGTGGCGGCCGCCCGGGCCTTCGCCGCCGTCCTCTGGGTTGCCGCCTGGGCCGGGACCGCGAGCAGCGACAGCGTCACCGCCCCCAGCACCGCACTTCTGCACACCACTGACGAGACCATTCGGACCTGTTCCTCTCTGAGCCGTCTTCGATGCGAGATGAGTCACACACGGGTCGGGGAACCCTCTCGCATCCCGTCACATCTCCACAGCCGACGCACAGTTGGTCATTCGCTGATCACCGTGCGGTGCGGGCTCGCCAAGTATTGCCATGAAAAGCAAGAAAAGCGACGAATTGCGCTTTACATGGACATGATTCGTCCGGAAGGGTTGCTGCCCGGGGCCCGACCAGCCCCCTCGGCGCCCAACGGCGCTTTGCCGCAAGGCGGTTGATGACCACGACCGCCTTCGAACGAAGGAACCCTGATCAGTGCGTAGCACGCACATACGCAGCGTGGCGGTCGCCGTCGCGGTGACGACGGCCGCCACGGGCCTGGCCGGTACGGCCTTCGCCGGCCCGGCGACGGGGGAACGACAGCCGGCCGCGACGGCCTCCGCCACGACGGCCGCGCAGGTGGTGGCGGCGGCCCGGACCGCGGCCTTCGCCCATGCCGCGGCGACCGGCGTCGGCGCGGGCGACGAGCTCCGCCCGCAGGACGTGATGATCGACCCCGAGGGGGCACGCCATGTCCGCTTCGTCCGCACCCACCAGGGGATGCCGGTGCTCGGCGGCGACCTCGTCGTCCATCTTTCCCGCCGGTTGGCCTACACCGGTGTCACCCGGGCGGCCGACCACAGCGTCAGGCCCGCCGCCACCGAGGCGAAGCTGACCGCCCGCCAGGCCGAGGAGAAGGCCGCCGCGGCCGCCGACGGCGACGCCGGCCCGGCCCGGCTGGTGGTGGACGCCCGCGACGGCGCCGCCACCCTCGCCTACCAGGTGTCCGTCGACGGCGCGAACGGCTCCAGCACGGTCGTCGTCGACGCCCTCACCGGCAGGGTGCGCAGCAACACGCCGGACAGCGACGAGTTCCTCTCGCCCAGGCTGCTGGACACCCTCCGCCGCCACGGCGAGACCCTCGACCCGGCCACCGGCACCGGCGCCCGGGCCCTGGCCGGCGCGTCCGTCACCGCCGCCACCCGGTACCCGGTGACCGCCCACGGCTCCGGCAGGTCCCTCTTCGTCGGCAAGGTCCCGCTCACCACCACGCAGACAGCCCGCAAGAACTTCCTGCTCAAGGACCCCACCCGCTACGGCACCGAGACCCGGGACGCCAAGGGCAGGGAGACCGAGAGCTTCGGCCAGGGCGCCGAATTCACCAGCACCACCGACAGTTGGGGCAACGGCACCACCAGCAGCCGGGGCAGCGCCGCCGCCGACGCCCAGTACGGCATCACCGAGACCCTGGACTTCTACCGGAAAACCTTCGGCCGCAAGGGCATGGCCAACAACTCCAAGCCCGCCCGCGCCATGGTCCACTGGGGCAAGAAAGTCGGCAACGCCTTCTGGGACTCCACCTGCGGCTGCATGCTGTACGGCGACGGGGACGGCGACGAGATCAAGAAGCCGCTGGTCGTCCTCGACGTCACCGGCCACGAGCTGACCCACGGCGTGGTGGACGCCACCGCCAAGCTGGAGCCGACCTACGTCGACAACGACGGCAACCAGTTCGGCGAGCCGGGCGCGCTCAACGAGTCGCTGGCCGACATTTTCGGCTCCGGCGTGGAGTTCTTCGCGAACAACCCGAAGAACCCGCCGAACTATCTGCTGGGCGAGAAGCTGGGCCTGCGCCAGAAGTTCCTGCGCCGCCTCGACCACCCCTCGCTCGACCGCCTCGAAGGCACCGTCGACTACTGGTCGCCCGAGGTGGCGGACGCCGAGGTGCACGCCGGCTCCGGCGTCTCCTCGCACGCCTTCTACCTGCTCGCCGAGGGCAGCGGCCGCAAGAAGATCGGTGCCACCACCTACGACTCGCCGACCTACGACGGGTCCACGGTCACCGGCATCGGGCGCGCCAAGGCCACGGCGATCTTCTACCGTGCCCTGACCCGGTACATGGTCTCCTCGACCGACTTCCACGACGCGCGTATCGCGACGCTGAAGGCGGCCAAGGACCTCTACGGCGCGAGCGGCGTCGAGTACCGCACCGTCGACCAGGCCTGGGCCGCGGTCGACGTCACCGAGGCCGACACGCCGGGCGCCCGTCACTGACGCGCGCGACACGCCGTCGGGTCCGGGTGCCCTGCCGGGGGGCTGGACACCCGGACCCGCCTCTATCTGGTGGGAGCGAACACGCGCTGCGCCGCGACCGCGGCGCCGCCGCGCGCCCACTCCTCGAAGGGCAGCGGGCGGACCAGGAGATCGCAGTCCACCGCGGCGCCGAACGCGTGGTCCACGAACGCCTGCCGGATGTGGTCCGCGAACAGGTCGTAGGAGGCCACGCCCTCGCCGGAGATGATGATGCGTTCCGGTCCGATGAGGTTGGCGACGCAGGCCAGGGCCAGGCCCACGGCGTGGCCGGCTCGGGCGAAGACCGCGCGGACGGTGGGGTCCCCGGCGTGCGCGAGGCGCACCGCGTCGTCCATGGTCAGCTTCGGGTCCCCGGTGGCCTGCCGGGCCTGCTCGGCGATGGCGTGGGTGGAGGCGACCGCCTCGACACAGCCGGTGTTGCCGCAGGTGCAGATCCGTTCGACGCCGGTCACCGGCAGATGCCCGATCTCGCCCGCCACGCCGTGCGCGCCGGAGACCACCCGGCCGCCGATGGAGAGTCCGGCGCCGATGCCCGCGCCGACCGTGACCAGGGCGAAGATCGACACGCCGACACCGGCACCGAACCACTGCTCGGCCACGGTCAGGGCACGCACGTCGTTCTCTATGACCGTGGGCGTGCCGGTGGCCTCCTCGACCAGCTGGGCCAGCGGCACCCGGCGCCAGTTGAGGAAGGGCGAGTACTGGACGGTCCCCAGCCGGCTGTCCACGTCACCGGAGATGGTGACTCCGATGCCGTGCAGGACGTCCTCGGCCGCCAGGTCCGCCGCCACCCGGAGCCGGTCCACCAGCCGGGCGACGGCCAGCACGACGGTGCCCACGTCCCGCGAGTCCAGCGCGACCCGGTGGGAGGCCAGCGGCCTCGCGGTCAGGTCGGCCAGCACGCCGATGAGTTCCTCCCCGGTGACCTTCACCCCGGCGAACAGCGCGCGTTCGGCCCGCACCTCGACCAGCGTCGCCGGGCGGCCGTTCGTGCGCTCCGTGGCGGGCCGGCCGCCTTCGGTGATCCAGGCGTCGGCCATCAGCGAGGCGGCCGCCTTGGTGACGGCGCCCGGCGTCAGTCCGGTCCGCCGCCCGAGCTCGGCGCGACTCAGCGGACCGTGCTGGAGCAGGGTCTGGAAGACGAGTGCGGCCGCGGGTGGCTGGTCGGCGAGGGTCATGGGACGACATTACCTTTCCTTAGGAAAGTAATTCAAGAGCCAAACATCCGCTCTCTGGGCTGGAAACCCGCAGGTCATGTGTGGGTGGCTGGCGGAAACCCCTAGGTCGTTTCTCCAAAGGTCGGAGTTCTCCGGCCCGCCGACTATGTTGACGTTGGAAGGAAACTGCGCCTACATTCGCCGCACTCCTCGTCGGGGCGGACGGGACGGTCAGGCACCGGTGAGGAGCGTGGCCCCCACCCACGTGCCCGTTGGTCCCAGCGAACCCTCCGGTGAAGTCCCGGGACGACCGCACCGAGAGGCTCCCCGCACCACCACACCTCAGGCGGAAGCCCGCCTGCAGCCGCGCCCAGACGGAGTACATCCATGGCTCGTCCAGCTCTGCCCACACGTCTGAGAACCCTCACCTGCCTCTCCGCGCTCCTGGCGGCACTCGTCGTGCCCGCCTCGGCCCGGGCCGCGACCACCGCCGACGCCCCGGGGGCCCCGGCGACCGGCGCCGCGGCCTCGCCCGTCGTGGCCGCCAAGCCGTACATGGGCTACAGCACCTGGAGCGTCGAATCCACCAACTTCGGCGGCTACGGCGGTGACTGGCTCACCGAGTCGCACGTCCTCCAGCAGGCCGGCGTGCTCTCCTCGAAGCTGAAGTCCCACGGCTACGACCACGTCAACGTCGACGCCGGCTGGAACGACCCCAAGGGCGACGCCTACGCCCGGCCGACCCCGAACCTGACCAAGTTCCCGCACGGCATGAAGTACCTCGGCAACCAACTCCACGCCAAGGGACTGAAGTTCGGCCTCTACCTGGCGGTCGGCCTCTACCAGCAGGCGTACAACGACGGCAAGACGCCCATCTACAACGCCCCCGGCTGCACCACCAAGGACATCGTCTACCCGGACCTGCGCAAGACCAGCGGCTGGGACGACGTCTCCTACCAGCTGAACTTCGCCAGCCCCTGCACCACCAAGTACATCCAGTCCGAGGCCGACCAACTGGCGTCCTGGGGCGTGGACTTCCTCAAGATCGACGGAGTCGGCCCGGGCTCCAACCAGGGCGACGACGCGCACAACAACGTCCCCGACATCCAGGCGTGGCACACCGCGCTGAAGAACACCGGCCGCCCCATCGAGTTCGTGCTGTCCTGGTCGCTCAGCCACAACAAGGCCGACGTCTGGAAGGCCAACTCCAACGGCTGGCGCGTCGACACGGACGTCGAGTGCTACTGCGACACGCTGGTCACGTGGAACAACTCCGTCAAGGCGCGCTGGAACGACGTCGTGCCGTGGATCGACGACGCGGGCCCCGGCCACTGGAACAACCTCGACTCGCTCGACGTCGGCTCCGACGTCATGGACGGCATCAACCTCACCGAGCGCCAGAGCTACATGACGCTGTGGGCCATCGAGTCGGCGCCGCTGTACATCGGTGACGACCTCACCAAGCTCGACAAGTACGGCCTGAAGCTGCTCACCAACGACGAGGTCATCGCCGTCGACCAGGCCGGCAACCCCGCCAGGCCGGTCAGCCAGAAGACCCCCCAGCAGGTCTGGTACGCCCGCAACGCCGACGGCAGCTACACCGTCGCCCTGTTCAACCTGGGCAAGGGCTACTCCGACGTGACCGCCGACTTCAGCGACCTCGGCATCACCGGCAAGGCCAAGGTCCGCGACCTGTGGAGCCACAAGAACCTCGGCTCGGCCGGCGGCAGGTTCACCGCCGACCTCGCCCCGCACGGCTCGCGCCTGCTGCGCATCACGCCCGCCGCCACCGGCACCCACCCCGGCGTCCCGCTGAACGTGCACGGCACCGCGTCCACCGCCGACAGCGTCTCGCTCGCCTGGAGCAAGGTGAACACCGGTACGAAGACCACCGGTTACGACGTCTACGCGAACGGCACGAAGGCGGCCACCGTCACCGGCACCGCCGCCACCGTCAGCGGCCTGAAGGCCGGCACCGGCTACTCCTTCACCGTGGTCGCCCACGACGCCAAGGGCCGCAGGTCCCCGGCGAGCAAGGCGGTCCCCGTCACCACCCCGGCGGCCGGCGGGCCCGTCGGCTACGAGGCCGAGGCCACCGCGAACACCCTCACCGGCAACGCCTCCGTCAACGACTGCTCCGAGTGCTCGGGCGGCAAGAAGGTCGGCAACCTCGGCGGCACCGGAACCGTGGCGATCAACCACGTCACCGCGCCCCGCGACGGCACCTACCTGATGCGGCTCGACTACACCGACGGCTCCACCGGCCGCACGATGATCGTCAGCACCGGTGGCACCTCCTTCCAGCAGTTCCTGCCCGGCAGCAACGACAACAACTGGGGCCGGCCGGCGTCGATCACCGTGCCCGTCCAGCTGAAGGCCGGCGACAACACGATCACCTTCGGCAACGCCTCGGACTACGCCTCCGACGTGGACCGGATCGTCCTCTGACGCTCCGCCCGACGCCGACGCCGACCCTGCCCCCGATCGACGTTCCATCTGCCTGACATCCGAGGAGAGTGCCGTGGTGGTCACATCACAGGGCAAGCCCGAGCGGCCGGCCATACCGCCGTCAGCCGCGGTGACCACCACGGCCACCGCCTCCGGCCCGGCCCCGCACACCCCGAAGACCCGTACGCCCCGCAGGCCGGGCCGCTCCACACCGACCAGGTCCGCGGCGGCCCGCCGCCGCGACCTGCCGGTCGCGCTCCTGCTGATCATTCCCTCCGTCGTGGGGTTCGCGGTCTTCTACGCCTATCCGACCCTGCGTGGCATCTACCTCAGCTTCACCGACTTCCACGTCCTGACCCCGCCGAACTGGGTGGGACTGGCCAACTTCCACGAGATGTTCGGCGACGACGTCTTCTGGCACTCCCTGCTCGTCACCGTCTACTTCGTGATCCTGGCCGTCGTCTTCGGCACCCTGGCCTCGCTGGTGACGGCCGTGGTGCTGCACCGGGTGACCAGGTCGTCGGCGCTGCGCGGCGTCATCCTGCTGCCGTTCCTGATCTCCAACGTCATCGCCGCCCTGGTCTGGCAGTGGATGCTCGACCCGTCCCTCGGCGTCATCAGCCTCGTCCTCCAGCACCTGACGGGCCACTCCATCCTCTTCTTCGGCAGCAGCGGCTGGGCCATCCCGTCCCTCGCCGCGATCAGCATCTGGAAGTGGATGGGCTACTACGCCCTGCTGATCTTCGCCGGACTGCAGACCATCCCGGCCACCATCTACGAGGCCGGCCGTGTCGACGGCGCCGGCGAAGTGCAGATGTTCCGCCGGCTGACCGTGCCGCTGCTGCGGCCCATCCTGGTCATGGTCGTCGTCCTCACGGTGATCAACTCCTTCCAGGTGTTCGACATCGTGCAGGTCACCACCCAGGGCGGCCCGGCCAACGCCTCGAACGTCCTGCAGATGTACATCTACAGCAAGGCGTTCCGGCAGTTCGACTTCGGCTACGCCGCGACCCTCTCGCTGGCCCTGTTCGCCCTGCTCGTCACGGTCACCTTCACCCAGCTGCGGCTCGCCCGCGCGAGCGAATCCGACCTGAGCTGAAGGAGCCCGACATGGCAGTCACCCTCGCCCCCGGCCGGACGGCCACCGCACGGCCCCGGCCCCCGAAAAACCCGCGGCGCCTGTCGCCCGGCCGGATCGTCGCCTGGACCTACCTCGGCGTCGTCGTCCTCATCACGCTCTTCCCGTTCTACTGGATCCTGCGCACCGCGCTGTCCAACAACTACGAACTGGCGACGCACCCCTCCTCGCCGCTGCCGGTCGGCTTCACCTGGGGTGCCTTCGAACGCGTCCTCGGCATCGCCTCCACCGCCGAGGCACAGGCCCAGGGCGGCTCCGGTGCCGCCATCGACATCGCGCTCTACCTGCGCAACTCGCTGATCTACGCGTCCGTGCAGACGGTGCTGATCGTGCTGTTCTCCGCGGCCGGCGCCTACGCGTTCTCCCGGCTGCACTGGCGCGGGCGCAACCTGGTCTTCAACATCCTCATCACCGCGCTGATGGTGCCCGGCGTGTTCACGCTGCTGCCCAACTTCGTTTTCGTCAAAGACCTCGGACTGACCAACACCTTCGCCGGACTGATTCTGCCCGGAGCGCTCTTCCAGGCGTTCACGCTGTTCTTCCTGCGGCAGTTCATGCTGGGCCTGAGCACCGAGGTCGAGGAGGCCGCCATCCTCGACGGCGCGGGACCGCTGCGGATCTTCTTCAAGATCATCCTGCCGATGTCGTCGGCGCCCATCGCGACCGTCTCGCTGCTGATGTTCGTCAACGCCTGGAACGACTACTTCTGGCCGCTGCTGATCACCAACAGCCAGGACGTGCAGCCCCTGACCCTCGCGCTCGGCGTCTTCAAGCAGTCCTCGCCGCAGGCCGCCCCCGACTGGGCGGGCCTGATGGCCGCCGCCCTGGTCGCGGCGCTGCCGATGCTGCTGCTGTTCGTCGCCTTCGGCAAGCGCATCGTCAACTCCATCGGCTTCTCCGGCCTCAAGTGACCGCCCGCACACCTCGATTGGACGACATCGTCATGCACTCCAGCGACCTGGTGCTGAGCTGGCCCGCGCCCGCGGCCGACTGGACCGAGGCCGCTCCCGTCGGCAACGGCAGGATCGGCGCGATGGTCTTCGGCGGCGCCGCCCGGTCCCGGATCCAGATCAACGACTCCACCGTGTGGTCCGGCACCCCAGGCGGACCGGCCGCCGCCCTCGCCGCGCTCCGCGCCCAGGGGGCCGGCCCGGAGCGGCTCGAAGAGGTCCGCGCCGCGCTCCGCGCCGGGGACCAGGACACGGCCGAGTCCCTGCTCATGACCTTCGAGGGGCCCTACACCCAGGAGTACCTCCCCTACGCCGACCTGTACCTGACGGTGCCGGGCGGCGAGCGGGCCACGTACCACGGCAGGACGCTCGACCTGGACACCGCGGTGGCCGAGGACGGCTTCGACCTCGACGGCACCACCGTCCGGCGCCGGGTCTGGGCCGACGCCGTCACCGGCGCCCTGTGCACGACACTGGACGCGGCCGGCGGCACCGTGGACCTGTCCGTCGAGCTGTCCACCCCGCTGCGCGAGGTGCTGCGCACGGTCGCCGTCGACGGCATCACGCTCGGCATCGAGATACCCGTGGACGGCGCCCCCGCCCACGAGCCCGAGGTCGCCGAGCCGCTCTCCTACGCGGACGGTCCCGTCGACGGCTACGACCCCTTCGGCGCCCTCGCGCTCACCCTGCGCACCGACGGCACCACGGCCCGGGACGACGAGGGCGGCCTGCTCGTCACCGGCGCCACCCACGTCCTGCTCACCCTCGCCGGCTCCACCGCCGCCGACCGGCACTGGCGCGGGACCGCGGCCGTCGACCGCGCCACCCACCTGGCCGGGGCCGCAGCCGCAGCCGCCCGGGCCGCCGCCCAGGGCGCCGACCGCCTCCTCACGGACCACGAGGCCGACGTACGCGGCCTGCTCGGATCGACCAGCCTGCGCATCGGGCCGCGCCGCTCCGGCACCTACGACGTCGCCCGCGACATCCTCGACGGCGGCGACGAACTCCTCACCGCCACCGTGCTGTTCCAGCTCGGCCGGCACCTGCTGGCCGCCGCCTCCCGTCCGGACACCGGCCCGCCGGCCAACCTCCAGGGCATCTGGAACGCCGACCTGCGCCCCGCCTGGTCCTCCAACTACACGATCAACATCAACACCCAGATGAACTACTGGGGCGCCGAGGCGGTCGGCCTCAGCGCCTGCCACGAGCCCCTGTTCGACCTGCTCGACCGGATGGCCGCCCAGGGCACGCAGGTGGCACGGCAGCTGTACGGCGCGCGGGGCTGGGTCGCACACCACAACACCGACCCGTGGGGGTGGGCGCTGCCGGTCGGCATGGGACACGGCAATCCCTCCTGGGCGCTGTGGATGATGGGCGGCGCCTGGCTGTCCCAGCACCTGTGGGACCACTACGACTTCACCCGCGACCCGGACTTCCTGCGCGAGCGGGCCTGGCCGCTGCTCAGCGGATGCGCCGAGTTCCTCCTCGACTGGCTCGTCGACGACGGCACCGGCCACCTGGACACCCTGCCGTCCACCTCCCCGGAGAACCTCTTCCTGGCCGACGGCACCCCGAGGTCCCTGACCCGGTCCGCCGCCATGGACCTGGCGCTGATCCGGGCCACCTTCCAGCGGACCGTCGAGGCGGCGGGGCTGCTGGACCTGGACACCCCGCTGACCGGCGAGATACGCGCCGCGCTGCCCCGGCTGCGTCCGCTGCCGGTCTCGGCCGAGGGCCGGCTCCAGGAGTGGGCCGAGGACCACACCGAGGCCGACCCGCACCACCGTCACCTCTCGCACCTGATCGCCGTCCACCCGCTCGGCCTCGTCGACCCCGACACCTCCCCCGAACTCGCCGCCGCGGCCCGCAGGTCGATGGACCGCCGCGGATCCGGCGCGATGGGCTGGTCGTGGTCCTGGAAGATCGCCCTGCGCGCCTGGCTGCGCGACGCCGCGACCGCCCGCTCGCTGTTCCTCGAAGCCGCCCGCCCGCTCGACGGCGACGTCACGGTGGACGCCCCCGTGGACGGCTCCCGCTGGGGCGGCCTGCTGCCCAACCTCTTCTCCACCCACCCGCCGTTCCAGATCGACGGCAACTACGGACTCATGGCCGCCATCGCCGAGATGGTGCTGCAGAGCCACACCGGCACCCTCCACCTGCTGCCCGCCCTGCCCGCGCAGTGGGCCGACGGCGAGGCCCGGGACCTGCGCTGCCGCGGCGGCCTCGCCGTCGACTTCGCCTGGAGCGGGGGCCGGCTGACCGGCGCCACCGTGCGCAGGCTCACCGGCGACGCGACCGGGACCGTACGGATCCGGCACCGGGACGACGCCACCGAACTACTGCTCCCGGCCGGTCACCAGGTCGCGCTGGACGCCCGGCTGCGCCCCCGAGGGGAGCCGGTACCGTGCTGAGCGAACAGGACGTCCCCGACCTCTTCGGCTACCGCAGCGCCTACCGGGAACCCGAGGACTTCGACACCTTCTGGAAGGACACCCTCGCCGGGACCCGCGCCGAGCGGGAGCCCGTCCTGGAACTCACCGGGGTCCCCACCGGCCTGGAGACGGTCGACGTCTTCGACGCCGTCCTGCCCGGCTTCGGCGGCCACCCCGTGCACGCCTGGCTCCGGATGCCCCGCCGCCGCCGCGGACCGCTGCCCGCGGTCGTCCAGTTCCACGGCTACGGCAGCGGGCGCGGCAACCCCCTGGACGACCTGCTGTGGGCGTCCGCCGGGTACGCCCACCTGCTGGTCGACGCCCGCGGCCAGGGCGGCGCCTGGGCCGGCGGGGGAGCCACCCCCGACCCGGTCGGCAGCGGCCCCGCCCACCCCGGCTTCCTCACCCGCGGCATCGAGGACAAGGACACCTACGTCTACCGCCGGGTGTTCACCGACGCCGTCCGCGCCGTCGACGCCCTGCGCGCCCGCACCGACCTCGTCGACCCGGACCGGGTCGCCCTCCTCGGCCCCAGCCAGGGCGGCGGCATCGCCCTCGCGGTGGCCGGACTCGTGCCCGGACTCGCCGCCGCCCACTTCCAGGCGCCGTTCCTCTGCGACATCCGGCAGGCCACCCGGCTCACCTCAGCCGAGCCCTACGCCGAGATCATCGGCTACCTGGCCGCCCGCCGGGACCGGGTGGAGCAGACCTTCGCCACCCTCGGCTACTTCGACGGCCTCGCCTTCGCCCGCCGCGCGAGCGCCCCGGCCTGGTTCTCCGCCGGACTGCGCGACGAGGTGTGCCCGCCGGTCACCGCCGTCGCCGCCTACCACGCCTACGCCGGCCCCAAGGAGCTGCGGCTGTGGGAGTTCAACGGCCACGACGCCGGCGGACCCGACGACCTGGCCGTCGCCCTCGGCGCGTTCGGCGCGCTCCTCAAGACGTCGTCCCACCCCGCGGTGCTGCCGTCCCCAGCACCCACCGCGTCCTCCCGAAAGAAGGAACGATGAGAAGAAACACCAGAGTTCGCAAGACGGTCGCGCTGGGCGCCACGCTCACCCTGGCCGCCGTGCTCTCCGCATGCTCGGGCGGCTCGTCGTCCGCCGGCGGTTCCAAGACCGTCAACTGGTGGACCTGGGACGACAAGCAGGCCGCCGCGTACAAGGTGTGCGCCACGGACTTCGAGAAGGCCAACCCGGGCACCACGGTGAAGATCACGCAGTACAACGTCAACGACTACTTCACCAAGCTGACCGCCGGGTTCGTGGCCGGCACCGCGCCCGACGCCTTCCAGAACAGCGTCCAGTTCTTCCAGGCGTACGCCTCCCAGCACCAGTTGCTCGCGATGGACGACCACATCGCCAAGGACAAGTTCGACCTGTCCCGGTTCTCGGTCGGCGTGGACGCGTGGAAGTACACCGACGGCAAGCAGTACGCGCTGCCGCTGGACTGGGCGGCGTCCGGCGTCTACTTCAACGAGGACGCCGTCAAGAAGGCCGGGTACACCGACCAGGACGTCAGGTCGCTGAACTGGAACCCCGACGACGGCGGCACACTGGGCAAGATGATCGCCCACCTGACCGTCGACACCAAGGGACACCGCGGCGACGAGAAGGGCTTCGACAAGTCCCACATCAGGACCTACGGCTACGGCGAGGTCGCGTCGAAGGACTTCATCGGCCAGTTCACCTGGAACCCGCTGGTCAGCACCACGGGCTGGCGGCTGGGCGACAAGACCACCTGGCCGACGGTGTTCAACTACGCCGACCCGCGGTTCGTGAAGACGATGGACTGGATCCGCTCCCTGACCGACAAGGGTTACGCGCCCAGGATCGGGCAGTTCAGCGACAGCGTCAGCGACGTCGACCTGCTCTCCTCCGGCAAGGTCGCCATGGAGACCGGCGGTTCGTGGGAGGCCTCGACCTTCGTGAAGATCCCCGGCGTCAAGGTCGGCATCGCGCCCACGCCCTACGGCCCCGACGGCAAGACCCGGTCCGTGCTCAGCAACTCCAACGGCAACAACATCTGGGCCGGCACCAAGAACCCCGACCTGGCCTGGAAGTGGGTCTCGTACATGGGAAGCGAGGCCTGCCAGTCCAAGGCCTCCCTGACCGGCACCTTCTTCCCGTCGATCCCGGCGTCCATGGACGCCTCGGCCAAGGCGCTGGCGAAGACAGGCGTGGACCTGTCCGTCTTCACGGACATGATCAAGGACAAGGTCCTCTACCCGTCCCCGGTCTACGGCAACGGCGCGGCCCTCCAGGACGCGCTCCAGCCGCTGTTCCAGGCCTACTTCGCCGGCCAGAAGAACGACTCCGTCTTCACGGACATGCAGAACCAGAGCAAGCAACTGCTCGCCAAGAAGTGACCCAGCCCCCGCCCAGCCACCGTCCGGCCGCCGGACGGGCCCCTCTGCACCGGGCCCGTCCGGCGGGGCCGGGCGACCCGAAAGGACTCTGCATGTCGGACAGCACGGCGCGGATCCACATCCTGCGCGCGGCGGGCACCGCCCTCGTCGTGGAGCTCACGGAACCGGTGCCCAGGGTCCTGCACTGGGGGGCCGACCTCGGCGACCTGTCGCAGGACGCCCTGGCCGCGCTCGCCCTGACCGGTGAACCCGCCGTGCTCAACAACTCCATCGACATCCCCCGCCGGTTCACCGTCTGGCCCACCGAGGCCGACGGCTGGTCCGGCACCCCGGCCCACGAGGGCCATCTCGCCGGCGCCTTCACCGCGCCCCGGCTGACCCTGGCCGGCAGCTCCCACCACCCGGGCCCGGCGGGCGGCGAACTGGCTCTGCACCTCACCGACCCCGGCGCCGGACTCGACGCCACCGTCACCTACCGGCTGGAGCCCTCGGGCGTGCTCGGGGTGCGCACCACCCTCACCCGCCGTCCGGACGCCGACCCGGAGCCGTACGACCTGGCGCAGGTCACGGCCCTGCTGCCGCTGCCCCGGCGGGCCGCGGAGATCCTCGACTTCACCGGCAAGTGGAGCCGGGAGCGCTCCCCCCAGCGGCGGCCGCTGGGCTTCGGCACGCACAGCAGGGAGGTCCGGCGCGGCAAACCCGGCCTGGACTCGCCCTACCTCCTGACGGTCGGCGTGCCCGGGTTCGGCTTCGGCGCCGGGGAGGTCTGGGCCGTCCACGTGGCCTGGAGCGGCGACCAGCGGTACCTGGCCGAGCAGCTGCCGGAGGGCGCGGGCACCCACGCCGGGGTGCTCGGCGGCGGCGAACTCCTGCGGGCGGGGGAGATCCGGCTCGCCCCCGGCGACACGTACACCGCCCCGGTCTGTCACTTCGCCTGGTCCGGCCAGGGGCTGGACGGACTCGCCGACCGCTTCCACACCCTGCTGCGGGCCCGCCCCGCCCATCCGCGCGCGCCCCGCCCGGTGATCCTCAACAGCTGGGAGGCGGTGTACTTCGACCACGACCTGGACCGGCTGCTGCGGCTGGCCGACAAGGCCGCCGAGGTCGGCGTCGAACGGTTCGTGCTGGACGACGGCTGGTTCCGGGGCCGCCGTTCCGACGACGCCGGGCTCGGCGACTGGACGGTCGACCCCGTGGTGTGGCCCGAGGGGCTGACCCCGCTGGCGGACCATGTGCGCTCGCTCGGCATGGAGTTCGGGCTGTGGGTGGAGCCGGAGATGGTCAACCTCGACTCCGACCTGGCCCGCGAGCACCCCGGGTGGGTGCTCGGCCCGGCCCGCGGGGTCGGCCCGTCCGCCCGTCACCAGCACGTACTGGACCTGTCCGACCCCGACGCCTGGCAGTACCTGCTCGACTCGCTGGACGCCCTGGTGGAGAAGTACGACATCGCCTACCTCAAGTGGGACCACAACCGCGAACTCCACGAGAGCGTGCACGGCACCGCCGAGCGTCCCGTGGCCCACGCCCAGGTGACGGCCCTCTACCGGCTGGTCGACGCCCTCCGGGAGCGGCACCCCGCGCTGGAGATCGAGAGCTGCGCCGCCGGTGGCGGCCGGATCGACCTCGGCATTCTGGAGCGGACCGACCGGGTCTGGGCCTCGGACTGCAACGACCCCGTGGAACGCCAGGCCATCCAGCGCTGGACCGGGCAGCTGCTGCCCCCCGAACTCGTCGGCACCCACGTCGGCCCGCGCACCAGCCACACCACCGGACGGGTCGGCTCCGACCCGCTGCGGCTGGCCACCGCGCTGTTCGGGCACGCCGGCATCGAACAGGACCTGACCCGCTGCGCACCGGAGGAACTCGCCCGCCTCACCGCCTGGACCGCGCTCCACCGTGAGCTGCGCCCGCTGCTGCACGGCGGCCGCACGGTCCGCGCCGACCTCACCGACGACTCGACGCTGCTGCACGGTGTCGTGGCGCACGACGGTTCGGCCGCCCTCTACTGCTGGGCGCGGCTCGCCACCTCACCCGAGGGCCAGTACGGGCGGGTGCCGCTGCCCGGCCTCGCACCGGGGGAGACCTACCGGGTGCGGGTGCGCACCGAGCTGGGCCTGCCGTCCTTCCACGAGGTGGCGGGGGCCGCCTGGCTGGCCGCGGCCCTCGACGACCGGCTGACCCTGCCCGGTTCCGTCCTCACCCTCGCGGGGCTGCCGCTGCCGAACCTCAACCCCGGGCAGGCCCTGCTGCTCGACCTCGCCCGGGTCACGCCCGCGTGATCCGGTGGCAACGGCCGTGCCCCGCCCCGTCATTCGAAGGTCTCAACAACCTCACAGAGAATCTTCAGGTGATTCCTGTTTCTTTTATTGACAGCGGAAAATAAGGGTCATAGGTTCCCGGCCATGCGCTCGACCACCCGTGGCGAAACGTTTCCGGTGTCCACGCCGGCCGCCTCCCAGATCTTCACCACGGTCCTCTCCCACGGTCCCCTGACCCGGCTGGAGGCGGCCCGCCGGGCCGGGCTGTCCCCGGCCGCCGTGACCAGGGCGGTCCGGCCGCTGCTCGCGGCCGGATACCTGGCCGAGGACGCCGGCGACGGGGGCAGGCCCGCGCTCGGGCGGCCCGCGAACCTGGTGCGGGTCGACGGCGGGCGGGCCCTGTTCATCGGGGTCAAGGTGACCGGCGACGCGGTCATCGCCGTCCTCACCGACCTGTGCTGCCGGATCCGGCTGGCCCGGCGGCTGCCGGTCACCGACCGCGCACCGAAGACCGTGCTCGCCTCGATCGCCGAACTCACCCACGAACTGCGCGTCGAGGCCCAGGACTTCGGCGCCCCGGTCCTCGGCCTCGGGATCGCGGTCTCCGGAGACGTGGACCGGGCCGAAGGGGTCGCCCGCTACTCGCCGTTCCTGGACTGGCGAGGCGTCCCCCTCGCCGACCTCGCCGCCATGACCACGGGGCTGCCGGTCGTCGTCGAGAACGACGTGCGGGCCCTGACCGTCGCCGAGCAGTGGTTCGGCGCCGGCGTCGGGCTCTCCGACTTCGCCGTGGTCACCGTCGGGGCGGGCATCGGCTGCGGACTGGTGGTCCACGGCCGGCTGGTGGCCGGTGCCCACGGCGTCGCCGGCGAGATCGGCCACGTGGCCATCGACCCGGCCGGACCGCTCTGCCACTGCGGCAACCGCGGCTGCGTGGAGGCGATCGCGGGGGACGCCGCGATCGCCGCCCGGATCAGGCGGGTGACGGGACGCCGCGTCGACGGCCCGGCCGAGGCCGCGGCCCTCGCCCACGCGGGCGTCGCCGGGGCCCGGGAGGCGTACGCCCTCGCCGGCGACGCCATCGGCCGGGGCATCGCGACCGTGGCCAACCTGTTCGGCCCCGAGCGCGTGATCATCTCCGGCGAGGGCCTGGCCGCCCACGAGCTGTTCGCCGGGCACATCCGTGACGCCTTCACGGCGGCCGCCTTCGGCTCCGCCGCGCGGTGCGACGTCCAGACCCGCCCGCTCCCCTTCGAGGAGTGGGCCCGCGGGGCCGCGGCCACCGCGATCCATTCCTTCATCACCCCCACTCCCCAGGGCTGAGCCGCCCACGACCCCCAACCCAGGAAGCAGGGCCCATGAGGTCACCGTCGTACCCCCACCTGCCCGCACGCGGTCTGAGAGCCGTCCTCGTACTGGCGCTCACCGCCGCCTTCGCCGCCGCCGTGCCCGCCGCCGAAGCCCAGACCCCCGCCCCGATCGCCGCCAAGCCCTACATGGGCTGGTCCAGTTGGAGCATGCAGTCGTCCAAGTACCCCGGCCTCAACGACCAGGGCGACTACAGCTACCTCACCGAGGCGAACGTCCTCAAGCAGACCGACGCCCTGGCGAGCAAGCTGAAGAAGTACGGCTACGACTACGTCAACATCGACGCCGGCTGGTGGATGGACTGGAACTGGAAGCAGGGCTACGACCAGTACGGCCGCCAGCAGGCCGACCCCGCCCGCTTCCCCAGCGGCATGAAGGCCGTCGCCGACCACATCCACGCCAAGGGCCTCAAGGCCGGCATCTACCTCCCGGTCGGCCTGGAGAAGGGCGCGTACGGCGACGGGAAGACGCCGATCTGGAACGCCGGGAGCTGCACCACCGCCGACATCGTCTACGACGACCTGCGCACCACCAACGGCTGGGACAGCTCCTACAAGCTCGACTTCGACAAACCGTGCGCGCAGAAGTACATAGACTCCCAGGCCCAGCTGATCGCCGGCTGGGGCTACGACTTCCTCAAGCTCGACGGCGTCGGCCCCGGCTCCGGCAAGAGCGGCGACCAGTACGACAACGTCGCCGACGTGGCCGCCTGGCACCAGGCCATCGCCGCCACCGGCCGCCCGATCCACCTGGAGGGCTCCTGGTCCCTGGACTACGGGCACGCCGCCGACTGGCAGAAGTACACCAACGGCTGGCGCATCGACACCGACGTCGAGTGCTACTGCAACACCCTGGTCAGCTGGGAGAACTCCGTCGACGACCGCTGGGACGACACCCCGGCCTGGACCGGGAAGGCGGGCCCCGGCGGCTGGAACGACCTCGACTCCCTCGACGTCGGCAACGGCGCGATGGACGGCCTCACCAACGCCGAACGGCAGAGCTACGCCACGCTCTGGGCCATCGCCAAGTCGCCCCTGTTCACCGGCGACGACCTCACCAAGCTCGACGACTACGGCCTCTCCCTGCTGACCAACCGCGAGGTCATCGGCGTCGACCAGAGCGACAACCCGCCGGCCCGCCCGGTCACGCCGTCCGACCCGCAGCAGGTCTGGGCCGTGAAGAACGCCGACGGCACGTACACGGTGGCCCTCTTCAACCTGGCGGCCTCGCCCGCGGCGGTGACGGCCGACTGGACGGCACTGGGCTTCACCGGCAAGGCGTCGGTACGGGACCTGTGGAACCACGAGGACCTCGGCAGCTTCCAGAACAAGATCACCGAGGCGCTTCCCGCGCACGGCTCGCGCCTGTTCACCGTGGTGCCGAAGGGCAGCGCGCTGACGTCCACCGGGTACGAGGCCGAGGCGAGCGGCAACACGCTGAGCGGCAACGCCTCTGTCGCCGGGTGCGACGCGTGCTCCGGCGCCAGGAAGGTCGGCAACCTCTACCTCGGCGGCAAGCTCACCTTCAACAACGTCGTCGTCGACAAGGCCGGTACCTACCTGGTGAAGGTCGCCTACGTCAGCGGTGACTCCCGGTCGGCCACCGTCTCGGCCAACGCCGGGGGCGGGACCAGCCACAAGTTCCCGTCCACCGGGGACTGGGGGACCGTGGCGACGGTGAGTGTGCCGGTGACGCTGAAGGCCGGGGCGAACACCGTCAGCTTCGACAGCGGGTCGGGATACGCGCCGGACATCGACCGGATCGACGTTCCCAAGTCCCCTCGATAACCGCGTTGTTCGGGAACTGCGGGCCGGTGGGGGCTGGTCGCGCAGTTCCTCCCCCCAGCCTTCGGCCGGGGGACCCCCAGCGCCCCTTGCGCGGCGCTTCTCCTCGGACGTCGGATTGGAACCCCATGGACAACCACCCCAGCCGCCGCAGCTTCCTCGCCCTCGCCGCCGCCACGGGTGCCCTCGCCGGGCTCCCCGCCTTCACCGCTTCCGCCGCTCCGGTGCGGTCCACCGCGCCGCTCGCCGCTCCCCGGCACCAGCTCTGGTGGCAGGCGCCCGCCGACGACGGTTCGATGATCACGCAGGGCCTTCCCGTCGGAAACGGCCGGCTCGGTGCTCTCGCGAGCAACGACCCCGGCCGGGAACTCCTCCTCGTCACCGACGCCACGCTGTGGACCGGCGGGCTCAACGACACCCTCGACTCCGACGGCCAGTTCCCCTACGGCCGCGCCGACTTCGGGTCCCTCACCCTCCTCGCCCGGCTCACCGTCGAGATACCCGACCACGACCTGGGCGCCGTCTCCGGCTACCGCCGCACCCTCGACCTCGACAACGGCGTGGTGACGGCCTCGTACGTCCGCTCCGGCGTGACATACCGGCGGCAGGTCTTCGCCAGCCGCCCGGACGACGTGATCGTGCTGCACTTCGGCCAGGACGGCGGCGGGCGCTACACCGGAACCGTCACGCTGGAAGGCACCCACGGGGAGACCGGCGGCACGGCCGGGTCGTTCGCCGGGTCCTTCGCCAACGGACTGACGTACGGGGCCGCCGTCAAGGCGTACGGCAGCGGCGGCAGCGTCCGGGTGACCGGCTCGCACATCGCCTTCACCGACTGCCGCGAGCTGACCGTCGTCCTCAGCGGCGGCACCGACTACGCACCGGACGCCGCCGCCCACTATCGCGACCCCTCCGTGAACCCGGTGGCGCTCGCCCGCACCAAGGTCGCCGCGGCCGCCCGGCACCCGGCGGACTCGCTGCTGCGCACCCACGCCGCCGACCACCGGGCGCTGTTCGGGCAGTTCGACCTCTCGCTCGGCACCTCGACGGCCGAGCAGCGCGAACTGGACACCTGGGCGCGCATCCAGTCGCGCGCCGACACCGGCGACCCCGACCCGGAACTGGAGGCCGCCTACGCCCAGTTCGGCCGCTACCTGATGATCGCCGGATCGCGCGACAGCCTGCCGATGGGGCTCCAGGGCATCTGGCTGGACGGCAACGACCCGGACTGGATGGGCGATTACCACACCGACATCAACATCCAGATGAACTACTGGATGTCCGACCGGCTGGGCCTGTCCCAGTGCTTCGACGCCTTCACCGACTACTGCGTCGACCAGCTCCCGTCCTGGCGGGACCTCACCCAGCGGCTCTTCCAGGACTCCCGCAACCGCTACCGCAACTCCAGCGGCAAGGTCGCCGGCTGGACCGTCGCCATCTCCACCAACCCCTTCGGCGGAGGCGGCTGGTGGTGGCACCCCGCGGGCAACGCCTGGCTGTGCCAGAACCTCTGGGAGCACTACGAGTTCACCCGGTCCCGCGCCCACCTGGAGAAGATCTACCCGCTCCTCAAGGGTGCCTGCGAGTTCTGGGAGGCGCGGCTGCTCACCACTACCCTGGACGACGGGAAGGAGGTGCTGATCGCCGACAGCGACTGGTCACCGGAGCAGGGACCGTTGGACGCCAAGGGCATCACCTACGCTCAGGAACAGGTGTGGATGCTGTTCGGCAACTTCCGGACTGCGGCCGCCGAGCTGAAGAGGGATGCTGGGTACGCGGGCACCATCGGCAAGCTCCGCGACCGCCTCTACCTGCCGGTGGTCAGCCCCAGGACCGGCTGGCTGGAGGAGTGGATGTCCCCGGACAACCTCGGCGAGACCACCCACCGGCACCTCTCGCCGCTGATCAACCTCTTCCCGGGCGACCGGATCCGCCCCGACGGCTCGACGCCCGCCGACATCGTCGAGGGCGCCACCGCACTGCTCACCGCACGTGGCATGGACAGCTTCGGCTGGGCCAACGCCTGGCGCGCGCTGTGCTGGTCCCGGCTGAAGGACGCGGACAAGGCCTACCAGCTCGTCGTGCGCAACCTCCGGCCCTCCGACAACGGCAGCAACGGCACGTCACCGAACCTCTTCGACATCTACCAGGTCGACGAGGGCCGGGGCATCTTCCAGATCGACGCCAACTTCGGTACGCCGGCCGCCATCGCCGAGATGCTGCTGTACTCGCGGCCGGGGCACCTGGAACTGCTGCCCGCCCTGCCCGACGCCTGGGCGGCCGCCGGTTCGATCACCGGAGCGGGCGCCCGCGGCGGCTTCGTGGTGGACCTGGACTGGCGGGACGGCAAGCCGACCCGGGCCCGGATCCGCAGCGTCGGCGGCCGCACCACGACGGTCGCCTACCGCGGGACGTCCCGGACGGTGACGCTCGAACCCGGCCGGTCCGTCACGCTGAGGGACCTGGTGCGGTGACCGGCGGGCCGGCCCGGGCCGGTGGCCGGCTGGCGGCCCTCCTGATGATCGGGGCCTTCTGCCAGACCGGGTCCGCCGGTGCCTCCGCCACCGGCCCCGACCCGGCCGTGCCCGCCCAGGGGGCCGCCGTCCAGGCGGCCCCCGCCCGGCCGGACGTCGTCACCTGGGGGGCGAGCGCCGACCGGATGGGACAGGGCACCCCCGACCGCGGCTACCGGCTGGTCGTGCACACCAGCGTCGCCGGCACCGACCCGCGGGTGCGCCTCTCCAACGCCTTCGGCGACCGGCCGCTGACCCTGGACAGCGTCTACGCCGGGATCCAGCGCGAGGGAGCCGCCCTCCGGCCGGGCAGCAACAGGCGGCTGACCTTCGACGGCGCCCGCACGGTCACCGTGCCGGCCGGCGCCACCGCGTGGAGCGACCCGATGCCCGGCACCCTGCCCGCCGGCAGCAACCTGGTCGTCAGCCTGCACAGCCCGGACGCGGCCAGCCCCGCCACCGGGCACGGCATGGCCATGCAGACCTCGTACGTCGCCCAGGGCGACCACACCGCGGAGGAGAGCGCCGCCGGCTGGACCGACACCACCGGCTCCTGGTGGTACCTGGACTCGGTCGCGGTACGGCCGAAGAGCCGCGGCACCGGGGCGGTGGCGGCGCTCGGCGACTCCATCACCGACGGCTGGGCGTCCACCGGCGACCAGAACCGGCGCTGGCCCGACTACCTCGCCCGCCGTCTCCGGACGGCCGGCACCGAGGTCCAGGGCGTGGCCGACGAGGGGATCTCCGGCAACATGGTGCTCGCCGACGGCGCCGGGCAGTCGGCGCTGAACCGGCTGGACCGCGACGTCCTCAGCCAGCCGGGCCTCCGTACCGTCTTCCTCTTCGAGGGGGTCAACGACATCAAGGCCCACACCGGGGTCACCGCGGCCGGCCTGATCGCCGGGTACCGGGAGATCGTCCGGCGGGCGCACGCGGCCGGGAAGTGCGTGGTCGCCTCGACCGTCGGGCCGTTCGAGGGCTGGCCGGAGTGGGACCAGGCGGGCGACGCCGTGCGCCGGCAGGTCAACCGGTACATCCGCACCGGCGGCGAGTTCGACGGGATCGCCGACTTCGACCGGATCCTGCGCAGCCCCCACGACCAGGCGCGGCTGCTGCCGGCCCTGGACAGCGGCGACCACCTCCACCCCGACGACAAGGGCATGCAGGCCATGGCCGACTCCGTCGACCTGGCGAGCCTCGACTGCGACCGCTGACCCTTCGGACCGTCCCGCCCGACCACCCGCCGTCCGACCACCCGCCGTCCGACCACCCGCCGTCCGATCACCCCCGGGCCGTCGGCTCCGGAGTGATCAGGTGTTCCCGGTAGGCGATCGCCACCGCCTCCGTACGGCTCGCCGCGCCCAGCTTGGCGAGGATGTTGGAGACGTGCACGCTGGCCGTCTTGCCGGTGATGAACAGCTCCTCGCCGATCTGCCGGTTGCTGCGGCCGAGCGCCAGCAGCCGCAGCACGTCCTGCTCGCGAGCGGTCAGCGGCGAGGGCAGGGTGTCCGCCGGCGCCGACCGGCCCAGCAGCGCGTCCGAGCGCGCCAGCAACGGCCCGGCGCCCAGCGCCACCGCCGTCTCCCGGGCCGCCCGTGCCTGCTCCGCGGCCTGCGCACGCCGCCCGTCGGCCGCCAGGGCCTCGGCGTACCGCAACCGCACCCGGGCCGCCTCGTACACGTCGCCGTACCCGAACGCGGCCACCGCCCGCTCCCAGGCCGCCACCTCCGGCCCGGACACGGCACGGGCCCACTCGGCCTCGGCCCGCGCCAGCCAGGCCTGCCCCTCCGGGCCCTGCCGCACGGCCGCGGCCCGGGCCAGCTCCACCAGTTCACCTGCGACGCCCGTCCAGCCGTCCGCACCCCCGTCGCCGCGCGCGGAGACCGTGCGGTCCGCCACCGCCGCCAGCGCGAGCGCGGCGAGCCGGACCGTCACGTCCGGCGCCCGCCCCGACTCGTCGGTGAGCGCCGCGACCGCCTCCCGCGCCCGCGCCACCGCCTCCTGCGGATCGCCCCGCAGCGCGGCCTCGTCGGTCAGCACGATCCCCCCGACGAGCCGGCCCATCCAGTCGAACGGCTCCCCGAGCAGCGCCCTGGCCCGCGCCACGACGTCCGGCTCGCCGCGGGCCAGGGCGACGTACAGGACGGGCCCCGTGGTGAAGCCGGGCGCCGGTTCCTCCGCGCCTGCCACCCGCACGCACTCGTCCCAGCGGCCCAGCGTGCACAGCACCAGCAGCCGCAGATACCGCATCTCCAGCGCGTACGGCGACGACAGCAGCCCCGACCGCCGGGCCCGGTCGAGCCCCTCGGCCAGCCACGGCAGGCTCTCCGGCAGCTCGCCCGACTCGTAGCAGCCGATGGCCAGGCTGAACAGCGCCCGCATCTCCACCGGCGTGTCCCCGGCCGACCGGGCCAGCTCCCGCGCCTTCCGGAGCCGCTCCCGCCCCTCCGGGGCGCTGCGCCCGCCGCCCTCCAGCCGGGCCAGGGAGATCAGCAGATCGGCGCGGGCGGCGGTGGCACCGATCCGCTCGGCGACCTCCAGGGCCTGCCGCGCGACCCGCAGCGCGGTCGCGTCGTCCCCGACCTGCCGGGCCGCCAGGACGTGCGTGGCCGCCGCCCACACCCAGGTCCTGGACGGAGGTTCGGCGGGGATCATGGCCAGCGCCTCGCTGCTGTAGGCGAACGCGGCGGCGAGGTTGTCGACGGTGATGAGGTTCCCGGCCAGCGTGTAGCGCACCCGGGCGGCGAGTTCGGGATCCGCGTCCTGCCCGGCCCCGGCCAGCGCGGCCCGGGTCAGCGACACGGCCCGGTGCGCGTCCCCGGAGTGCGCGGCCGCCGCCGACGCGCGCAGCGTCAGGCTCACCGGGTCCAGCCCCTCGCCCGCGGGCCGCGCCTCGCACGGCACGGCCGGCCACAGGTCCAGGGCCGCCTCCAGATGCCGCAGCTCCTCGGCCGGGGCACCCATCCGCCGCGCGTGACCAGCGGCCTCCACGGACGCGGCCAGCGCCTCGGGCAGATCGTGGCTCTCCCGGTAGTGGTGCGCCCGCTCGGCCGCCGTCGCGGCCCCGCCGCCGCGGGCGGCCAGCAGCCTGGCGTACGTGCCGTGCAGCCGGGCCCGTTGCCCCGGCAGCAGGTCTCCGTAGACGGCCTCGCGCGCGAGGGCGTGCCGGAAGGCGTACGTGTCCCCGTCCCCGGCGACGAGCAACTGCCGTCCCACCGCCTCCCGCAGGGCGGTCTCCAGCTCCTCCTCCGGGAGTCCGGCCGCGTCCCGCAGCAGATCGTGGCCGACCCGGCGCCCGGCCACCGCGGCCGTCCGCAGCACCTGCTGGGCCGTCTCCGGCAGCTGCTCGACCCGGATCAGCAGCAGGTCGGCGAGCCCGGTCGGCATCCCGTCCGCGTCGGCGGCGGCCACCAGCTCCTCGGTGTAGAAGGCGTTGCCCTCGGCCCGCTCCACGATGTCCCGCACGGTCGCCTCGGGCAGCGGCCGCGCCTCCAGCGCCCGTACCAGCCGCGCTGTTTCCCCGTCCGGCAGCGGCCGCACCTCCAGCCGCTCCACCCCGGGCAGCCGCACCAGTTCGGCGAGCAGCGGCCGCAGCGGATGCCGCCGGTGCAGGTCGTCGGCACGGTAGGAGGCCAGCACCGCGAGCCGCCGGGGCAGCACACCCCGGCCGAGCAGGAACCGCAGCAGATCCCGCGACGACTGGTCGGCCCAGTGCAGATCCTCCAGGACCAGCAGCAGCGGAGTGGCGGCCGCCAGTTGACCGAACAGCCCGGCGACCCCTTCGAGGAGCCGCAGCCGCGCGTCGCCGTCGCGGGGGGAATCCGGCCCGGCACCGAGCAACCGCTCCACGACGGGATGCGCGGCGAGAACCTCCCCGAACCGCGTGTCCGCCGCCAGCACCCCGAGAATCTCGGTGAACGGCAGATACGGCAGCCCCACGTCCCCGAGATCGACACAGTGCCCGGTGACGACGGTGGCGCCCGCGCCGGCCGCCCGAGCCGCGACCTCGTCCAACAGCCGCGTCTTCCCGACCCCCGCGTCCCCGGCGACCAGCACGGCCTGCCCACTGCCGTTCCGGGCGCGCTCCAGCACCGAGGCGAGGCGGCCCAGTTCGTCGTCCCGCCCGATCAGCGGGCTGCCGAAAGATCTCTGCGACACGCCCTCATCCTCGCAGGAACGCGAGGCGAACCCCGCCCGGGGCGCTGCGGCTCCCCCCGGCCGAAGGCTGGGGGAGGAACTCCGCGACCGGCCACGATGCACCCGCTGCCGCCGTCACCACAGAGCCCCCCACCCCCGTAGGCACCCACCCCCGTAAGCAATCCTCAACCCCGCAGCACCCGCGCCCAGTCCTCCGGCACCCGGTCCGCCGGCCCCGGCACGGACTGCTCCGCAGGATGACTCACCGGCGGTGCCAACTCCGGCCCGGCCTCGTACAACTCCTCCGTCTCGAAGTTCCAGAACCAGCCCTCGCCCGGCTCGTAGCTACGGATCACCGGATGCCCGGACTCGTGGAAGTGCGCCGTCGCGTGCTTCGCGGGCGAGTCGTCGCAGCACCCGATGTGCCCGCACTGGGCGCACCGCCGCAGATGGAACCACCAGCCCCCCGCCGCCTCGCACTCCACACACCCGGCGCCGCTCGGCGGAACGACCGGGTCTATGGCGGTGTCGCCACTCATACTGCCTCCACAGGTGTCTCGGATTCCTCGGGCGTCTCGGCGGTCAGCGGGAGCAGCACCTGGAACCGGGTGTCGCCGGGTTCCGACTCCACCCGCATGGTGCCGTGGTGCTTGTTCACGACGATCCGCCAGGAGATGTCCAGACCGAGCCCGGTGCCCTGCCCCACGGGCTTGGTCGTGAAGAAGGGGTCGAAGATGCGGTCCTTGATCTCCGGCGCGATCCCGCTCCCGGTGTCCCGGAACTCGACCAGCAACTGTTCGTGGTCGAGCGCCGTGCGCACGGTCAGCGTGCCGTGCCCGCCACCCTCGCCGGCCCCGTCCTTCATCGCGCAGACCGCGTTGTCGACGAGATTGGTCCACACCTGGTTGAGCTCGGCGGGGTAGGCGGGCACCGGCGGGACCGTACGGTCGTACTCCTTGACCACCCGGATGTCCTGCCCGATCTTCCCGGACAGCATCAGCAGGGTGCTGTCGAGGAGTTCGTGCACGTCTACCACCCGGTACGGCGCCCGGTCCAGCTGGCTGTACTGCTTGGCCGCGTCGACAAGGTGCGAGATGCGGGTGGTCGAGTCCTCGATCTCGTTCATCAGCAGCTCGGTCTCGATGGTGTAGTTGAGCCAGCCGATCGAGTTCGGCAGTATCTCCTCGTCCACGGCCACCGCGACCTGGTCCAGCCAGTCGATGTCGAGACCGGCCTGGACGAAGGTCGGCGCGATCTGCCAGGCGTTGTCGCAGCCGTGGTCCTCCAGCCAGTCGGTGACCAGGTCCTCGCGGTCGGCGGCCTCCAGCGGACTGAGCGCCGGCGCCTTGGCGACCCGCTCGGCGGTGCGCTCCTGGATCTCGATCAGCTCGGCCAACTGCTCCCGCGAGAAGGGACTCTCGGTGATGATCGCGAGCTTGCGCCGCATCTTCGCCACCCGCTCGCGCAGCGCCGACGTGGCCCGCACGGCCGCCGCGGCCGGGTTGTTCAGCTCGTGGGTGAGCCCGGCGGACAACGAGCCGAGCGCCAGCAGCCGTTCGCGCTGCCCGATCGCCGCCTGGGTGTTCTTCGAACCGAAGAACAGGCCTTCCAGCAGGTGCACGGCCATCGGGAACCACTCGCGCATGATGTCCGCGAACGTGTCGGCCGGCAGCACGAAGAACCGGGTCGGCTCGGTCACCCGCATCGAGTTGTTGTACGCCTGCCGCACCCGGTCCCCGAGGTAGGCCTGCATGGCGCCCGCGTACACGCCGGACTGCGAGGTCCGGGTGACCTCGACGTCGTCCCCGCCGACCTGCCGGGAGAGCACCACGGTGCCCTCGACCATCACGTAGAAACAGGTGGCCGGCTCACCCTCGGTGTAGACCGGTCCGGGCTGGAACAGCTCCACCCGGCCCGCCGCGCACAGCCGCCCGAGCTGCTCCGGCTCCAGCTTCTCGAACAGGAACAGCGCACCGATCTCCTTCGCGCTGCACGGCATCGGCTGCCCGCTCATGACTGCTCCAGGTACCGGTGGACGAGCATCACTGCCATGGCTCCTTCTCCGACGGCGGACGCGACACGCTTGGCGGACTCGGCGCGTGCGTCGCCCGCCACGAACACGCCGGGAATGCTGGTCTCCAGGTGGTACGGCGGCCGGTCCAGCTCCCAGCCCGCCGGCGCCCGTCCGCCGACGGTCAGGTCCGGCCCGGCCAGGATGAACCCGCGTTCGTCCCGCAGCACCGTGTCGCCGAGCCAGTCGGTGAGCGGCGCCGCCCCGATAAACACGAACATCCACTGGGCGTCCACCTGTTCCCGGTCCCCGCTCTGCACATGGCGCAGGGTGAGCTGCTCCAGCCGTTCGACGCCGTGCGCGGCGTCCACCACGGTGTGACTGCGCACGGCGATGTTGGGGGCCTCGTTGATCTGCTGGATCAGGTAGTACGACATCGAGGCCGACAGGTCGGCGCCGCGGACCAGCAGGGTCACCGACTTGGCGAACCGGGACAGGTACATCGCCGCCTGGCCGGCCGAGTTGGCGCCGCCGACGATGTACACGTCCTGGCCCTGGCAGGAGGTCGCCTCGGTGAGCGCGGAGCCGTAGAACACCCCGCAGCCGGTCAGGTCGATGCAGCCCTCGGCCTCCAGCTGCCGGTACTGCACCCCGGTCGCCAGGATCACGCTGTGCGCCGCGACCGCGGAGCCGTCCGCGAACCGCACCACCCGCGCGGCCCCGTTGATCTCCAGCCCCGTGACCTCCCGGGCGGTCAGGATCTCCGCACCGAACTTGGCGGCCTGACGGCGGGCCCGGTCGGTGAGCTGGGCGCCCGAGACGCCGTCCGGGAAGCCCAAATAGTTCTCGATCCGCGAGCTCTGCCCGGCCTGGCCGCCGGTCGCCGACCGCTCCACGAGCACGGTCCGCAGCCCCTCCGACGCCCCGTACACGGCCGAGCCGAGCCCGGCCGGGCCGCCGCCGATCACCACCAGGTCGTAGAAGTCCGCCGTCGGGGTCGTCGCCAGGCCCACGTGCGCGGCCAGCTCCGGCGCCTCCGGCTCCACCAGGGGCGTGCCGTCCGGCGTGATCACCAGCGGCAGCCGGGCCCCGTCGGTCTCCGCCGCGGCCAGCAGCCGCTGCCCCTCCGGCTCCTCCACCGAGTACCAGCGGTACGGCACCTGGTTGCGGGCCAGGAACTCCCGCACGTCCGACGACCGGGCCGACCACCGGTGCCCGACGACCTTGGTGGCCGGTACCGGCTTGTAGTCGCTGGCCCGCCAGGCGTCGATAAGATCGTCGAGGACCGGGTAGAGCTTCTCCTCCGGGGGGTCCCAGGGCTTGAGCAGATAGTGGTCCAGATCGACGACGTTGATCGCGTCGATCGCCGCGTTGGTGTCCGCGTACGCGGTCAGCAGCACCCGGCGGGCGCCCGGGTACACGTCCAGGGCCTGCTCCAGGAACTCGATGCCGTTCATCTGCGGCATCCGGTAGTCGGCCAGGATCACCGCCACCAGGTCGCCGCGCAGCTTCAGCTCCCGCAGCGCGTCCAGCGCCGACTCCCCGGACTCCGCGCGCACGATCCGGTACGACGCGCCGTAGCGGCGCCGCAGGTCCCGCGCGACGGCACGGGAGACCCCCGGGTCGTCGTCCACGGTCATGATGACGGTCCGTGCTGCGTCGGCAGCCTGTGCCATACGTCTCCCACCCCGAGCCGTTGGTTCACGGGACGGCGACGCTCTCCGCGCGGAGGGACGACCGCCGTACCGGTTCCCGCCCATCGTATGTTCGATCGCCCGCCTTCGCTCTGGTACGAGGGTGCACAGCGGGCACCCGTCAGTGCGGAAGACTGATCACGCAGAAGCGGAACCGACGAGGAGGCCGGTGCATGACGCGCCCGATCACGGCAGGGGTCGACGGTACGGAGGAGAGCCTCGCCGCTCTCGACTGGGCGGCCCGGGAAGCGGTACGCCGAGGGCTGCCGCTGCGGGTGGTGCACGCCTGGCGCCACGAGGAGCACGAGGCGCTCCGCGGTGACCGGGAGGCCCAGCGCGGGTGGGTGTCCGACGGGGTCGCCGAATCGGTGCGGACCGTCACCGGGCGGTATCCGCAGCTCGCGGTGAGCGTCGACGTGCCGGAGGGCGGCCCGGTCGAGGTGCTCACGGACGCGGCCGCCGGGGCCGGGCTGCTGGCGCTGGGCTCGCGCGGGCACGGCCGGGTCGTCGGGTTCCTGCTGGGCTCCGTCGGGCAGCAGGTGATCGCCGGGGCCGCGTGCCCGGTGGTCCTGGTGCGCACCGGAGACCGGCCCACCGGCGAGGCCGCGGGGCGGGAGGTCGTCGTGGGCCAGCAGGGCGGGCCGCAGGACAGCGCGGCCGCGCTGGAGTTCGCGTTCGAGACGGCCGCGGCCCGCGGTGCGACGGTCCGGGTGGTGCGGGCCTGGACCCTACCGCCGGTCTTCGCCTACAGCCCCGGCTCGCTGAAACTGCTGGACGAGTCCGGCGGCATGGAGCCCTACGAGAAGAAGGCGCTGGCCGAGGCGGTACGGCCGCTGCGCGAGCGGTTCCCGGACGTGCCGGTCGCCGAGCACGTGGAGATGGGCAGCGCCGCCCAGGTGCTGCTCTCGCTGGCCGGACGCGCCCAGCTGATGGTCGTCGGGCGCCGCGCCCACCCCACCGCGGTCGGTGCCCGCATCGGCTCGGTGGCGCACGGGGTGCTGCACCACGCCGACTGCCCGGTGGCCGTCGTACCGCACGAGTGACCGTGATCCGGCCCGGGCGGGGTCACTCCGGGGTGACCGGCTCCAGGGTCTCCCGTGCCTTCGGCAGCACGTTCTCGATGTAGTCCTCGACCGCGTTGTCCAGGCCTATGTCGTGCTGCGCACGCTCCGACAGGTACCAGCGGTGTTCCAGCAGCTCGTGGTAGATCTCGGCCGGGTCCATCGAGCCGCGCAGCTCCGGCGGCACGGCCCGCACGGTGGGGCGGAAGACGTCCCGCACCCACCGGTGGGCCAGCACCTCGGGGCGGGCGGCGAGGGGGTCGCCGGGGGCGTAGTCGTCCTGGGTGGCCATCCAGCTCTCCAGGTCGTTCAGCAGCCGCCGCGCCTGGTTCTCCTCGGCGTCCAGGCCGGTCAGCCGCAGCAGCTGGCGCTGGTGGTGGCCGGCGTCGACGACCTTGGGCACGAAGGTGACGCTGTCGCCGTTGGAGGAGTGCTCGATCTGCATCTCGGCCACGTCGAAGCCCAGCTCGTTGAGGCGCCGGATCCGGCGCTCGATGTAGTGGTACTTGCCCGCCGGGTACACCGAGGTGCGGGTCAGCTCCTCCCACAGCTCGCCGTACCGGGTGCAGATCTCGAACCCGAACTCGATGGGGTCCAGCGACGGGTGCAGCGCCCCCGAGGCCTCCAGGTCGAGCAGTTCCCCGCTGATGTTCACCCGGGCCAGGTCGAGGTCGTACTCCCGCTGCCCGTTGCTCAGCTGCGGGTGCAGGTCGCCGGTCTCGGCGTCCACCAGGTAGGCCGCGTAGGCGCCCGCGTCCCGCCGGAACAGGGTGTTGGACAGCGAGCAGTCGCCCCAGGCGAACCCGGCCAGGTGCAGGCGGACCAGCAGCACCGCCAGGGCGTCCATGAGGCGGTGCATGGTGGCCGGGCGCATGGTCGTCTCGAACATCGAGCGGTACGGCATCGAGCCGCCCAGGTGCCGGGTGACCAGCACCGACTCCAGCGGCTCGCCCGCGGGGTCGGTGCGGCCGGTGATCACCGCGAGCGGGTCGACCGCGGGGATGGTGAGCCGGTCCAGGTCGCGCAGCAGCTCGTACTCGCGCAGCGCCGGGCGCTCCGCGAGCTCCTTCACCGCGATCACCTCGCTGCCGGCCCGGGCGTAGCGCACCACGTGCCGCGAGATGCCCCGGGGGAGCGGCACGAGGTAGTCCTCGGGCCACTCCTCCAGCGGGACGTCCCAGGGGAGTTCGAGCAGGAGCGCCGGGTGCTCCGGGTTGGTGGCGTTGATCTGCAAGGCCATGGGGTGAACCTTACGGCCGGTGGGTCACGAGGCCAGCTCCCGGGCCCGGTCGGCGGCCGCCCGGACCGAGCCGCGGTGCAGCGGGCCGTGCCCCGGCAGCAGGGCATCGCCGTCGAGGGCGCCGATCAGCTCCAGCGAGGCGACGGCCCGGGCCCGCTCGTGGTGGAACATGCCGGGCAGCAGTTGCGGCCCCTGGACCCGCGAGGTGCGGTGGCCGCTGACCAGCGCGTCCCCGGAGATCACCAGACCGGCCTCGGGCAGGTGGTAGACGGTGTGCCCGTCGGTGTGACCGGGGGTGTGCACCGGGACCGGGCGGCCCGGCAGGTCGAGGGGGCCGTCGGCGACCGGGAACGCCTCGGGCGCCTTGACCGGGTGCTGCTCGGTGCCGCCGACCCGCAGCACGTGCACCAGCCACGGCACCACACCCGGCCGCCAGGCGTTCTTCACCACCTCGCCCACCGACACCTGCTGGAGGAAGTCCCGCCGGGCGTGCGGGACTTCGGCCTCGTGCAGATAGACCGGGGTGCCGTGGGTCCCGCGCAGGTACTCGGCCGAGCCGAGGTGGTCGTTGTGCGCGTGCGTGATCAGCACGGCCGCCACCGCCTCCGGTGAGCTGCCGACCTCGGCGAGGGAGCCGAGCAGGCCCTCCCGGTCGCCGGGGTAGCCGGTGTCCACCAGGGTGACGGCGTCCCCGTCCTTGAGGATCACCCAGTTGGTGTGCCCGCCGTGCACCAGATAGGCGCCCTTGCCGACTTCGTGTACCTCTGCCCGCATGATCACTCCGGCTTGCCCGTTCGTGCCGATCGAAACGTGGGACAGCCAACCACACGCGGCGGGCCACCCGTTGCGGAGGCCCTGGTCACCGCACGCCCGGTGGCCGGAACTGGATGCTGATCCGCGGTCCGGCCGCCCGCGCCGTCTTCGGTACGCAGTGCTCCCAGGTCCGCTGGCAGGAGCCGCCCATCACGATCAGGTCGCCGTGGCCCAGCGGGCGCCGGATCGAGGGGCCGCCGCGCAGCGGGCGCAGCAGCAGATCGCGGGGTGCGCCCACGGAGAGGATCGCGACCATGGTGTCCTCCCGCGCACCCCGGCCGAGCCGGTCGCCGTGCCAGGCCACGCTGTCCCGGCCGTCGCGGTAGTAACAGAGCCCGGCCGTGGTGAACGGCTCGCCCAGCTCCTCGGCGTAGTGCCGGGTGAGCGCCTCGCGGGCCTCGGCGAGGACGGGGTGGGGGAGCGGGTCGCCGGCGCCGTAGAACGCGAGCAGGCGCGGTACGTCCACGACGTTGTCGTACATCTGCCGCCGCTCGGCGTGCCAGGCGACGTCCGTCGCCAGCTCTTCGAACAGCGCGTCGGCGCCGCTCAGCCAGCCGGGCAGCACGTCGATCCAGGCGCCGGAACCGAGCACGGTCCGGCCGATGCCGTCGAGGGTGCCGAGGCGCAGGTCGTCGGTCTGGTCGAACAGGGAGCCCTGGAGGTGCGTGGCCATGAGGCCAGCGTACTCCGTAATCGAAAATCTGTTCCTATTTGATCTCCGGTGGCTCGCGTGTGCCCACGCAGGCCCGCGCGGGCCCTCGGTGCGGATGGAGGGCGGCGGCCCCTTTCGATACATCCATGTATTCGATACATTCATGTATCGAACGGAGGTCGGCACATGACCGTGGACGGCGGTGCGCACCGGCGCGTGACCCGGCGGCGGGTGCAGACCCGCGCCCGGCTGCTCGACGCCGCGTTCACGGTGTTCGCCGCCAAGGGCTTCGGGCGGGTCTCCATCGAGGAGGTCTGCGAGGCCGCCGGGTTCAGCCGGGGCGCCTTCTACTCGAACTTCGCCACCCTCGACGAGCTGTTCTTCGCCCTCTACCGGGAGCGCGCCGACCTCATCGCCCAGCAGGTCGCCGACGCGCTCGCCGGCGACGGACCCGACCTGGACGTTCCGGCCGCCGTGGACCGGGTCACCGACGTCCTGCTCCTCGACGTGGACTGGCTGCTGGTGAAGACCGACTTCCTGGTGCACGCCGCCCGGGACCCGGCCGTCGCCGGACTCCTCCTCGACCACCGCGCCCGGCTCCGCGAGGCCGTCGCCGACCGGCTGCTGCGGGCCCGCGGCCACACCCCGATCCCCACCGTGCTCGGCGACGTCGAGGGCGCGGCCCACGCCGTGGTCGCCGCCTACGACGGGGTCACCGTCCAGCTGCTGCTCGACAAGGACGTGGACCGGGCCCGTACCTGGCTCGGGCAACTGCTCACCGCGCTGCTGACCGACGGCCGGACCCGACCCGGACAGGACAGCGGCAGCACTCTGCTCGGATAAGACACCGGACAACACTCGGACAAGAAAGGCGTCGCCATGGACGCTGACGTCATCGTCGTCGGAGCCGGCCTGGCCGGCCTGGTCGCGGCGCACGAACTCACCAGCAGGGGCAGGCGCGTCGCCCTGGTCGACCAGGAGAACGCCGCCAACCTCGGCGGCCAGGCGTTCTGGTCCTTCGGCGGGCTCTTCCTCGTCGACTCCCCCGAACAGCGCCGCCTCGGCATCAAGGACTCCCTCGACCTGGCCTGGAACGACTGGCGGGGCAGCGCCCAGTTCGACCGCGAGGACGACGAGGACTCCTGGGCGGTGCGCTGGGCGCGTGCCTACGTCGAGTTCGCGGCGGGGGAGAAGCGGCCCTGGCTGCAGAGCCACGGCATCAGCCTGCTGCCGACCGTCGGCTGGGCCGAGCGCGGCGACCTGCGCGCCCACGGCCACGGGAACTCCGTCCCCCGCTTCCACGTGGCCTGGGGCACCGGCACCGGCGTGGTCGAGCCCTTCGTCCGGTATGCGAGGCAGGCCGCCCGCGACGGACTGCTCACCTTCCACCACCGCCACCAGGTCGACGAACTCGTCATCGAGGACGGCGAGGCGCGCGGCGTCCGCGGCACCGTCCTCGCCGCCGACGACTCACCGCGCGGCGTCGCCTCCAACCGCGACCGAGTCGGCGACTTCGAACTCACCGCCCAGGCCGTCGTCGTCACCACCGGCGGCATCGGCGCCAACCACGACATCGTCCGCCGCTACTGGCCCGAACGCCTCGGCACACCCCCCGCCGAGATGGTCACCGGCGTCCCCGCCTACGTCGACGGCCGCATGCTCGACATCAGCGCCGGGGCCGGCGTCCGCCTGGTCAACCGCGACCGCATGTGGCACTACACCGAGGGCATCCAGAACTGGAACCCGATCTGGCCCGGCCACGGCATCCGCATCCTGCCCGGCCCGTCCTCCATCTGGCTCGACGCCCTCGGCCGCCGCCTGCCCGACCCGTGCCTGCCGGGCTACGACACCCTCAGCACCCTTCGGCACCTGCGCACCACCGAGGACATCGCCGGCTACGACCACTCCTGGTTCGTCCTCACCCGCAAGATCGTCGAGAAGGAGTTCGCGCTCTCCGGTTCCGAGCAGAACCCCGACATCACTGCCAAGGACCGCAAGGCCGTACTGCGTGACCGGCTGCTCGGCAAGGGCGCCCCCGGCCCGGTCCAGGCCTTCCTCGACCACGGCGCGGACTTCGTGACCGCGAGCTCCCTGGACCAGCTCGTCGAGAAGATGAACGGCCTCACCGACAAGGCGCTCCTCGACGCGGCCGAGGTGCGCCGCCAGATCGTCGCCCGCGATCTGCAGATCGGCAACTCCTACAGCAAGGACTCCCAGGTCCAGGGCATCCACAACGCCCGCCGCTACATCGGCGACCGCCTCGGCCGGGTCGCCGCCCCGCACCGCATCCTCGACCCGGCCGCCGGACCGCTGATCGGCGTCAAGCTGCACGTCCTCACCCGCAAGACCCTCGGCGGCATCCAGACCGACCTGGACTCCCGCGCCCTCGGCGCCGACGGACAGCCGATCGGCGGGCTCTACGCGGCCGGCGAGGTGGCCGGCTTCGGCGGCGGCGGCGTGCACGGCTACAACGCGCTGGAGGGCACGTTCCTCGGCGGCTGCCTGTTCTCGGGCCGGGCGGCGGGGCGCGCGGCGGCGAAGCAGACCGGGTGAGGGCAGTGGTGGGCCGGTGGTCGTCTGCGGCGCCGTCGTGGCCGGTCGCGCAGGCGCTCCCCCAGCCTTCGGCCGGGGGTACCCCCAGCGCCCTTCGGGAGCGCTCGGCCGGCTCAGTCGGCCAGGAGCCGCGCCAGCACGGTGGCGTGGCTCTCGGCCGGGGTTTTCGACGCGGTGAGCAGGGTCACCGGACCCTCGCGCACCGACTCCCGCAGGCCGTCGAGGAGTTCGGCGGCCTCGGGAGCGGCCAGCTCCGCCTCGTAGCGGTGCACGAACTCCTCGTACGACCCGCCCGCGTGCAGCCAGCGGCGCAGTTCGTCCGAGGGCGTCACCCCCTTCGGCCACTCGTCCACGTGCGCCACCTCCTTGGACATGCCGCGCGGCCAGAGCCTGTCCACCAGGACGCGCACCCCGTCCGCCGGCTCGGGCGGCTCATAGATCCTGCGCACGCGCACGCTCACGGTCGATGCACCCTTCGGCTCGCTGACGGTGCCGCGAGCGTAAGCGGCGGCCCCGGCCCACGGGCTGCCGACGCGGCGCAGCTTGACCAGAATGAGGGGGAAACACGGACCCCCGCGCGCCTAGTCTGTGGGCCATTGATCATCTACCAACCCCCCAGGGAGTCCATGTGCAGGGCGCAAGCAGACGTACCGCAGTCCTCCGCCGGGAGGCCGTCCTCGGCACCGTCCCGGTCGCCGTCGCGGCCCTGCTCGCCGCCGCCGGCACGGCCTCGGCGAGCACGATCGGCGCTGCGGGCGCGGGCGACCCCTACTTCCCGCTCAGCGGCAACGGCGGCTACCACGTCGGCCACTACGACCTGACGCTCCGCTACGACACCTCCTCCCGGCACCTCGACGGCAAGGCGGTCCTCACCGCCCGCGCCACCGAGCGGCTGACCCGCTTCGACCTCGACCTGAGCGGCCTGAAGGTCACCCGGGTGACCGTCGACGGCCGGACCGCCCGGTTCAGCCGCAGCGGACAGGAACTCGTCGTCACGCCGGCGCGGGCGCTGGCCAAGGGCCACGACTTCCGCGTCACCGTGGCGTACAACGGCACGCCCAGGCAGGTCACCGACCCCGACGGCTCGGCCGACGGCTGGATCCGCACCGACGACGGCGCGTTCGTCGCCGGCGAGCCGCAGGGCGCGATGACCTGGTTCCCTGCCAACAGCCACCCCAGGGACAAGTCGTCGTACGACTTCACGATCACCGTCCCCAAGGGGCGCACCGCCGTCGCCAACGGCGTCCTTCTCGGACAGCACACCTCCGGCGGCCGCACGACCTTCCGGTGGCGGCAGACCGAGCCGATGGCCGCGTACCTGGCGACCGCCACCGTGGGCACGTTCAAGGTGCAGCAGTACACCACCCGGGACGGGATCAAGGTGTACAACGCTGTCGACCCGCGCGAGGCGAGCGCGTCGGCGGCCGTGCTGAAGAAGCTGCCGTCGGTCCTGGAATGGGAGAGCAAGCTGTTCGGGCCGTACCCGTTCCGGTCCGCCGGATCGATAGTCGACCACGCGCCGAACGTCGGATACGCGCTGGAGACGCAGGGCCGGCCGATCTACGACTCGGCACCGGACCTGAGCACGCTCGTGCACGAGAACGCCCACCAGTGGTTCGGCGACTCCGTCTCCCTCACCGCCTGGAAGGACATCTGGCTCAACGAGGGCTTCGCCACGTATGCCGAGTGGCTGTACAGCGAGCAGCACGGGGGCGACAGCGCGCAGAAGAACTTCGACGCGCTGTACGCGAAGCCCGCGGGCGACGAGCTGTGGGCGTATCCGCCGGGGGATCCGGGGAGCGGGAAGAACATCTTCGGTGAGCCGGTGTACGCGCGGGGCGCGATGGCCCTGCACGAGCTGCGGAAGGCGGTCGGGGACCCGGTGTTCTTCCGGATTCTGCGGGCGTGGGCTTCGGAGCACCGGTACGGGCACGGGACGACCGCGGAGTTCGTGAAGCTGGCCGAGGGGGAGTCGGGGAAGGACCTCGGTCCCTTGTTCCAGACGTGGTTGTACAAGAAGGGCAAGCCGTAGCGGTCCGGGTGCCGGCCGGTGGGGGTTGCTCGCGCAGGTCCCCCCCAGCCTTCGGCCGGGGGCACCCCCGGCGCCCCTGAAGCGGCGTGCTGCTGCTCACGGGCGTCAAAAGCTGACGAGTTTCTTACATTCGTCGGCCAAGGTCGGTCTCATGATCCATCGCAGAACCGCCGTTGCCCTCCTCTCCGCCTCCCCCCTCCTGCTCGCCGGGTGCGGGGGAGGCGCCGAGGCCGCGCCGAGCCGGTCGGACGACGACCCGCCGGCGGAGGCGGCGGCTTCCCCCACACCCGAGAGCAGCAGCCCGCGGCCGAGCGGCATACCGGGGCTCGGGCCCCGGACGACGGCTGCGATACCCGGGCGGGCGGAGCAGGTCGTGGTCGCCTCGGGACGCGGCAAGGACTCCCCGCTCTCCAGCGTCGTCCTGTACGAGCGGGACGACGACGTGTGGCGGCCCGGTGCGCGCTGGCCCGCGCACAACGGCAAAGACGGCTGGAGCGAGCACCACATCGCCGGGGACCTGCGCTCGCCCGTCGGCGTGTACGGGCTCACCGACGCGGGGGGCCTGCTCGGCGACCCGGGGAGCAGGCTGCCGTACCACCACTCCTACGGCTTCACCTCGCCCGGCACCGGGTTCGAGGGCGAGCCGCTGGAAGGCTCCTTCGACTACGTGGTCGCCATCAACTACAACCGTGAGCCGGGCACTTCACCGCTCGACTGGACCCGGCCGATGGGTGCGAAGCGGGGCGGCGGCGTCTGGCTGCACGTCGACCACGGCGGCCCCACGCACGCGTGTGTCAGTGTCGCCAAGGCCCACATGAAGGAGTTGCTGCGCACCCTCGACCCGGCACGGCATCCGGTGGTCGCCATGGGGCACGCGGACTGGCTCGCACAGTAGAGAGCTAGGGTTCGAACTTGTGTGTGCGCATGTGCTGGTCGCCGAGGACGACGAGATGCAGGCCGAGCTGATCCGGAGATCGCTGCTCGCCGAGGGGCACAGCGCGACCGTGGTCCACGACGGGGCCGCCGCGCTGGACGCGGCCCGGCGGCTCGGCCCCGACCTGGTCGTCCTCGACCTCATGCTGCCGGTGATCGACGGCTTCGGCGTCTGCCGGGTGCTGCGCGGCGGCGACCCGGAGATCCCGGTACTGATGCTCACCGCCCGCTCCGACGAGGACGACGTGCTGCTCGGCCTGGAGCTGGGCGCCGACGACTACATGACCAAGCCGTACAGCCCGCGCGAGCTGATGGCCCGGATCCGGACGATCCTGCGGCGCAGCGGGCGGGCCGCCCCCGTCCGGGACGAGGAGCCCGTCGTGGCCGCCGCCGGGATCAGCGTCGATCCCGTACGGCACCAGGTGCGCTGCGACGGGGAGCCGGTGGAGGTGACCCCGGCCGAGTTCCAGATCCTGCTCGCCATGGCCGGGGAACCCGACCGGGTCTTCACCCGCCGGCAGTTGCTGCAGTGCACCCGCGGTTTCGACCGGTCCTCCACCGAACGGGCCGTCGACGTCCATGTGATGAACCTGCGCCGGAAGATCGAGGCCGATCCCCGGCGGCCGGTGCGGCTGGTCACCGTCTTCGGCGTCGGCTACAAGCTGAGCGGCGGGCGGCCATGAAGCCCCGGATACCGTGGCGCAAACGGCTGCTGGTCCGGCTGCTGTTCACCTCGGTGCTGATCGCCGTCTGCTCCGTCGCCGCGACCGCCTGGCTCGCCGTGACGACCACCACCAGCGCGCTGGAGGAGGAGCAGGGGCAGGACCTGGCCGCGGACAACGAGATCCTCGCCCAGCTCAGCGGGTACGCGGCCGACCACCCCGACTGGAGCGGGGTCCAGGGCACGGTCCGCGCGCTGGCGGCGAGGACCGGCCGCCGGATCGCGCTGACCACCGCCGACCGCACGCTGATCGCCGACTCGGCGGCCCACGACACCCCGCTGCCCCCGCGGCCCGCGGCCGCCGTGGACCCGCTGCACACCGACACCTACACCCAGTTCGGCGCCCAGCTCAGCGGCATCGACCCGCGCGCGGTCGGCCCGTTCCGGCTCACTGCCGCCGAACGCAGGAAGATGGACCTGATAGCGGAGAAGCAGATGTCGTGCTTCGACCGGTTCAGCGCCGGCACAAGCGTCGCCCACACCCCGAGCGGGCGGCCCTACCTCGTCGTCGAGGACGGCACGGACACCTCCTACTACTACAAGTACGGCTGCGGCGACCTCGCCCTGACCGGGACCACCGGCCGGAACTCGGCGCTCGACTTCCCGACCTCCACCGAGACGAAGGCCCTCACCGCGCTGTCCGGCCTGGCCCGTCCCTGCCTCCGGGCCAAGGACATGGACCTGGGCGGCAAGCTCTTCCTCACCTACGACACCACCGGGCGCACCCCGGTCTCCGGCGGCTTCCTCTTCACCAGGAAGGACCCCGCACGGTCGATGGACCAGCTCGCGAAGAACTGTGTTCTCAACGCCCGCCGCACCCAGCTCGAACCGTATGTCGCCCCGGCCGCCGAACTCTTCCTCGGCATCGGCGACCAGACCGCGCCCCGCTTCGACATGTCCCGCGCCAACAAGGCGAAGATCGTCGGCGCCGCCGGTCTGGTCCTCGCCGTCACGGTCGCCGTCACCGCCGTCGTCGCCATGCGCCTGGTACGGCCGCTGCGCGCGCTGACCGTCGCCGCGCAGCAGCCGCCCGAACTGCACGCCCGGGCGCCGGTGCGCACCCGGGACGAGACCGGGCTGCTGGCCGAGGCGTTCAACGACCTCACCGAGCGCCGGGAACGCCTCGAGGAGCAGCGCAAGGCGATGGTCAGCGACATCGCCCACGAACTGCGCAGCCCCCTCACCAACATCCGCGGCTGGCTGGAGGTCACCCGGGACGGCCTCGTCGACCCCGACCCGGCGCTGCTGGGTTCCCTGCACGAGGAGGCGCTGGTCCTGCAGCGGATCATCGACGACCTCCAGGACCTGGCCGCCGCCGACGCCGGCACCCTGCGCGTGCACCGCGAACCGGTGCGCGCCGCCGACCTGGTCGACCAGGCCGCCGCCGCCCACCGCGTCGCCGCCGACGCGGCCGGGGTCACCCTGCTGACCGACACCGACAACGGCGCCTGGCTCGACGCCGACCCGGTGCGGATGCGCCAGGCCCTCGGCAACCTGGTCTCCAACGCCATCCGGCACACCCCGGCCGAGGGCACGGTGACCCTGTCCGCCCGCCGGGCCGGCGACGACGTCGTCCTCACCGTCACCGACACCGGCCCGGGCATCGGCGTCGAGGATCTCCCGCACGTCTTCGAGCGGTTCTGGCGCGCGGAGAAGTCCCGCAGCCGCCGTACCGGCGGCAGCGGTCTCGGCCTGCCGATCGTGCGCCATCTGCTGGCCGCCCACGGCGGCACCGCCGAGGCGCGCAGCGAGCCCGGCAAGGGCGCCGAGTTCACCCTGCGGCTGCCGGCCGCACCGGCCCCCGCCGACGTCAGCTGAACCTGCGTTCCGCCCGCTGCCGGCGCCGGGCCAGCAGCCGGCGCTCCGCCTCCGTGGTGCCGCCCCAGATGCCGACGGCCTGCCCGGTCTCCATCGCCCAGCGCAGGCAGGGGTCCTGCACCGGACAGCGCTCGCACACCGCCTTCGCGCGCCGCGCCTGGTGCAGCGACGGGCCGGTGGTCCCGATCGGGAAGAAGAGGTCGGGGTCCTCGTAGCGGCACTCGGCGTGGTCTCGCCACTCGTCCATCGAAGTCACCTGCGATCCAAGTCGACTCTGCCGTGTCGTGTGCGTGTTGCTCGGGTCCGGGTCACCGGTCCGGGCGCGGCTGAAACGGCCAAGTCCCGCAGGATTCGCGGGCGGTCACTGCTCGCGCAGGCCCCAGGGGGAGCCGTATTCGGTCAGCAGGTCGAGGAACGGGCGGGCCGGGAACGCCTCCGGGCCGAGGACGCCCGAGCCCGACCACGCGCCGGTGGCCAGGAGTTCGAGGGCGACGACCGGGTTGAGGGCCGTCTGCCACACCACGGCCTGACAACCGTACTCCGCCATGGACCACTCGTTGTCGACAACGTGGTAGAGATACACCTCCCGCGGCCGCCCGTCCTTGACCCCGCGCACCCAGGTGCCCGCGCAGGTCTTGCCGCGCATGCGCTCGCCCAGCGTCGCCGGGTCCGGCAGCGACGCGGCGACCACGTCCCGGGGCGAGACCGCGACCGGACCGTCGGCGCCGGACACCGTCACCGGGGTGGTGCGGTCCAGCCCCAGCAGATGCAGTGTCTTCAGCGTCTCGATGAACTCGTTTCCCAGCCCGTACTTGAAGGTGACCCGCCGCGCGTCCACCCAGCGCGGCACCAGCAGCACCTCCTCGTGCTCGACGTTCACGCACTCGACCGGCCCGATCCCGTCCGGGAAGTCGAACACCTCGGGCTCGCTGAACGGCGCGGTGGTGAACCAGCCGCGGTCCCGCTCGTACACCACGGGCGGGTTGAGGCACTCCTCGATGGTGGTCCAGATGCTGAAGGAGGGCGCGAAGTCGTAGCCGTCCACCGTCAGGTTCGCACCGTCGCGGATACCCACCTCCTCGATCTCGTCGAAGAGCTCGTCGGCCGCGTGCCGGGCGAACACGTCCGACAGCCCGGGCTCCACGCCCATGCCGACCAGCGCAAGCGCGCCCGCCTGCTCCCACTCCGCGGCCAGTGCGAACTGCTCGTCGCCGAGCTTGACCCCGCACTGCGCGTACGGCAGTTCGGGATGCGGCCGGGACAGCGACATCGCCATGTCGAGGTAGTCCGCGCCGGCCTTGCGGGCGGCCCGGAACAGGGGCATGACGAAGCGCGGGTCGGTGGCGTTGAGCAGCACGTCGCAGCCGTGCCGGGCCAGCAGGGCGGCGACGGCCGCCTCGTCACCGGCGTCGACGCGCTCGGCGCGCAACCGGCCGTCGCCGGCGGCCGCCACCGCCGCCTCGGCGCGGGCCCGGTCGTAGTCGGCGACCACCATCAGGTCGAAGAACGGCCGCCGGGCGGCGATCCGGGTGACGGCGGTGCCCACACCACCGGCTCCCACGAGCAGTACACGCATGCCGGAATCTCCTTCTGGGACAGAGAGCGAGGTCGGGTTCGGGGCGCCTTGGCCGGAATGAAACGCCGGGCCGTCGCGTAAGGTCAATGGCGTTGGCATAAGAACGGTGGAGAGCGTGCGATGCCCAAACCGGTCATACCAGAGGAAAAGCGGCGTCGGCGTCGCCCCACGCGCAGCGGTACGGTGCTCTCCGAGCGGCTGATCGTGGAGACCGCGCTGCGCCTGCTCCGGGAGCACGGCAGCGCCGGCCTGACCGCCCGCCGCCTCGGCCTCGCCCTCGACTGCGACCCCAGCACCCTGTACCGCTACTTCCGGGGCATGGACGACCTGACCCTGGCGATCGGCGACGCCCTCGTCGGTCAGGCGCTGGCCGGCTGGTCGCCGACGGGGGAGTGGCGGGCGGACCTGCGGGCCATCGGCCTGCGCATCCACGCGGAGTACGTCGCCCACCCTCAGGCGGCGCTGCTGACGACGAACCGCGTCACGGGCCGGGCGCACGAACTCGCCGCCGACGAGGCGGTCCTGGACGTCCTGCGCACCGCGGGCTTCGCACTCCCCGACACCGTGCGCATCTACCACGCCTTCATCGACCAGACCCTGGCCTTCGCCGCCCTCGACGCGGCCTCCCTCACCCTCCCCCAGGACTCCCAGCGCGCCGACGAGGACAAATGGCGCTCCACCTACGCCCACCTCCCGTCCACGACCCACCCACGCATCGCGGAGGCCGCGCCGCTCCTGGCGAAACGCATGGTGACCAGCGCCTATCCGACGGCACTAGACATGCTCCTGGACAGCGCGGCGCCCCACCAGGGGCGCGGGGAACCGCGCGACCAGACCCCACCCACCCGCACCCGCACCCGCACGCGCGCGAAGTGACTCCCTACGGCCGGCGCAACGCACCCTCGGCCGTACTCGCCACCGCCTCCGCCACCGCCCTCAGAGCCGGCGAATCCAGCTTCCACTGCTGCCAGTACAACGGCACGTCGACCCACAGCTCCCGCCCCCCGACCCGCACCAACCGCCCCTCCCGCAGCCGCGGCACCGCCTGCGACTCCGGAACCATCCCCCACCCCAGCCCCTCGGTCACCGCGTCCACGAATCCCTCGGACGTCGGCACGTAGTGCCGCAGCGCACTCGCCCCCGCACCGCCCAGCCGCCGTACGAACCCGTCCTGGAAGTCGTCGACCCGGTCGAACACGACCACCGGCGCCCCGGCCAGCGCGTCCGGCAGTGGCCCGGCCAGACGCGTCGCCGCGAACTCCGGGGCCGCCACCGGCAGGTACCGCATCCGCCCGATAGCCCGTACCGAACACCCCGGCACCGGATCCGGCGACGACGTCACCGCCGCCATCACCAGCCCCTCCCGCAGCAGCGCGGCCGTGTGGTCCTCGTCCTCCCGCCGCAGTTCCACATAGACGTGCGGCAGCCCGGTCAGCGCCCGCAGGAACCACGTCGCCAGCGAGTCCGCGTTCACCGCGACCGACACCCGGGTCGGCTCCCCGGCGCCGCTCATGCCCAGCTCGCCGCGCGCGTCCCGCTCCAGCCGCGCCAGCTGCCGGGCGAACCGGACCAGCACCTCGCCCGACTCCGTCGGCCGTACCGGTTTGGTCCGTTGCAGCAGCACCCGGCCCGTGCGCTGCTCCAGCGCCTTCACCCGCTGGCTGACCGCCGACGGCGTCACGTGCAGGGCCGCGGCGGCCGCGTCGAACGTGCCCTCGTCCACCACCGCAAGCAGCGTCCGCACCTGGTCGGGCGGCAGCTCCACCCTCTTGCTCCCGTCTCCCGGTCTCGGCCTCGTGCGCTCTTGCTCTGTTGCTCTGTGTGCTGCTCTGTGTGTTGCTCTCGCTGTCTCCCTTCAGCTCTCTCTTCAGCTGCGCTAAGGGTACGTAAAAAACTTTAGCTGTACCTACGGTGATCGCCTCCGTAGCGTCGAGGACATGTCCAGCTCTCTCGCCGCCGCTGCCGCGGGCTTCGGCAGCGGCCTCTCGCTCATCGTCGCCATCGGCGCCCAGAACGCCTTCGTGCTGCGCCAGGGCATCCGCCGTGACGCGGTCCTCCTGGTCGTCGGCATCTGCGCGCTCTCCGACGCCGTCCTCATCTCGCTCGGCGTCGGCGGGGTGGGCGCGATCGTCGTGGCCTGGCCGGGCGCGGTACGGGCGGTCGGGCTGATCGGCGGCGCCTTCCTGCTCTGCTACGGCGCCCTGGCCGCCCGCCGGGTGCTGCGGCCCGGCACCGGCGGGCTGCGCACCGACGGCGAGGCGGCCGGGTCCCGGCGGCGGGCCGTGCTCACCTGCCTCGCCATGACCTGGCTCAACCCGCACGTGTACCTGGACACCGTGTTCCTGCTCGGCTCCCTCGCCGCCGACCGGGGCGACCTGCGCTGGACCTTCGGCCTGGGCGCGGCCCTCGCCAGCCTCTGCTGGTTCACCGCCCTCGGCTTCGGCGCCCGGCTGCTCGGCCGCCACCTCGCCGGGCCGGCCGCCTGGCGGGTGCTGGACGGGCTGGTGGCGCTGACCATGATCGGACTCGGCCTGATGCTGGTGGCGGGCTCCTGAGGCGCCCGGAACGTCGCGGGGCCACATCCTGGGACAAGCGGTTCGGCAGCCGCGGAAGTTGCTGCGATAGTGAACCTGCAACCGAAAGATGTAGCGGGCATCGAGAAGAGCAGGACACCAGGAACTCCGTGGACACCAGCGAGAGCGGCACCCAGTCCGGCATACAGACCCCCGACGGCACCACGGCCGCCCCGCCCCGGAGCGGCTGGCGGCGCTGGGCGATGGACACCCGCCCCCTGCGCATCCCGGCGTACCGCAGGCTTTGGACGTCGACCATCGTCACCTCGGTCGGCAGCCAGCTGACCGCCGTCGCCGTGCCCAAGCAGATCTTCGACATCACCGGGTCGTCCGCCTGGGTCGGCGCGGCCAGCCTCGCCGGGCTGCTGCCGCTGATCGTGTTCGCGTTGTGGGGCGGCGCGGTGGCCGACACCATGGACCGCCGCAGGCTCCTGCTGATCACCAACATCGGTATCGGCGTGACCTCGCTGCTGTTCTTCGTCCAGGCGGCCACCGGGATGAAGTCCGTGGCCGCGCTGATGGTGCTGCTCGCGATGCAACAGGCGTTCTGGGGGCTGAACGCGCCCGCCCGTACGGCGTCCATCGCGCGGCTGGTCCCCGAGGCCCAGCTGCCCGCCGCCAACGCGCTCGGATCGACGGTCATGCAGACCGGACAGGTGGTGGGGCCGCTGCTCGCGGGCGCCCTGATCCCCGTCATCGGGCTGCCCGAGCTGTACCTGATCGACGCGCTGGCGCTGTGCGTGACGGTGTGGGCGGTCTACCGGCTGCCCGCGCTGCCGCCGCTCGCGAGCGCGACGGCGCGGCGGGCCGGGGTGCGCGAGATCGTGGCGGGATTCCGGTACATCTCCATGCACAAGGTGCTCCTGCTGTCGTTCCTCGCCGACATCATCGCGATGGTCTTCGGCATGCCCCGCGCCCTGTTCCCGCAGCTCGCCGCGGAGACCTACGCCTCCTACGGCGAGGGGCTCGCGCTCGGCCTGCTGTTCGCCGCGATCCCGGTCGGCGCGGTCCTCGGCGGGCTGTTCTCCGGTACCTTCTCGCGGGCTCGGCGGCACGGCCTGATGGTGATCGGGGCGGTGGTCGGCTGGGGCGCTGCCGTCGCCGGGTTCGGGCTGAGCCGCAACCTCTGGGTCGCCGTGGCCTTCCTGGCCGCCGCCGGGGTCGCCGACATGGTCTCGATGGTCTTCCGCGGCGCGATCCTGCTGTCCGCCGCGACCGACGAGATGCGGGGCCGGATGCAGGGCGTGTTCACCGTGGTGGTCGCGGGCGGGCCGCGGCTGGCCGACGTGCTGCACGGCACCGCCGGCTCGGTCTTCGGGCCGCGGGCGGCGGTCGCGGGCGGCGGGCTGCTGGTGGTCGCCGTGATGCTGGCCCTGGCGGCCGCCGTCCCGGCCCTGCGCCGCTACCGCGTCTGACCGGCTAGGCGGGCCGTCGCCCGACGTAGGCGTCGAGCAGCTTGCCCCGGGTGACCTCCAGCCGCCTGGCGAGGATCTCGGCCACGGTCCGCACCAGCGACAGGCCGAGCAACGGGTCCTCCACGCACAGCGCGAGCACGGCCGAGGCGTCGTACTCGTAGGCCCGCACCTGGCTGAAGGCCACCGCCCCGAAGTCCCAGGTGTACGGCGGGAACAGCCAGGACCAGCCGAGCAGGTCGCCGGCGCCCAGCGTGGCGACGGTGACCCGCTTGCGGGGCGTCACCTCCTGGTCCAGGTTGACCGCGCCCGAGCGGATCACCCAGAACCGGTCGGCGGTGCCGCCGGCCTCGAAGATCCTGGAGTCCTCGGGGAAGGACACCTCGTGAGCCAGTTCCATGAGGCGCTCGCGCTGGGCCTGGGGCAGGGCGGTGAGCAGTTTGATGGCTTTGGTCATGGCACGGGGCTCCTCGCCGGCGAGGGTACGGGGTGCTTCCCCTACGCCCATTTCAGCCGCTGCCGCCCCACCGGGCACCTCGAAGAAGGTGAGAATCGCCGTCGGGAGCCGGTCCGGACATGAAAAAGCCCTGGCTGGACGGGGGAGGCCAGCCAGGGCCGTCAGAGGTGGCGCGGGAGGACCTGCTGTCAACTCCTCGACCACTTATGGGTGAACGGTAAACCATCCAGAGCTATTTCGCGTAGCCATGAACAGGGTACGTGACCCGTTTCACTTTGGGGAGCCCCTGGTCGCCCCGAACGGGTTTGGCCGCGCCCCGACCGGTGAGCCGAAGAGAAGAGCCCCGTACGGAACGGGACCGAGCCAACCCACCGGTCCACCACCCAGGGAGCGAAGGGATGTACGACAAGTACCGGACCGAGTCGACCATGGCACCATCCGAGTCCCGGCGGCCGCCGCTGCGGCCGGCCGACGCCCGCAGAGCGGTACGCGGCGCCGTCGCCCGGCAGGCCCTGCCGTGCCCCGCCGGAGCCCTCGACGACGCCCTGCTCGTCACCTCGGAGCTGACCACCAACGCGATCCTGCACGGCGGCGGGATCACCGGCTTCGCCGTCGACGTCGAGGGATGCGCGCTACGGGTGTCGGTCAGCGACCGCAGCGACGAGATACCCGTGGCCGAACGGGCCGTCGACGACCGCCACCGGTGGCGGCCCGGCGGCCGGGGCTGGCCCATCGTCTGCCGGCTGGCCAGGGACGTCGAGGTCGCCGGACTGCCCTGCGGAGGCAAGCGGATCACCGCGGTCGTGCCCCTGGGCTGAGCCCGCGGACAGGCTTCGTGCCGGGAGCGGTGTTTGGGCCCGGATCGAAGGGGCAGGCGGAGTGTCGTGCTTCGGACCGGAGGCGCGCGCCAGTGGGAGTGGTCGTACGACGACAGCCCCCGGGCCGGCAGAGCGGTCCGGGCGGCACTTCCGCGGCGACCCTGACATCGCAGTTCGGGCCGAGTCCCGGAACCACGTTCCGGTGACGCCCTGAAACCCAAGTTCAGGAGCCAATCCGCATGCCCACCGACTTGCCGACCAGCCGTTCCCACACGCCCGACCACACCATCCGCACGGCTGCCCGCACCGCGTCCCGGCGGACCCATGACGACGCCCCCGACACGGCGGCCGTCTTCGCCCGCCTCGCCGTGCTGGACGACGGCCCCGAACGGGACGCCCTGCGCGACGAACTGGTCGCCGCCTGGCTGCCGATGGCCCACCGGATCGCCGGCCGTTTCCGTGACCGCGGCGAGTCCGTCGAGGACCTGCGCCAGGTCGCGGCCCTGGGCCTGGTCAAGGCCGTCGACCGCTACGACCCCGCACGCGGCGCGTTCGAGAGCTACGCGGTACCCACCATCACCGGCGAGGTCAAACGGCACTTCCGCGACCGGATGTGGGCGCTGCGCGTCCCGCGCCGGGTCCAGGAACTGCGCAACCGGGTACGCGTGGCCCGCCGCGAACTCACCCAGAACCCGGGCTCCGCCGAACCCACCGTCGCCGAACTCGCCGCCCACACCGGACTGACCGAGGACGAGGTCGGCGCCGGCATGGAGGCCCTGGAAAGCTTCAGCACCCTGTCCCTGGACGCCGAACTCTCCGCCGGCGAGGACGGCCACAGCCTCGCCGACACCCTCGGCGACGCCGACGCCTCCTACGACGTCGTCGTGGACCGCGAAGCCGCCAAGGAAGGACTGCGCCGGCTCCCCGAACGCGAACGCGCCATCCTCTACATGCGCTTCTTCGAGGACATGACCCAAAGCCGCATCGCCGACCAACTGGGCATCTCCCAGATGCACGTCTCCCGGCTCATCAGCCGCAGCTGCGCCCGCGTCCGCGCCGAAGCGCTGGGCCGGAACGCCGAATGACCCCCACCGCCGCCGTGGAACCACTTCCGACCGACCCTGGAGCGAAACCGTGCTGATGCCCCACCCCGCCACGCTGCGCCGGCTCGTCGACGACTACGAGCGGGCGCGCGCCGCGGTGCCGGCGCCGGAACCCGGAGCCGGCGACCTGGCCTACACGCTGTGTGTGATCACCGGAACGCGTGAGATCGCCGCGGCCCTGAGGAAGGCCCGCCACCTCCTGGCGGCCGACGTGACGGCCGGCCTGCCACCCGTCACCATCCCTGCTGTCCCCACCATCCCGACCATTCCTGGCACGCCCGCCGGTGCGGCACCGGGCACGGCGGTCCCCGGGGGCGTGCGCGACCGCGCAGCCGCCCCCCTCGCGGTGGCGGAGTGAGCGGGCGTCAGGGGGCGGGCCGCCGGACCGGGACGCCCAGCGGGCGGGCCAGGCCCGTCACCGACTCGTCCAGGCGCTGGAGGTGGCGCAGCACGCGGTCGGTCACCCTGCCGTAGCGCGGGGCGCGGAGCGTGCCCGGTTCCAGCATCGAGGCGATGCTGGGGCCGGTCTCGATTTCCGCCTGCGACCCGTCGTCGACGACATGCGCGGTGATCGCCTCGATGTTGTGCACGATCCGGCGTCCCGCCCCGCGCAGCCGGGGATCCGCCGCGATGGCCGGATGGGTGGGCAGCAACTCCGCCGTGGCCGCCAGCGAGCGGGCGTGGTAGGCGCAGGTCTCCAGGAGCGCCACCACATAGCGGGCGGTGTCCCGGCGGGAGCGCAACGGGGTGATCGGATGGGTCAGCGGCTGGAGGGCCGTGGCCAGATCGGCCAGCGCCTGGTCCAGGTCGCGGGCCTTCTCCACCAGGTCGACCGGCGGCGCCCCGGCCAGTTGGTCGGCGGCGGCCCGGGTCACGTCGGCCAGCCGGTCCAGCGTTTTCACCAGCAGGTCGTCGGTACGGCGGTCGGTGTGCACCGGCAGCACCACCGCGGCCGCGATCACCCCGCACACCGCACCGAGCGCAGTCTCCGCCACCCGCAGCACCAGGACGTCCAGGCTGTAGGTGTTGAGCAGCGTGTACAGCAGACCCAGCATCGCCGTCACGAAGAACGACATCAGGGTGTACGAGACCGGCGCCGAGTAGAACATCGCGAAGATGAAGAGGAGCACCAGCCCGAACGCCGTCCAGGTGTGGTGCCCGACCAGCCCCGCGAGCAGGATGCCCGCCACCACGCCGAGTACCGTACCGAGCAGCCGCCGGTAGCCCTTCACCAGGATCTCGCCGGTGGACGCGGTGTTGAGGAAGACGATCCAGCAGGTCAGCACCGCCCAGTACCAGCGCTGGGCGGAGAGGAACTCGCCGCCCACGACGGCCAGCGACGAGCCGACCGCCACCTGCACGGCCGCCCGTGTGGTGGGCCGGCGCAGCCCGGTCGGCTCGGGCGCCTTCTCCCGTTCGCCCTCCTCGACGCCCTCGATGGCCGCGTCCTCGGCGTCCAGTTCCTCCCGGGACCGGGAGGTGGCCGGGGTGTCGTCGGACTCGTCCTGCGGTCCGTCCAGGGCGATCCGCAGCCCCAGCACCGCCCGCCCGGCCTCGCCGATGCCCCGGAAGACGTCCTGGACGGCCGGGGAGGCGGCCGGCAGGTTCTCCCCCTCGCGGTAGCCGAGCAGCCGGTTGCGGAGCCGGGCCAGCGCGGTCCCCTTCCCCGGGCCGCCCGGCCGCAGCACCAGCAGCCGCAGCGCCTCCAGGTCGAGCCGCAGCCGCTCCATCGCCTCGTCCCGCACCGGCTCCCCGACGGCCGGCGGCAGCCGGGCACCCGGCAGATGGAGGGTGAGCGTGTCCGCCCGCTCGGTGCTGCGCGCGGTGAGCAGCAGCAGCCCGAGCCGCTCGGCGGCGATCTCCGCGTCGGCGATCCGGCGCTGTACCAGCCTCGCCACCGCCTCGTCGGAGGTGCCGTCCGTGAGCCGCCCCTGGATCAACAGGGCCGTCTCGTGCAACCGGGCGGTCCTGACCCGGACCTCCTCCACCGCCCTGTCCAGCTCGTCCGGTCCGGCGTCGAGCAACTCGGCCTGCGCGGACACCAGTCGGGCGAGCCGGGCGCGGAAGGCCCGGCGCAACCGGTCCAGAATGCCCGCGGCGGTCTCCCGTACGAGCACGAAGCGCGCCACGGCGGCGCAGCCGAACGCCACCGTGATCGTGAGGTACAGGCCCGGCAGCGCGGCCACGGTCGCGTGCACGAACAGCGAGGCGAAGTAGATCTGGAAGCCGATCAGCCCGAGCGCCGTGCCCCGGTCGCCGAAGCGGCGGCTGTAGACCGCGCAGAAGATGAGCGCCACGAAGAAGAGGTCGCCCATGACCACCCGCGCGTTGAGCAACGCGCCCAGCGACATCGAGGCGAGCGCCACCGGCAGGCCCAGCGCGAGGGTGACGGCCTGCTCCGGCCGGCCCTTCTCCCGGATCGCGAAGGTGGCCACCATCGCCGCGATGGCCCCGGCGACCAGATGGGTCACGCCGGTCCGCAGCGCCGCCAGCACGGCGAGCGTGAGCGCGATCGACGTGACCGTGCGCAGACCGGCGGTGAACCGGAGCAGGCCGGGGTCGGCCGCCGAGAACCGTCCCCGGAGCTCCGCCCACGCCGACCGCCCCGCCGTGCTCACTTTGCCGCGCTCTGCGTCACGCCGGCGAACTGCCGGGGTCCTCGGGTCCCTCGGCGCGCGCCCGCACCTGCTCCGGCGTCAGGTACGTGTCCGTGTACTCGAAGTCCTTGAGCCGGGCCGGCTTGCGGGACTGGAAACCCGTGCGCACGAAATCGTCGCCGGCCACCGCGTTCAGCAGCCAGTTGGTGGCGACCCGGGTCTTGGCCACGTTGGTGCGCAGCGCCGACCAGTGGTAGCCGCGGGCCACCGCCTGGGCGGGCAGTCCGCGCAGCTCGATGCCGAGCGGCTTGGAGACCGCGTCCTTGCCGCCGAGGTCCACCACAAGGCCCAGGTCCTTGTGCACGTACGGGCGGAGCGCCTGGCCCCGCAGCGCCGCGATGACGTTGTCGGCGACCACCTTGCCCTGCCGCATGGCGTGCTGCGCGGTCGGCGGGCAGACCGCGCCCGGCTCGTCCTTGGCCTTGTCCGGTACGGCCGCCGCGTCGCCGAGCGCGAACACCCCGTCGTGGCCGGGCAGGGTCATCTCGGCGTTGACCGCGAGCCGTCCGCGGACCGTCTCCGCGCCCATGGTGGCGATCAGCGGGCTGGCGACCACTCCGGCCGTCCAGATCAGCGTGTGGGTCGGCACCACCCGGCCGTCGGTGAAGGTGACCTCCTCGGCACCCGCCTTCTCGATGGACACCCCGAGCGAGACGTCCACCCCGCGGCGGCGCAGTACCTCCTGCGCGCTGCGGCCGAGCTTGTCGCCGAGCTCCGGCATCAGCTTCGGGGCGATGTCGATCAGGTGCCACCTGATCAGCTTCGGGTCCAGGTTCGGGTAGCGGTGCAGCGCCGCGTGCGTGAGCTTCTGCAGGCAGGCCGCGGTCTCGGTGCCCGCGTAGCCGCCGCCGACCACCACGAACTGCAGCCGTGCCGCGCGCTCGGCCGGGTCGTCGCTGGCGTCCGCGAGGTCGAGCTGGGCGATGACGTGGTCGCGGATGTAGGCGGCCTCGGCAAGGGTCTTCATACCGAACGCGTGCTCGGTCAGGCCGGGGATGTCGAAGGTGCGGGTGACGCTGCCCGGGGCCAGCACGATGTAGTCGTACCGCTCGTTGACGAGCTGGTCGGTTATGGTGCGGACGACGCACACCTTGGACTTCAGGTCCACGCCGATCGCGCCGCCCGGGATGATCCGGGTGCGGTACCTCCTGCTGCGGCGCAGCGAGACGGCGATCGACTGGGGTGTCAGCACACCCGAGGCGACCTGTGGCAGCAGGGGCAGATAGAGCTGGTAGGAGGTCGGCGAGACCAGGGTGACGTCGGCCTCGTCGGGGGAGAGTTTCCGCTCCAGGCGGCGCACGCACCCCACTCCGGCGAAGCCTGCGCCCACCACCAGGATCCTGGGTCGTGTCACGGTGTTTCCCTTTCCGCTGCTCCAGGCCGTTCGGCTCGACGCCGTCCGCGTGCCCAGGAACGCTTGCTTCGCACCACATCGATCCCACCGTGCCCGGCGCCGTTCCGCCAGCCGGGCGGAGCAGGCAGACGAACGCGTGGGCTCCAGCATGCCCGTGGATCACCGGGAGAAACCGGCTGTCGCACAGATATGCGTCGGACCTGCGTCCGCTCGAAGGCCGTTCCACGGCGATCACAGACGCCAGTAGAGTGCCCGCCATGGCGCAGACCCAGCCCGGAACGGGCTTCCAGAAGCGGCACATCGACCCCGACCGCGTCACCCCGCTGGTGGCCGCCCTGGACTCCCAGGACGCCAACCCGGGCGTACGGCGGCTGCGCGTGTGGGCCGAGGAGGCACTGGCGGTGCGGCCCGGCGAGCGGCTCCTCGACGTCGGGTCCGGCACCGGCTCGCAGACCCGGGCCCTGGCCGCCGCCCTCGGCCCGGACGGTGTCGCCGTCGGCGTGGAGGTCAACCCGAGTCTGCGTGCGGTCGCCGAAGAGCGGTCCGCCGGCAGCAGGGCCCGCTTCCTGCAGGGCGAGGCGGAGGCACTGCCGGTGCCGGACGGCTCGATGGACGTCGTGTGGTGCGAGCGGGTCCTGCAGCACCTGCACGAACCCGACCGGGCGATCGCCGAGATGGCCCGGGTGTTGCGGCCCGGCGGGCGGGTGGCCGTGCTCGACACCGACTGGGGAACCACCCTCCTGCACCCCGGCGACCCGGCGGTGGTCCGCGCCCTGACCTCGGCCGCACTCAACGGCGCCAACCCCTACTCCGGGCGCCGCCTGGTCGGCCAGCTGAGCGCGGCCGGGTTCGTGGTGGACGACCGCGGCTCGCAGGCCCTGCTCCAGGACCACGACTCGGTCGCCTGGCCGTTGATCCGCATGCTCGCCGAGTCCGCCGTGCGCATCGGCGCCGTCACCGAGGAACAGCGGGACACCCTGTACGCCGATCTCGCCGAGGCGGCCGAGCGGGGCGCGGTGCACATGTCGGTGACGATGTTCGGGGTGGTCGCGCACCGGCCCGGGTGACCGCACCCGCCGCCACCGGGCCGCCCCCCACCGGCCCGCCCTCACCAGGGCAGGAAGGCGTGGACGTCCTTGCCGTCCGCGGTGACCACCACGCTGACCTGGTCGCACAGCGTGTGCATCAGATGCCAGCCGACCCCGCCCCCGCCCCCGTCCGGGTGGAAGGGCCGCGGCTCGGGCCGGACCTGGCTCGAGTCGTGCACCGTGACGTGGACCCCGTCGTACGTGCGGCGCATCCGCAGCTCGAAGGGGCCCGGCGCGTACTGGACGACGTTGGCGGCCAGCTCCGTCACGACCAGCAGGATGTCGTTCCAGCAGTCCGGATGCGTGGGCGGCGAGGTCCGCGCCAGACCGGCCAGGTAACCGTCGGCGGCCAGTCTGGCACCGGTCACATCGCTCAGCCGACCCGGGAAGGGGACCGTGCATGCTTCGGTCTCCTGTGCGGATCGTCTGTCGTCCCGCCGTGGTCCGGTCCCCATCTCGTCTCTTTCAGTCCCGAAAGGGTGCCCTCGTCGCGCTGGTCTCTTCGTCTTTTGCGGCGGGTTCCCACCATGGCACCGGATACGCGTGATCCGCTCACCGGAACACGTTGTCCGAGTCGTCCCAGTCGGCCGGTTCCGGCTGACCCGGGCGGCCCGGCCGGCGTGCCGCCTGCGAGCGTGCCTGGTACATGGCGTCGATCTCGGCGGCATAGTGGCGCGCTATGGCGTCCCGGCGCAGCTTCATCGACGGCGTGAGCATGCCGTTGCCCGGGGCGAAGGGTTCCTGGAGCACCCGGTAGACCCGGATCGACTCGGCACGGGACACCACGCTGTTGGCGGACGCGATGGCGCGCGTGATCTCCTCGCGCAGCGCGTTCTCCTCGCGCGCCTCCCGGCCGGGCGAGTCGCCCGGCACCGCCAGCGCCCCCCGCCAGTGCGCGAGGAAGTCCGGGTCCAGGGTGATCAGCGCGCCCACACAGGGCCGGTCGTCCCCGACGACCACCGCCTGGTGCACCAGCGGGTGCATCCGCAGGCGCTGCTCCAGCGGGGCCGGGGCCACGCTCTTGCCGCTGCTCGTGATGATGATGTCCTTCTTGCGGCCCGTGATGGTCAGATAGCCCTCGGGGTCCAGCCGCCCGATGTCCCCGGTGGCCAGCCAGCCGCCGCGCAGCGCGGCCCGGGTCGCGTAGTCGTCCCCGACGTACCCCTGGAACACCGAGGGACCGCGCACCAGGATCTCGCCGTCCTCGGCCACCTGGATCTGGGTGCCCGGCAGGGCCTGGCCGACCGTGCCCGACTTCTCCCGGCCCAGCGGCTGCATGGTGATCCCGCCGCTCGACTCGGTGAGGCCGTAGCCGTCATGGACGTAGATGCCGATGCCCTCGTAGAACAGGGTGAGTTCGCGGCTGAGCGAGGAGCCGCCGGACGTGGCGCGCAGCACCCGGCCGCCGAGAGCCCCCCGCAGTTTGCGGTACACCGTCCGCTCGTACAGGGCGTGCTGCAGCCGCAGGTCGAGGCCCGGGCCCGCCCCGGTGCCCAGCCGCTGCCGCTCCGTGGCCGCGGCGAAGTCCCGCGCGGTCTCCGCGGCCCGCTCGAACAGGGCGCCCCGGCCGTGCTGCTGGGAGGTGCGCAGGAACGTCTTGTACAGCTTCTCCAGCACCGACGGCACGGCGTACAGATAGGTCGGCCGGAACGTGCCCAGCGCGGTGGCCAGCGCGGCCTCGGTCATCTCCGGCTCGTGGCCCATCAGGATCCCGCCGCGCAGACAGATCACCATGATCATCAGGCCGTACACGTGCGAGAACGGCAGGAAGGCCAGGACGGAGGCCTGCTCGCCGGGGCGTGCCGCGGTGTGCCCCCAGCCCGCCAGCAGGGTGTCGCACGGGTGGGCGAGCCCGCGGTGGCTCAGCGCGCAGCCCAGCGGACGGCCCGAGGTGCCCGAGGTGTAGGTGATGGCCGCCGTCGAGTCGGGCATCACGATGCGGCGCAGCGACTCCACCGTGGTCAGCGGGACGAACGTGCCCTTCTGCACCAGCTCGGGCAGCGCCCCCGCGTCCAGCTGCCACACGTGCTTGAGCCCGGGCAGCCCCTCGCACACCGTGCCGACGGTCATCACCGCCTGCTCGTCCTCGACCACCACGGCCACACAGCGGGCGTCCCGCAGGATCCACTCGACCTGGTCCCGGGAGGACGTCGGGTGGATCGGGACGACCTCCGCCCCCACCGACCACAGCGCGAGGCCCAGCACCGTCCACTCGTAGCGCGTCCGCGCCATCACGGCCACCCGCTGCCCGGGCGAGATCCCCGACGCGATCAGCCCCTTGGCCAGGTCGACCACCTCGTCCCGCAGTTCGACCGCGGTGATCTCCTCCCAGCCCGTGGCGGCGCCCTCGGGCCGGCGCGCCAGCACCGGCAGGGTGGGGTTCCGCTCCGCCGTCTCGTAGACGCTGTCGGCGAGCCCGCCGGTCAGGGTCGAAGCGGTCGTCGGAGCGAGGGCGTAGTCGCGCATGCGCTGCTCCTGGATGTACGGAGGGTGACCCTCCCGATCGGTACTGTTGTCGACGCGGGTCGAATCTAGCCCAGGGGAGTGCGGCTCGTGTCGGGAACGGTCAACTCGTTTCCACCGGATGACAAGGCTCAGCCCGCGGGTTCAGCCCTGGGTGCGGCGCACGCACTCCACGACGACGGCCCGCAGACTCCCGGTGCGCTCCAGGAACGACCGCTGCTCGCGGGCGCCGGTACCCCTGTGCAGCAACTGTGCGACCGCCTCCTCGACGCCGACCGTGTCACCGCTGTCGGCGAGCGCCTGCGCGGTGTGCGCGAGCAGCGCACGCACCACCTCGACGGCGGGCCGCGGCCGCATGGTCACCGGATCGAGGAGATCCTGCTCCAGGCCGAGGCGGGCGGCCTGCCAGGAGGCCAGCCGCAGCACGCTCACACTGGGGTCGAGCGGCGGCCGTCCGGCCCGCCAGTCACGCGCGGCCGTCTCCACCAGCGCGCGGATCAGTGTGGCGACGAGGACCGTGGTGTCGGCCCGCAGGCACACGTCGGCGACCCTGATCTCCACCGTCGGGTAGCGCGTGGACAGGCGGGCGTCGAAGTACACCATCCCCGTGTCGAGGATGACCCCGCTGGCCACCATGTCCGCGACCCGCCGCCGGTATTCCTCGGGCGTGCCGAACCGCTCGGTCGGCCCCGCCGACGGGCCGCGCGCCCACAGCCGGCTGCGGTAGCTGGCGTAACCGGAGTCCCGGCCCTGCCAGAACGGCGAGTTGACGCTGAGCGCGCGCAGCACCGGAAGCCAGGGCCGGATCCGGTCGAGGACGGCGACGCCCTCCTCGTCGGACTCCACCGAGACGTGCACATGGCAGCCGCAGACGAACCAGTCCAGCATGGCGGCGCCGTACCGCCCGGCCATCCAGTGGTAGCGCTCGTGCCGGGTGAGCGCCGGGTCGACCGGCAGCGGGCAGGTGGCGAGCGCCGCGACCGCGCAGCCGAACTCGCCGGCCAGCCGGCCCGCCTCCTTGCGGCAGCCGACGACCTCCGCGCCGAGCTCCGCCATGTCCCGGTGCGGACTGGTCGCGAGCTCCAGCATCTGTCCGAACAGCTCGGTCTGGAACACGGCCTGCCCGGGATCGTCCAGGGCGGCCCGGTCGACGACGGCGGCCGACCGGGGCATCGGCTCCCCGCTGTCCGGGTGGACCAGCAGAAGTTCTTCCTCCACTCCGACGGTACGCAGCACGGGGAACCGCCCTCCAGCCGGGCCGCGACCGGGCGCGGCGGGGTCTTTCATCCCGGACTGCCCGGACCCGGCCGTGGGAACACGTGCCGCCGCCCTCGGTGGGCTACGGGGCGACAGGCTCCAGCCACACCGTGCCGAGCGGGGGCAGCGTCAGCCGCAGCACCCCGTCGTCGGCGAGCAGCGGCCCCCGGCTGACGACGTCCCCGCCGCCGTACCGGGCGCTGTCCGTGTTGAGGATCTCCTGCCAGACCGGCGCCCCCTTGGGCACGCCGAGCCGGTAGCCGGGGCGGACCACGGGGGAGAGGTTGGAGACCGCCAGCAGCGGCCGGGCCTCGGCATCGAACCTCAGGAAGGCGAAGACGTTGTCCTCGGCCGCGTCCCCCACGACCCACTGGAAGCCCGCGGGATCGGTGTCCCGCTGCCACAGCGCGGGGTGCGCGCGGTACCCGGAGTTGAGATCGCGGACCAGATCCCGGACACCGCGGTGGTCGGCCGCGGCCCCGTACTCGGGGTCGAGCAGCCACCAGTCCGGGCCGTCGGCGTGGGACCACTCGCCGCCCTGGGCGAACTCCTGCCCCATGAACAGCAGTTGCTTGCCCGGATGGGCCCACATGAAGGCCAGATACGCGCGGTGGTTGGCGCGCTGCTGCCACCAGTCGCCGGGCATCTTCGAGACCAGCGAGCGCTTGCCGTGCACGACCTCGTCGTGGGAGATGGGCAGGACGTAGTTCTCGCTGTACGCGTAGACCATCGAGAAGGTCATCTCGTGGTGGTGGTACTTGCGGTGCACCGGCTCGTGCTCGATGTACTGCAGCGAGTCGTGCATCCAGCCCATGTTCCACTTCAGGCCGAAACCCAGCCCGCCGCTGTCGGTCGGCCGGGTCACGCCGCCCCACGCGGTGGACTCCTCGGCGATGGTCACCACCCCGGGCGCCCGGCGGTAGACGGTCGCGTTCATCTCCTGGAGGAACGCCACCGCGTCCAGGTCCTCGCGCCCGCCGAACACGTTCGGCGTCCACTGCCCGGAGTCCCGCGAGTAGTCGAGGTAGAGCATCGAGGCGACCGCGTCCACCCGCAGCCCGTCGACGTGGAACTCCTCGCACCAGTACACGGCGTTCGCCACCAGGAAGTTGCGCACCTCCACCCGGCCGAGGTCGAACTCGTAGGTGCCCCAGTCCGGATGCTCGGCCCGCCGTTCGTCCCCGGGCTCGTACAGCGGGTCGCCGTCGAAGCGGGCCAGTGCCCAGTCGTCCTTCGGGAAGTGCGCGGGCACCCAGTCCATGATCACGCCGATGCCGGCCCGGTGCAGGGCGTCGACCAGGTGCCTGAAGTCGTCGGGGGTGCCGAGCCGGGAGGTCGGTGCGTAGAAGCCGGTGACCTGGTAGCCCCAGGAGCCGCCGAAGGGGTGCTCGGCGACCGGCATGAACTCGACGTGCGTGAAGCCCAGGTCGCCGACGTAGGCGGGCAGCTCCTCGGCCAGCTGACGGTAGGTCCGACCCGGCCGCCAGGACGGCAGGTGCACCTCGTACACCGAGAACGGCGCCTCGTGGACCGGGGTGTCGCCGCGGTGCGCCATCCACTCGGCGTCGGTCCACTCGTACCGGGACACGGTCACGATCGACGCGGTCGCGGGCGGCACCTCCGTCCGCCGGGCCATCGGGTCCGCCTTGAGGAAGCGGTCGCCGTACCGGGAGGTGATCTCGAACTTGTACCTGGCGCCCTCGCCCACCCCCGGCAGGAACAGCTCCCACACCCCGGCCGCGCCCAGCGAACGCATCGGGAACTGCGTGCCGTCCCAGCACGTGAAGTCCCCGGCCACCCGCACCCCCTGGGCGTTCGGTGCCCACACCGTGAACCGGGTGCCGGCCACCCCGTCATGGGTCATCGGCTCGGCGCCGAGCGCCTTCCACAGCTGCTCGTGCCGCCCCTCCCGGATCAGATGCAGGTCGAACTCGCCGAGCGCGGGCAGGAACCGGTACGGGTCGTGGACCTCGTGCTCCCCGTCCTCGTACTCGACGAGCAGGGTGTACGAGGGGACCTCGGCGTAGGGCAGCACGGCCGCGAAGAGGCCGTCGTCCTCCGCCGCCAGGGCGCTGCGCACCCCGTCGGCCAGCACGCTCACGGCGACGGCGTGCGGGCGCAGGGCGCGGAAGAGGGTGCCGCCGTCCACCGGGCGGGCGCCGAGCAGGGCGTGCGGATCGTGGTGGGTGCCCGCGAGCAGGCGCCCGCGGTCGGCGGCGTCCAGGGGCGGGGCCGTGGAGCGGGAGGGGCCGGAGGGCTCCGGGAGCGAGGAGTCGCGCAGTGCCATGACGTCAGCCTCTCCAGCGGGCGAGCCGCTCGATCGCGGCCATCGGAACCGGAAGCCAGGCCGGCCGGTGCCGGGCTTCGTACACCACCTCGTACACCGCGCGGTCCGTCTCGTGGGCGCGCAGCAGTGCGTGCTTCTTGCGCGGGTCCCAGCCGGCCCGGGCAGCGTAACCCGCGCAGTAGGCCTCCCGGCAGCGGCGGGCCCACTCCGGGCGCCAGGGGCGGCGCTGGCGGGCCGCGTAGTCGAAGGAGCGCAGCATCCCGGCGACGTCCCGCACCGGCGACTGGGTGCTGCGCCGCTCGGCGAGGGGCCGGGACGGCTCGCCCTCGAAGTCGATGACGAACCATTCGTGGTCCGCCCGCAGCACCTGCCCGAGATGGAGATCGCCGTGGATCCGCTGGGTGAGCGGTCCCGCGTCGCAGGTGGCGAGCGCCTCGAAGGCGCCGCGCAGCCCGGGGACGAACGGCCGCAGTACCGGCACGGCGTCCGCGGCCTCGGCCAGCCGCGCCGACATCGCCTCGGCCGTGCGGCCGTGTTCGTCGTGGACGGCGGACGGGAAGGCGGCGGCGAGCGCGAGATGCACGTCCGCGGTGGCCCGCCCCAGCTCGTGCGCCTCGGTGGTGAAGTCGTCCCCGGCCGCGAGCGCGCGCAGAGCCAGGGTCCAGCCGTCCGCCGCGCCCGGCAGGAAGGGCTGCAGCACCCCGAGGGTCGCCGGGCTCGGCTCGGTGGTGCGGAACCAGGCCAGCGGCGCCGGCACCCGCGCACAGCCCTGCGCGGCCAGTGCGCCGGGGACCTCCAGGTCCGGGTTGACGCCGGGCTGTATCCGCCGGAACACCTTCAGGATGTAGGAGTCGCCGTACACCAGGGAGGAGTTGGACTGCTCGGCGTCCAGCAACCGCGGCGCGAGTCCGCCGGGTATCCGGGCCTGCGGGGCGGTCTCGAAGCGCAGCGGGCCGGCCGTGCCGGGTATCCGCAGCCGCTCCAGGAGCAGTTCGGCGGCGCGCGGGTCGTACAGGGCGTCGTAGACCGCGAGTCCGGCCAGCGGGCCCTCCTCGGCCCGGCCTATGTAGGCCCGTTCCAGTCGGGGCGCGCGGTGTTCGCGCACGCCGAGCAGGAGCTGGTAGCAGTCACCGGACGGGGTGGTGCCGCCGTGGGGGGAGTGGTCGGCGTGGACCAGCAGGTGCAGGCAGCCGGGGAAGAGTTCGGTCATGGACAGCACGGACAGCTCGGTGACGGGCCGGTCCTTGCCCGCGAACCAGCGCTGCCGCGGGAGCCAGTCGCGCAGCAGGCCGCCCAGCGAGACCAGTGGCCGGTCGAGTCCGGCCGTCGTGCTCCGTGGCAGCTCAACGGTCTTCGTCATCGTGACGCGTCCTTTCCTCGGCTCCGCACGCTCAGCGCCGACGGCCGATGCGGGAGGCGACTCGGGAGAGCCGGAACCAGTAGAAGCCGTGCCCCGCCAGGGTGAGCAGGTACGGCAGTTCGCCGATGGCGGGGAACCGCACCCCGCCGATCAGCTCGACGGG
>NZ_JBFBJI010000016.1:182639-221021 GCF_040702065.1 Streptomyces sp. NPDC086777 | reverse complement strand
CCGATCCCGAGCGGCTCCAGCACCTCACGCCGCAGCACCGACCGGTAGGACTCCGGGTGGTCGGCCGGCAGCCCCACGTACTCGTCGAGCTGGGCAACGCGGGCCCGGGAGGCGTCCACCGCACCGGCGCGGACCTTCGCGGTGAGCGCCTGGTAGACGGGGAGCGGGGTCGAGCCCGTGGCCACCCCGAGCAGCGCGGCCGGCTTGCGCCGGAGCAGCTGAGCCATGGCCTCGGCGATCAGCTCGCCACCCGCGGCGGCGTCCGGAACGATGACAACTTCCACGCTGGGCCTGCCGTTCTGAAGTGGGCTGGAGGGTCTGGGAGGTATGTGGTTTAGACCAATCTGACGGGGACCAATCTAACAGAACCGACCCCTGTCGCCGGAGGTCGGGCGCAGGGAAAGGGGACAAGTGCGAGGTTACGTGAATGCGTCAGATGGGGTGAATTGAGGAAAATCTCCGCAACGGGGGGCCGCGCCTCGCCCGGGCCGCCGGAAAATTGCCCCCGACATCCGCCCCACGGCCGCCGCCGGCGGGCTACGCTGCGATCGCATCAACTGTGAACAGTCTCCAACGCATGGACACACACCGTGGTCTAGTCCACAATTGCGTACGAGGGCTGAACGAGTGCGGCATCAGCCGTACGGCACAGTCACACTCTTCCGTCTTCCCCGCACAGGAAGGCGGACCGAGGAACCGGAGCTCTCTGCCCTGACTGCCCCGGCTCCTCACCTTCGGCCGACCGGGACCGCACACCCCACGGCCGTTGCTGCTCCGGGCTGCGGTGCCGGGAGGGTTGAGGGTCCCTCTCAGGCGCCGCGGCCCGCGGGTGTTCCAGGGGTATCCCCGCCCGCCGCGCTCGCCGGTTTTCGGCCATCCACATACCGGCAGGTACGCTCACAGACGTGCCCTCCATGAACGAACTGGTCCGCCAGCACACCGCCCTCGACGACTCCGACCTCGAGTGGCTCCATCTGCTGGTCTCGGAGTGGCAGCTGCTCTCCGACCTCTCCTTCGCCGACCTCGTCCTGTGGGTCCCCACCCGGGACGGCACCCGGTACGTCTCGGTGGCGCAGATGCGCCCCAACACCGGCCCCACCTCCTACCAGGACGACATGGTCGGTCACCTGGTCCCGCGCGGTCGCCGGCCCATGCTGGACATCGCCCTGGACGAGGGCCGGATCGTCCGCGAGGGCGACCCGGAGTGGCGCGAGGAGGTCCCCGTACGGGTCGAGTCCATCCCGGTACGGCGCGAGGGCCGGGTGCTCGGGGTCATCGCCCGCAACACCAACCTGCTGACCGTGCGCACCCCGAGCCGCCTGGAGCTCACCTACCTCCAGAGCGCCTCCGACCTGGCGCAGATGATCGCTGCCGGATCGTTTCCCTTCCCGAACCAGCAGGTCGACATGGACGCCTCGCCGCGCGTCGGCGACGGCCTGATCCGGGTGGACGGCGACGGCATCGTCCAGTACGCCTCCCCGAACGCCCTCTCCGCATACCACCGCCTCGGCCTCGCCGCCGACCTGCTCGGCCACCACCTGGGCCAGACCACGGCCGAACTCGCCCCGACCAAGGGGCCGGTGGACGAGGCGCTCGCCAAGCTCGCCAGCGGCTGGGCACCGCGCGAGTTCGAGATCGAGTCCGAGGACGGCGTCATCCAGTTCCGGGCGATCCCGCTCAAGCCCAAGGGCACCCGTATCGGTTCCCTGGTGCTCCTCCGGGACGTCACCGAACTGCGGCGCCGTGAGCGGGAGTTGATCACCAAGGACGCCACCATCCGGGAGATCCACCACCGGGTGAAGAACAACCTCCAGACGGTCGCCGCGCTGCTGCGCCTGCAGGCCCGGCGTATCGATTCGGAACGCGGCCGGGAGGCCCTGGAGGAGGCCGTACGGCGGGTCGGCTCGATCGCCATCGTGCATGAGACGCTGTCCCAGAACCTGGACGAGCGCGTCGAGTTCGACGAGATCGCGGACCGGGTGCTCGCGATGGTCGCCGAGATCTCGCCCGGGAAGGTCACCGGCCGGCGCACCGGCCGCTTCGGGATACTCGACGCCGAGGTGGCCACCCCGCTGTCGATGGTGCTCACCGAAGTCCTGCAGAACGCCCTCGAACACGGCTTCCGCGAGGGCGAGACCGGCACCGTCGAGGTCTCGGCGGTCCGCGGCGGCACCACCAAGGAGGCCCGGCTCCTCGTCACCGTCCAGGACGACGGCGTCGGCCTGCCCGAGGGCTTCGACCCGCACCGCTCCGGCAACCTCGGTCTGCAGATCGTACGGACGCTGGTGGAGGGCGAGTTGGGCGGCACGTTCGACATGGTGCCGGCGCCGGAGCGCGGGACCCGGGTGATCCTGGACGTGCCGGTGCGTCCGCAGAAGTGAGCCTCCTGGGCAGCAAAGAGCCCCGGACCTGGTGGGTCCGGGGCTGTTCGCTCGTTGCTGCTCTTACTGCTAAGCGCATCGGGGGTACTGCGCGCTGCGGCTCGGGGGCGGGAGATGCGTACTCGCTGTACGCGCCGCCAAGCTCAGGCTGTCACCAGGGGTGGGACTGTCAGGCGGTGGCCTGACGGGCCCGGTTGCGGGCGGCACGGCGCTTCATCGCGCGACGCTCGTCCTCGCTGAGACCACCCCAGACGCCGGAGTCCTGACCGGACTCGAGCGCCCACTGCAGACACTGATCCATAACGGGGCAGCGCCGGCAGACGGCCTTGGCTTCCTCGATCTGCAGCAGCGCAGGACCGGTGTTGCCGATGGGGAAGAAGAGCTCGGGGTCTTCCTCGCGGCAAACGGCGTTGTGACGCCAGTCCATGGCTGCTACCTCTCCTTGGTATTACATGCACGTTGCTTGTGAATGTGAACGCTTTCACGAATCCCTCAACAAGTGAAGGGCCGACCGCCAGGTTCCCTGGCAGGGGTCCTGTGAGTTGAAGGGGGATTCCGGTGGTCAGTGGACGCCGGTGTTGCGGGCTGTCCCGACCGCCACGTAGAGCCTCGCAAACCTCAGCGACGGATACAACCCCTTCCGGAAAGTTTTTTTTGATTCCTCGGTGTCGACTGGGTCACAGCCGTACTTCCATGGGGTGGATCCTGGCCTAAACGTTCGAGTGAAAGGACTTTAGCCCGTTCCGCTCACACAATCACACGCAGTGCGCGGCGTACGCCTGTGAACGTCACGCTCGTACGCAGTCCTAGGTGGTCGCCGTCCATCTGGAGGGGGAGCGGCACCTTCGAATGCAAGGTGAACTGGTCCAGATCGTGCAGGGACACCGCGTGCTTGCCGTGGGGTCCCCTCTCGGGGGACGAAGTGAGCAACTGCGTGCCATACCGGGCGGCCGCGGCCGTCGACAGACGGCTGAGACCGAGTACGTCGATGCCTTTATCGAACGACGCCTTAGGCGATGTGTACATCGGACGATTGCCGAGATACGTCCACGGCGAGGCGTTGCAGACTATCGCCACGACAAGATCCGTGATCGGGTCGGCGCCGGCCCGCTCCAGTGTGATCGTTCCGTGCCGGCGGTGCTGTTCGCCGAGGAATTGCCGGACGACCTGACGAACGTACAGCGCGTGCGTGGATTTCTTACCGAGTTCGCGCTGCTGCTCGACCCGGCCGACGACGCCCGCGTCGAAGCCGAGCCCCGCGTTGAAGGTGAACCAGCGGGCCGGGACCGCCTCGTCCTCGGTGCCGGGCGTGCCGGCGGTCAGCCCGAGGCCGACGAAGCGCTCGCGTTTCTGGCGCAGGGCGTCCAGCAGGTCGCCGGTGGCCTCGACCGGGTCGTTGGGCAGGCCGAGGGCGCGGGCGAAGACGTTGGTGGAGCCGCCGGGGACCACGGCGAGGCCGGGCAGCCGGTCCGGGTCGGGCCCGTTGTGGAGGAGTCCGTTGACCACCTCGTTGACCGTGCCGTCGCCGCCGAGCGCCACGACGAGGTCGATGTCGTCGCTCTCCGCCGCGAGTCGCGCCAGGTCGCGGGCGTGGCCGCGGTACTCGGTGGTGACCGCCTCCAGCTTCACTTCGCTCGCGAGCGCGTGGATGAGGACGTCGCGCCTACGTGCGCTTGTGGTGGTTGCCGCCGGATTGACCACGAGAAGTGCACGCATGGATTGCAGCGTACCTACTGGAAAGTACCGATCCCAGACCGAGTTAGGGATCCGGTAAGAGATAGGGGCGTGAGCCTCAACACGTACGGGTCCCGGCCGAGGGCTACCCTTCTGGGGTGAGTGAAGCACCTACGGCTGAGAAGACCGGCGGAATCGAGGAGTCCCGTCCGCGACGGCTGACGTACGCCGCCGCGCTGGTCGGGCTGGAAGGGCTCGCCCTGCTGGCCGGCGGGGTGTGGCTGGCCGTGCTCGGGGTCACCGGGGATCCGGACGACCGGGGGCAGGCGATCACCGGGGGTGTCACCGTCGTCGTGCTGGCGCTGCTGCCGCTGCTCGCCGCGCGCGGGCTGCTGAGGCGCAAGAGCTGGAGCCGGGGCCCGGCGGTGATCACGCAGATCATGGCGCTGCCGGTGGCGTACAACCTGCTGCAGGCCGACAGCATGGCGATTCCGGTGGGGATCGTGCTGGCGGTGGTGGCGGTGGCCGCGCTGGTGCTGCTGGTCAACTCCGCCACCACCCAGGCCCTGGGGATCAAGGGGCCCGGGCGCAGTAGCTGACCCGCGGGGCGCCGCCCTACTCCTCCACCAGCAGCTTCTCCCGCAGCTGGGCCAGGGTCCTCGCCAGCAGGCGTGAGACGTGCATCTGGCTGATGCCGACCTCCTGGGCGATCTGGGACTGGGTCATGTTGCCGAAGAAGCGCAGGAGAAGGATGCGCTTCTCGCGGGGCGGGAGGTCTTCCAGGAGTGGCTTGAGGGACTCGCGGTACTCGACACCCTCCAGCGCCTCGTCCTCCGCGCCCAGGGTGTCGGCGACGGCGGGCGACTCGTCGTCGGTGTCGGGGACGTCCAGGGACAGCGTGGAGTAGGCGTTGGCCGACTCCAGGCCCTCCAGGACCTCCTCCTCCGAGATCGCGAGCTTCTCGGCCAGCTCGTGCACCGTGGGGGAGCGGCCGTGCTGCTGGGACAGCTCCGCCGTGGCGGTGGTGAGCGCGAGGCGCAGCTCCTGCAGACGGCGCGGAACGCGGACGGCCCAGCCCTTGTCGCGGAAGTGACGCTTGATCTCGCCGACCACGGTCGGGGTGGCGTACGTCGAGAACTCCACGCCCCGGTCCGGGTCGAACCGGTCGACCGACTTGATCAGGCCGATGGTGGCGACCTGGGTGAGGTCGTCGAGCGGCTCGCCGCGGTTGCGGAACCGGCGCGCGAGGTGCTCCACGAGCGGCAGGTGCATGCGGACCAGCCGATTGCGCAGCTCCGCGTACTCGGCGCTGCCCTCCTTCAGCCCGCGCAGCTCGACGAACAGGGCGCGCGCGCCGCTGCGGTCCTGAGGTTCGGTGCGGGCCTGGGGCTCGTGGTGGGTCGCCTGCACCACCTCCGCGGCCAGCGCCTCGTCCTCGGCGTATCGCTCGTGCTCGCTCATCGTCCCGCCCGTCGCCCTTCCGCGAGCCTGCGCCCCGGCTCGGTGCGGGGCCGCGACCCCGTTCCGCCCTTCCGGGGGCGCGCTCTGCACGGCACCCTCCAGACCGGCCGGCGCGGAGGGGTCCTCCGGGTGCGGCCTGGCCTGTTCCGGGATGCCGTCGATGCCGTCAGCCATGCGGCGGGAGCCGACCCCGGGGCCTTCGCCCCCGGCCGGCAGCTCCCGTGTGCCGCGTTCTTCGTCCCGCACCGGCCCGTCCCCGTTCCTCACGCCGGCCCGGGTCCCGCGCCGCGCTGTTTGTAGAGGCTGATCGACACGGTCTTGTCCTCGTCGACGGCCGACGAGACCTTGCCCGCCAGGGCCGAGAGCACGGTCCAGGCGAATGTGTCGCGCGAGGGGGCGTGGCCGTCCGTGGTCGGAGCGGAGACCGTCACCTCCAGCGAGTCGTCGACGAGGCGGAAGACACAGCTGAGCACCGAGCCGGGAACGGCCTGCTGGAGCAGGATCGCGCAGGCCTCGTCGACCGCGATGCGCAGATCCTCGATCTCGTCCAGGGTGAAGTCCAAGCGGGCGGCGAGACCGGCCGTGGCCGTGCGCAGCACCGACAGGTAGGCACCCGCAGCCGGCAGCCGGACTTCCACGAAGTCCTGGGTCGCGGGCTCGCCTGCGATCTGGGACACCCTCACCTCCATGGTGGTACAAGCTTTTCGGGGCCGAGGGTCGCCCCCCGGGGTAACGCACAACGTGGTTCAGCGGTGACGCTACCGCGCTCCGAACTTCTCTGTCCCCGGGACCCCAACCCCCTGGCGTCACTCACAGTAAACCTGTGAATACGCTCCGTGTCTAGAGGTCTGGCTTGCTCAATTGGGAAGAGCGCGCGCCGGGTTGACGTACCCCGGCGTCGAACCGTCGAACCGTCGGTGCTGTCGTCTTCAGCAGCCGTAGTGCAGTGTCACACGAGGACGTGGTCGACGAAGCACCAGCGCCAGTCCTCGCCGGGCTCGAACGTCCGCATTATCGGGTGACCGGACGACTCGTGGTGGCCTGTCGCGTGTCTTCCGGGCGACGAGTCGCAGCAGGCGACGTGGCCACAGGTCAGACAGAGCCGCAACTGCACCGGGTGCCAGCCCTTGGCGAGACACTCCGGGCAGGTCTCGTTCTGCGGCTCGGGTTCCGGGAGCGGCAGCGCGTCGCGGTGCGTGCACTGTTTCATGATTGCCAGATTACGACGGGTGTGCGGGTGGCCGCGCGGAAAAAGAGGGCGGGCGAGGACATGGACGTGATGCCACTGCTGTTGCTGGTGGCGGGGAGCGCCGCGATCGCCGGAGCGGCCCGGCGCACTCCGGTGCCCGCGCCGCTGCTGCTGGTCGCGGTCGGCCTGGTGGTGTCGTACGTGCCCGGGGTGCCCGACTACACCCTCGACCCGGAGATCGTGCTGCCGCTGGTGCTGCCCCCGCTGCTGTACAAGGAGGGCACCGAGAGCTCGTACCTCGACCTGCGGGCGAACATGCGCCCGGTGGCGCTGCTCTCGGTGGGGTACGTGCTCTTCGCGACCTTCGTCGTCGGCTGGGCCGCCTACCTGATCGTGCCCGGGCTGCCGCTGCCCGCGGCGCTCGCGCTGGGCGCGGTCGTGGCGCCCACCGACGCGGTCGCGGCCGCCGCGATCGCCCGCCGGGTCGGCCTGCCCTCCCGGCTCACCACGATCCTCCAGGGCGAGTCCCTGCTGAACGACGCCACGGCGATCACCGCGTACCGGGTGGCCGTCGCGGCCGCCGTCGGCGAGGGCGCCTCCTGGGCCCACGGCATCGGCGAGTTCCTGCTGGCCGCGTTCGGCGGCGTGATCGTCGGCGTGCTGCTCATGGTGCCGATCCACTGGCTGCGCACGCACCTGAAGGAGCCGCTGCTGCAGAACACGCTGTCGCTGCTGATCCCGTTCGTCGCGTACAGCGTCGCCGAGCAGTTCCACGCCTCCGGTGTGCTGGCCGTCGTCGTGGTCGCCCTCTACCTGGGCCACCGCGCCTGGGAGGTCGACTTCGCCACCCGCCTCCAGGAGGAGGCCGTCTGGCGCATGGTGGCGTTCCTGCTGGAGTCCGCGGTCTTCGCGCTGATCGGACTGCAGCTGCCGGTCGTCCTCAAGGGCCTCGGCGCGTACGAGGGCATCGACGCCGCCTGGTACGCGTTCGCCCTCTTCCTGGTCGTGGTGGCGGCCCGGTTCGTCTGGATATACCCGGCGGCCTTCCTGCCGCGGCTGCTGTCCCGGCGGATCCGCGAACGCGAGGACAACCCCACCTGGAGAAGCCCGGCGGTCACCGCCTGGGCCGCCATGCGGGGCGTGGTCTCGCTGGCCATCGCCTTCTCGATCCCGCTCACCGTGCACGGCGGCGCCCCCTTCCCGCAGCGCAACCTGATCCTGTTCCTGACCTTCACGACGGTCATCGGCACCCTCGTGGTGCAGGGCTTCAGCCTGGCCCCGCTGATCCGTCTGATGAGGTTCCCGGCCCGGGACGCCCAGGCCGAGACCCTCGCCGAGGCGAACGCCCAGGCCCAGGCCTCCCGCGCGGCCGAGGCCCGTCTCGACGAACTCCTCTCCGACGACCGCAACGACCTCCCGCCACCACTCGCCGACCGCCTCCGCATCGTCCTGGAGCGCCGCCGCAACGCCGTCTGGGAGCGCCTCGGCCAGACCAACCCGGTCACCGGCGAGTCGGTCGACGACACCTACCGGCGTCTCTCCCGCGAGATGATCAGCGCCGAGCGCACGGTCTTCGTCCGGCTCCGCGACCACCGCTACATCGACGACGAGATGCTGCGCACCCTGCTGCGCCGGCTGGACCTGGAGGAGGCGGCGGCGTACCGGGAGGCCGAGTGAGCAGTGCGGGCGTCAGGTCGGCAGGGGGGCGGCCGGGACGGGGGGCCGCGCGCCCGCACGCCGGTCAGGCCGTCAGCACCGCCGCCACGGCCACGCCCCGCCCCAGGCCGCCCTCCCGCGCCAGCTCGACAAGTCCGTACAGCAACTTGGCGACATACAGCCGCTCCACCCGCACCCCGTGCCGCTCCTCGAAGTCCTCGGCGAAGGCGTCGAGCCCGGGTGTCGTACGCCCGTACCCGCCGAAGTGGAACCGCTCGTCGAGCGACCACCGCCCGCGCCGCCCCCCGAACGCCTCCGCCTGCAGCCGCCGTATCTCGTCCGCCAGGAACCCGCCGCGCAGCACCGGTACCCCCAACGCCCGCTGCGCCGGGCCCAGTCCGGCCGCCAGTCCGGCCAGCGTGCCCCCGGTCCCGCAGGCGATCGCCACCACGTCGGCCCGTCCGCGCAGCTCGGCGCCGAGGGCCCGGCAGCCGCGCACCGCGGCCGCGTTGCTGCCGCCCTCCGGCACCACGTAGGCGTCCTCGGCCGCCGCGGCCCGCAGCAGACCGGCCAGCACCTCCGGCTCGGCCTTGCGCCGGTACGTCGACCTGTCGACGAAGTGCAGCCGCATCCCGTCGGCCGCGCACCGCGCCAGCGACGGGTTCAGCGGCCGGTCGGCCAGTTCCTCGCCCCGCACCACCCCCACCGTTGCAAAGCCCAGGAGACGGCCCGCGGCGGCCGTCGCGCGCAGGTGGTTGGAGTACGCCCCGCCGAAGGTGAGGACCGGCCGGCCGGCCGCCGCCTCGATGTTCGGGACCAGCTTGCGCCACTTGTTGCCGATCAGCTCCGGGTGGATCAGGTCGTCCCGCTTGAGGAGGAGACGGACGCCGTGCCGGTCGAAACGGTCGTCGGCCACCTCCTGCAGCGGAGAGGGGAGCCGGGGGGTGAGTATGTCGGCGCTGGTCACGTCGTCATTGTCGCCCGGGGCGTGGGCGCGGGCTCACTTCAGCCGCTCCCCGACGCGGTCGCGCAGCCAGGACATCGAGAAGCCGCGCGGGTCCACCTTTCCCGGCTGCCACTCCAGGTGCCCGATCACCGACCGCTCCGACCAGCCGTGCCGCCGGCACACCGCCGCGGCCACCCGCTCGACCGCCTCCAGCTGGGCCTCGGGCCAGGGGTCCTCGCCGTCGCCCAGGTTCTCGCACTCGAAGCCGTAGAAGTGCCGGTTGCCGTCGGTGTTCGCCTCGTTGTCCGGGGGCAGGGCCTTCTCGGCGATCACCGCGCGCAGCACGTCGTCGTCGCCCAGCCCCGCGTGGTTGGCGCGGCCGTAGCCGACCAGGTGGACCGTGCCGTCCTTGGTGATGACGCCGTGGCACAGCGGGCCGGGGAGGGCGGGGAGGCCGTCGCGGCAGATCCGGACCGTGGCCGCGGCGCCCCGGGTCACCGTGTGGTGGATCATCACGCCGTGCACGGGGCCCCAGGGGCCCTTGTGGTTCCGGTTGTGGTCCCGCCAGTCGCCGACCTCGACGACCGTGACGCCCTCGTCGCGCAGCACGTCGAGGAAAGCGTCCGCGGACATGGGTGGGGCCATGACCGCCTCCTTCGCGTCCGAGCTCTCCGGATCTTCCAGATCCCCCGGGCTTTCTACCGAAGGCGGGCGGGCCGGGCCAGCCCCGTTCGCACTTGTTCGGATCTTGTGCGAGTTGATCAGGACAAGTCGGCATATCGAGGTGCGGGGGATGAGGTGATATGTCGGCATGCCCAGTAGTCCGATGATCTATTCCCGCTCTTTCGGGTAATGGTGTCGACACGTTCCGTGATGACAGGGTGGCCCGTGAGACCGATGCGTGGGCAGTTCGGCGCCCGCGCAGGTATGGGAGGGCATTTCCTTATGTCGGTAGGCGAAGAGGTCCGCACGGATCAGGGCAAGCCGCAGCAGTCTCTGGACACGGCGGCAGCGCGGAACCTGGCCACCACCACCAAGTCCGCGCCCCAGATGCAGGAGATCAGCTCCCGCTGGCTGCTGCGCACGCTGCCCTGGGTCGACGTCCAGGGCGGCACGTACCGGGTGAACCGGCGGCTCACCTACACGGTCGGCGACGGCCGCATCACGTTCCTGAAGACCGGCGACCGTGTCGAGGTCATCCCCGCGGAGCTGGGTGAGCTGCCCATCCTGCGGTCCTACGACGACGAGGAGGTGCTGGCCGAGCTGGCCCAGCGCTGCCGGCAGCGCGACTTCGCCGCGGGCGAGGTCATCGCCTCGTTCGGCAACGGGGCGGACGAGGTCCACCTGCTCGCCCACGGCCGCGTCGAGAAGATCGGCACCGGCCCCTACGGCGACGACGCGGTGCTCGGCGTCCTCGGCGACGGCGCGTACTTCGGCGAGCAGGGCCTGGTCGACCCGGACGCCATCTGGGAGTACACCGCCCGCGCGGACACGGCCTGCACCGTGCTGACCCTGTCCCGGCAGGACTTCGAGCAGGTCGCGGAGCGGGCCGACTCGCTGCGCGAGCACCTTCAGCAGCTGCGCGCGATCCCCGAGCAGCGCACCAACAAGTACGGCGAGAAGGAGGTCGCCCTCGCGGCCGGCCACAGCGGCGAGCCCGACATCCCGCACACCTTCGTCGACTACGAGGCCCGGCCGCGTGAGTACGAGCTGAGCATCGCCCAGACCGTGCTGCGCATCCACACCCGCGTGGCCGACCTCTACAACCAGCCGATGAACCAGACCGAGCACCAGTTGCGGCTCACCGTCGAGGCGTTGAAGGAGCGCCAGGAGCACGAGCTCATCAACAACCGGGAGTTCGGTCTGCTCAGCAACTGCCAGTACGACCAGCGGCTGCAGCCGCACGACGGCGTGCCCAGCCCGGACGACATGGACGAGCTGCTCAGCCGCCGCCGCGGCACCAAGCTCTTCCTCGCCCACCCGCGCGCGATCGCCGCGTTCGGCCGGGAGCTCAACAAGCGCGGACTGGTCCCGGAGACCGTCGAGATCGCCGGCAACCGCATCCCGACCTGGCGCGGAGTCCCGATCTACCCCTGCAACAAGATCCCGGTCACCGAGGCCCGGACCACCTCGATCATCGCCATGCGTACCGGCGAGGACAACCAGGGCGTCGTCGGACTGCGGCAGTCCGGTCTCCCCGACGAGATCGAGCCGAGCCTCTCGGTGCGCTTCATGGGCATCAACGAGCAGGCGATCATCAGTTACCTGGTCACGGCCTACTACTCGGCCGCCGTGCTGGTCCCCGACGCCCTCGGTGTGCTGGAGAACGTCGAGATCGGCCGCTGGAGGTGACGTTTCCGCACTTGGTGGCCGTGTCCCCGCCCTCCGGGGCGGGTACACCCTCGGGGTACGTGCCGAGGCGGGGCGGAGACGCCACCGTACGCGCGCTCCGCGAGGGGGAGGCCATGGCCGAGTTCGTGACGGAACGGCAGCAGCGTGCCACGCAGCTGCCCGAGGGGAGGCCGGAGCCGCTCGACGGGGCCGAGGCGGCGGTGGTCCTGGAGCGGGTCCGCGCGTTCGTCGACCCCGAGCTGCGCACCGCCGTGGCGTCGTTGCCGGGCTCGATGCGGCGGATCGCGCGCTACCACTTCGGATGGGAGCACGCGGACGGCACCCCGGCGGACGGCGACGCGGGCAAGGCCATCCGGCCCGCGCTGGTCCTCGCCGCCGCCGACGCGCTCGGCGGCCCGGCGGCCCGCGCGGCCGCCGTACGGGCCGCGGCCGCCGTGGAGCTGGTGCACAACTTCACCCTGCTGCACGACGACGTCATGGACCGGGACACCTCCCGCAGGCACCGGCCCACCGCGTGGACGGTGTTCGGCGACGCGGACGCGATCCTCGCCGGCGACGCCCTCCAGGCGCTGGCCCTCAGGCTGCTCGCCGAGGATCCGCACCCGGCGGCCGCGGCCGCCGCCGTCCGGCTCGCGGACTGCGTCCTCGAACTGTGCGCGGGACAACACGCGGACACGGCCATGGAGGACCGGGCACCCGACGAGGTCACCCTCGACGAGGTGCTCGTCATGGCCGAGGCCAAGACCGGGGCGCTGCTCGGCTGCGCCTGCGCGCTGGGCGCGCTGTACGCGGGGGCGGGAGCGGCGGAGGTGGCGGCCCTCGACGGCTTCGGCCGCCAGGCCGGGCTAGCCTTCCAGCTGATCGACGACGTCATCGGGATATGGGGCGATCCCGGGCGCACCGGCAAGCCGGCCGGCGCGGACCTCGCGGCCCGCAAGAAGTCCCTGCCGGTCGTCGCGGCCCTCACCTCCGGCACCCCGGCCGCCGCCGACCTCGCCGAGCTGTACGCCAAGCCGCACGTGCGGTCCGACGCCGACGAGATCGCGCGGACCGCCCAGGCCGTGGAGCGGGCGGGCGGCCGGGACTGGGCCCAGTCCGAGGCGGCCGACCGGATGGCCCGGGCGATGCAGGAGCTGGCCCGCGCCGTACCCGGCCCGGAGGCGGCCGGTGGCCTGCTCGCGCTCGCCGAGTTCGTGACCCGGCGCAGCAGGTGATGACCCCGGAGCCTCCGGGACCGTGCGGTTCCTGACCCCGCACGGTTGTCCGGGGGCTCCGGCCCGACGGGTCCCGCGCATCCCCACGGTGTGCGGGGCCCGCCGATTCCCCCGGAGCGTCGCCCGCCGCGACGGGCGCGGCTGCCGGGCCCGGCCTACGCTGGGGGCATGGACAGCCAGGACCAGGTCTGTCCGGCCTGCGGACAGTCCGTCGAGCGGGTGGTGCGACGGCACAAGACGCTGGGTGCCTGGGTTCCGGTCTGGGGACCCGGTCCCTGCCGCAATCCCGACTGCGCCCAGTACCCGGGACCGTCGCGCACACGGGAGGCGTCCCCGCCGCCCTCCCCGCCCGAATCCGCCGGCCGGCCCACGCCGTAGCGTGTCCGCATGACCGGACTCCCGAACATCCTGCACCTCACCGAACGCTCCCTGTGGGAGGAGGCCCGCGCCCGGGGCGGCTACGAGATGTCCACCCGCGGCCGCACCCTCCAGGAGGAGGGGTTCATCCACTGCTCCACCCGCGAGCAACTCCCGCGTGTCGCGGCCTTCCTGTACGGCGCCTACGACGGCCCGGACGAACTGGTGGTGCTGGTCGTGGACCCGGCCCGGGTCGGCGCCCCGGTTAAGTGGGAGGCTCCGGAGCCGGGCGGCGAGGAGTTCCCGCACGTGTACGGACCGATACCGGTCACGGCCGTGGTGGACGTGGAGCCCTGGGCCCCGCACCCGGCCGGCTAGCCCCGGCCCCCGGCGATCCGGTCCCGGCTCGGCAGACCGCCGGTCTCGGGGTCGCGGCCGGTGAGGCAGTAGACGCCGCCCGCCGGGTCGCGCATCACCGTCCAGTGGGGGCCGTCGGCCACGTGCACGGCGCCGAGTTCCTCGTGCCGGGCGCGGGTCGCCGGGATGTCCGCGCAGGCCAGGTCGAGGTGGGCGGCGGCCGGCTGCTCGTCGTCCAGCCGCTGCAGCAGGATCCGCACCGGCAGGCCGGCCGGCGGCCTGAGCACCCGGAACTCCGGCAGCGCGCCGGTCAGCAGCTCCCAGCCGGTCAGCCGCGCCCAGAACGCGGTCTCGGTCTCGTACGCGGACGGCGGGATGTCGAGGCTGACCTGGTCGAGCCGGCTGCCCGCCACGACCGGCGGCCGTACCGATTCCCCGTGCCAGGGCACGGCGCACCACAACTGCCCGGCCGGTGACCGCAGGACCGCCCACCCGTCGTGCTCGGCGACCGGCTCGGCGCCGAGTTCCCGGGCCCGCTTCACGAGGCCGGGCACGTCCTCGACGCAGAGGTCCAGGTGGGCTCCGCCGGGGCCCGACTCGACGCCCTGGAGCTTGACGCAGGCGTCGACGCCCAGGGCCGGCAGCAGCGTCACGAACTCGTCGTCCGCACCGCGGGGCGCGGACAGGAAGGTGCCGGTGACGGCCGTCCAGAACGCCTGGGCGGCGGCGAGATGCGCGGCGGAGCGGTCGGCGAAGGCGTACGTCCAGCGGATGCTCATGACGTGATCGTAAGTGCGCTAATCGGCCACCCGGCGCTCCGTGAAGCGCAGCAGGTTCCCCGCCGGGTCCCGGAACGCGCAGTCCCGCACGCCCCAGTGCTGGTCCGTCGGCTCCTGGATCACGTCACCGCCGTACTCCCGCACCCGCTCGTACAGCGCGTCGCAGTCGGTGGTGGAGAAGATCACCCCGCGCAGCATGCCCTTGGCGAGCAGTTCGGCCATGGCCTGCCGGTCGGCGGGGGAGGCGTCCGGGTTGGCGCCCGGCGGCTCCAGCACGATCTCCACACCCGGCTGCTGCGGCGACCCGACCGTCACCCACCGCATCCCCTCGAACTCCACGTCGTTGTGGACCTCCAGGCCGAGAACGTCCCGGTAGAAGGCCAGTGCCTTGTCGTGGTCGTCGACGGCGATGAAACACTGCGCGAGTTTTACGTCCATGGGGTCAGGCTAGGAGCAAACGCCCGGCCGTGCGTGCGGTCGGACGCACGGCCGGGCGGGTGCGCGTCGGTCGTGCGCGGGTCGGTCGCGGGCCGTCAGTACGGCCGGCGGCGCGGCCGGGTGAACGTGCGGGCCACACAGGACGGGATGACCGTGCTCTCCTCGTGGTCCCGCGCCCGGTACGCGCTCGGCGTCTCCCCGACCAGCTCGGTGAACCGCGAGCTGAAGGAACCCAGCGACGTACAGCCGACCGCCATGCACACCTCGGTCACCGTGAGGTCGCCGCGGCGCAGCAGCGCCTTGGCCCGCTCGACCCGCCGGGTCATGAGGTAGCTGTACGGCGTCTCCCCGAAGGCCTTGCGGAAGCTGCGCTGGAAGTGGCCGGGGGACATCAGGGCGGTGCGGGCGAGCTCGGTCATGTCGAGCGGCTCGGCGTACTCGCGGTCCATGCGGTCGCGGGCCCGGCGCAGCCGCCTCAGGTCCTCCAGGGGGGTCACCCGCCCAGCATGGCATGCACATCGCACACACGACGGGGTTTGTTCTTGGACGCGCGTTTGCCTCTGGTTCTCGCGCAATTGGCCCGCGCTTGTTTGCATAAAGAAATGGACCACATCACGTTCCTCGTGGCGGTCGTGATCGTCACTGCTCTTGCGTTCGACTTCACCAACGGGTTTCACGACACGGCGAACGCGATGGCCACGTCCATCGCGACCGGCGCGCTCAAACCGAAGACAGCGGTTCTGATCAGCGGCGTACTGAACCTGGTCGGGGCCTTCCTCTCCACGGAGGTCGCCAAGACGATCTCCGGCGGCATTGTGAACGACGCCAAGGTGACCCCCGCGATGATCTTCGCGGGCCTCGTGGGGGCGATCCTGTGGAATCTGATGACCTGGCTGGTCGGGCTGCCGTCCAGTTCCTCGCACGCGCTGTTCGGCGGGCTGATCGGAGCCGTGTGGGTCGGCGCGGGGTCCGGCGCGGTCAACTTCGACAAGGTCCTGGAGAAGATCATCATCCCGGCCTTCGCCTCGCCGGTGGTGGCCGGCGTCGCCGCCCTGATCGCGACGTACTGCGCCTACAGGCTCACCGCCCGGGGCCGCGAGGGCTCCGTGACCAAGGGCTTCCGGCTCGGGCAGATCGGCTCGGCCTCGCTGGTCTCGCTCGCGCACGGCACCAACGACGCCCAGAAGACCATGGGCATCATCACCCTGACCCTGATCTCCGTCGGCGCCCTCCCCGGCGACGCCGGCCCACCGGTCTGGGTGATCTTCACCGCCGGTCTCGCCATCGCCCTCGGCACCTACATCGGCGGCTGGCGGATCATCCGCACCATGGGCAAGGGCCTGACGGAAATCCAGTCCCCGCAGGGCTTCGCGGCCGAGACCGCCTCCACGGCCGTCATCCTGACCTCCGCCCACATGGGCTTCGCGCTGTCCACCACGCAGGTGGCCTCCGGCTCCATCCTCGGCGCGGGCATCGGCCGGCGGCTCGCGGAGGTCCGCTGGGGCGTCGCAGGACGCATGGTGGCCGCCTGGCTGATCACGCTGCCCTGCGCCGCGCTGGTCGGCGGCATCTCCGCGTACGCGGTCAAGCACGGCGGCAACTTCGGCACGGTCGTGGTCGCGCTGGTCGGGGCCGCGCTCGCGGCCGGCATCGTCGTGCTGTCGCGTCGCAACCCGATCGACGCGAAGAACGTCAACGACGGCCACGAGGTCGCCATCCGCACCACACCCCCGTCCAACGTCGGCACCGCCGCCTGACCGAGGGAGTTCCCATGAACATCGACTGGACCGCACTCGGCCAGGTCACCGCGGTGAGCATCGGAGTTACATTCGCCGTGGTGGTCGTCTTCGCCTTCGGCGTGCTCGGGCTCGCCCGCTACGAGGGAGCCAAGGAGCAGGGCACCACCAGCGCCGTCGGCGTCGCCCAGGCAGGGCTGTGCTTCCTCGCCTGCGTGGCGGTGGTGGCGTACAGCATCTACCTGATCGTGCCGCAGTTCCACTGACACACACCAAGCCGCTGAGGAGGACTGGATGACAACGCCGGACCTGCTGTCCGACCTGGCCGACCTGGCCCATCTGAAGGTCGACTACAGCGACCCCGACGACCCCGTACTCATCCGCCCGGACGGATCCCCGATCGACACCTGGCGGGAGAACTACCCCTACGCGTCCCGCATGGAGCGCAAGGAGTACGAGTGGCACAAGCGGCTCCAGCAGATCGAACTGCTGAAGCTGCAGACCTGGATCAAGGAGACGGGACGCCGGATAGTCATCGTCTTCGAGGGCCGGGACGCGGCCGGCAAGGGCGGCACCATCAAGCGCTTCACGGAGCACCTGAACCCCCGTGGCGCGCGCGTGGTGGCCCTGGAGAAGCCCACGGAACGCGAGAGCGGTCAGTGGTACTTCCAGCGCTACGTCGAACACCTGCCGACCGCCGGCGAGATCGTGATGTTCGACCGCTCCTGGTACAACCGGGCCGGCGTCGAGCGGGTCATGGGCTTCTGCTCGGACGACCAGTACCGGCGCTTCATGCGCCAGGCCCCGCTGTTCGAGCGGATGCTGGTGGACGACGGGGTGGACCTGGTGAAGTTCTGGTTCTCGGTCTCGCAGGGCGAGCAGCGGACCCGCTTCACCATCCGCCAGGTCGACCCGGTACGGCAGTGGAAGCTGAGCCCGATGGACGTGGCCTCGCTGGACCGCTGGGACGACTACACGGCCGCGAAGGTCGCGATGTTCCGCGAGACGGACACCGAGTACGCGCCCTGGACCGTGGTGAAGAGCAACGACAAGAAGCGGGCCCGGGTCGAGGCCATGCGCAGCGTGCTCGCCCGCTTCGACTACGCCGACAAGGATGACGAGGTCGTCGGCAGCCCGGACCCGCGGATCGTGGGGGCGGCGGCCGGCCTGCTGGAGGCGGGCGAGGACGACCACGGCGGGCACTAGCGCCCGTCACCCGGCAAGGACCGGCCGGATCTCCGGCCGGCCCTTGCCCGTGCCCCGCCGCCCGAGCCGGACCTCACGGTCGGGATTGCGCTCGTGAACGGTCACACCGGGCCCCGGGCCGCAGGCCGGGGCGGGCCGGATGGACAGGGTTCGGCCCGGTGGCCGATGATCCCTCGCATGATCCGCGCCGCCACCGAGAACGACGTCCCCGAGATCCGCGCCATGATCCGCGAACTCGCCGCCTACGAACGGGCCGAGGAGCAGGCCCGGGCCACCGAGGAGCAGCTGAGGGCGGCGCTGTTCGGCCCCCACCCCGCGGCCGGCGCGCTGGTCGCCGAGGACGGGACCACGGGCGAACTCGCGGGCTACGCCCTGTGGTTCCCCACCTTCTCGACCTGGACCGGAACCCGGGGCATGCACCTGGAGGACCTCTACGTACGCCCGCACGCCCGCGGCGCCGGCCACGGCCGGGCCCTGCTCGCCGCCCTCGCCGCGTTCTGCCTGCGCAGCGGCTTCGAGCGTTTCGAGTGGTGGGTGCTCGCCTGGAACGAACCGGCGGTCGGCCTCTACCGGTCGCTCGGCGCGGAGTTCCTGGACGAGTGGCGCATCTGCCGCCTGACCGGCGAGCCGCTCAAGGAACTCGCCGCCGCCTCGTAGGCCGCCGGCAGAGAAAAGCAGACCGCACCCGAACCCTTCGGAACCACCGTGAACGGCGGTCCGTCGGGCCGGGTGCGGTCCGTCGAGGCCCTGGCAACCGGTACGGGTGCGGGTCAGGCCTTCTTGGTCTCCCAGAAGATCGTGTCGATCTCGGCGATGAGCTCCAGGGCCTTCTCGCCGGTCTTCGGGTCCGTGGACGCCTTGGCGGCGGACAGGGCCTTCAGGGTGTCGTTGACCAGCTGGTGCAGCTGGGGGTACTTCTCGAAGTGCGGGGGCTTGAAGTAGTCGCTCCAGAGCACCGAGACGTGGTGCTTGGCGAGCTCGGCACGCTGCTCCTTGATGACGGTGGCGCGCGCCTGGAAGTGCGGGTCGTCGTTGGCGGCCATCTTCTCCTGCACGGCCTTCACCGACTCCGCCTCGATGCGGGCCTGGGCCGGGTCGTACACACCGCAGGGCAGGTCGCAGTGCGCGCTGACCTTGACCTTGGGGGCAAACAGGCGGGAAAGCATGGAGCATTCCTTCCTCGTGATCGTCTTCTCAGGTGGGACATTACTCCCTGGGCAGCCTGATTTCGCGAGTGCCCCCATGGGCTTAGGACAAAAGTCCAGGGTCAGACTGAGACTGGTGGAGGAACGGACCGGGGAGGTGCCGGGGATGCCGGAGCTGTCGCAGGAGACCGAGCGGGGGAGGGGCGCCGTGCTCTTCGGGCTGGCCGAGGTGACCGGCCCGTCCATGGTGCCCACGCTGTACCAGGGGGATCAGCTCCTGGTGTGGTACGGCGCCCGGGTGCGGGCCGGGGACGTCGTCGTCCTGCGTCATCCGTTCCAGCAGGACCTGCTGGTCGTCAAGCGGGCGGCGGAGCCGCGAGAGGGCGGCTGGTGGGTGCTCGGGGACAACGCGTACGCGGGCGGGGACAGCACGGACTACGGGACCGTGCCGGAGGAGCTGATCCTCGGGCGGGCCCTGTTCCGCTGGCGGCCGCGCAAGGCGGGTCAGCGTTCGCCGCTGGCGCTGGTGCGCTGGGCGGTCTCGGCCGCCAGGCCGGTGCCGGCCGATCGCACCGGCCGGTCGGGGCGCTCCGCCTCCAGGCGTTTCCGGGCCCGGTAGGCGGCCACGTTGGCGCGGGTCGCGCAGCGGTCCGAGCAGTAGCGCCGGGAGCGGTTGGTCGAGGTGTCGAGGTAGGCGTTGCGGCACGGCGCGGCCTCGCACAGGCCGAGCCGGTCGACGCCGTACTCGGTGAGGTGGAAGGCCAGGCCCATCGCCGCGATCGCGGTGTACCCGGCGGTGGCGTTGGAGGGGTGGTCGGCCAGGTGCATGTGCCACAGCGGCCGGCCGTCCTCGTCCCGGAAGTCGTGCCCGGAGATCTGCGGGCTGACCGGGAACTCCAGCAGGAGTGAGTTCAGCAGGTCCACCGCGAGGGTCTCCTCGCCCTTGTCGGCCGCCTCGAAGACCGCGCGCAGCCGGGCCCGGACCGAGCGGAAGCGGGTGAGGTCGGCCTCGGTGGCGCGCCGGGCCGCCTGCTGGTTGCCGGCGAACAGATCGCGGACGGCCTCGACCGAGGTCAGGGAGTCCTTGCCCCGGGCCGGTTCCTCGCTGTTGACGAGCCGGACGGCGTAATCCGAGTAATAGGCCAGTTCCACTTGTAGTCCTTACGCGGGCACTCTAGGGTCGGTCGTGCGGTCGGGTAACAGCCGGTCGTGCTTCCAGGGTATTACGGGACTTGTGCGGTGGAGGGTTGCCATGACGGACGCGCCGACGACCACGACCGGGGCGGACTGGGGTGCCTGGCAGGAGAGCTGGGACCGTCAGCAGGAGTGGTACATGCCGGACCGCGAGGAGCGGTTCCGGATCATGCTCGACATGGTGGAGGCGCTTCTCGGCCCGGCGCCCCGGGTCCTCGACCTGGCGTGCGGCACCGGCAGCATCACCGCCCGGCTGCTCGCCCGCTTCCCGGACGCGGTGAGCACCGGGGTCGACCTCGACCCGGCCCTGCTCGCCATCGCCGAGGGCACCTTCGCGGGCGACGACCGGGTCACGCTCGTCACCGCGGACCTCAAGGACCCGCAGTGGACCACGCGGCTGCCGTACGACTCGTACGACGCCGTCCTGACCGCCACGGCCCTGCACTGGCTGCACAGCGAACCCCTCGCGGCCCTCTACGGTCAGGTCGCGGAACTCGTCCGCGACGGCGGTGTCTTCATGAACGCGGACCACATGATCGACGACAGCACGCCCCGGATCAACGCGGCGGAACGGGCGCGGCGGCACCGGGGTATGGATCAGGCCAAGGCGGCGGGGGCGCTGGACTGGGCCGAGTGGTGGCAGCTGGCGGCACAGGACCCGGTGCTCGCAGGGCCCACCGCCCGCCGGTTCGAGATCTACGGGGAGCACGCGGAGGGCGACATGCCCTCGGCCGCCTGGCACGCGCGTGTGCTGCGCGAGAAGGGGTTCGGCGAGGCGCGGGCGGTGTGGTGCTCGCCGTCGGACACGCTGCTGCTCGCCCTCAAGTAGACCGGAGAGCGGACCCCGGGCGGGCCGAAGGGGCGGTACGAGCATCCTCGTACCGCCCCTTCGGGTCGTGACGTACCCCCGGACTACAGCACCTTCGAGAGGAAGGACTTCGTCCGGTCGTGCTGGGGGTTGGTCAGGACGTCACGCGGGTGGCCGGACTCGACCACCACGCCGTCGTCCATGAAGACCAGGCTGTCGCCGACCTCGCGGGCGAAGCCCATCTCGTGCGTGACGACGATCATCGTCATGCCGTCCTCGGCCAGGTCCCGCATCACGTCCAGGACCTCGCCGACCAGCTCCGGGTCGAGCGCGGAGGTCGGCTCGTCGAACAGCATCAGCTTCGGCTGCATGGCGAGCGCGCGGGCGATCGCGACGCGCTGCTGCTGGCCGCCGGAGAGCTGCGCCGGGTAGTGCCCGGTACGGTCGCCGAGGCCGACCCGGTCGAGCAGGCGCTGGGCGCGCTCGCGGGCCGACGCCTTCGACTCGCGCTTGACCTGGACCGGCGCCTCCATGACGTTCTCCAGCGCCGTCATGTGGGGGAAGAGGTTGAAGCGCTGGAACACCATGCCGATGTCCCGTCGCTGCGCCGCGACCTCCTTCTCCTTCAGCTCGTAGAGCTTGTCGCCGTGCTGGCGGTAACCCACCAGGCTGCCGTCGACGTACAGCCGTCCCGCACTGATCTTCTCGAGGTGGTTGATGCACCGCAGGAACGTGCTCTTGCCGGAACCGGACGGGCCGATGAGGCAGAACACCTCGCGCGGCAGCACCTCCAGGTCGATGCCCTTGAGGATGTGCGACAGCCCGAACGACTTGTGCACGCCCTCGGCCTTGACCATCGGGGCGCCGCTGCTCGGCGGGGTGACGTCCTTGGCGAGAGAGCTCATCGGGCCACCTCCGGGCGACGGAACGAACCCCACTGGGCCAGATTCTTCCGCAGCCGCTGCAGCGGGGTGGGCGGGAGGTTGCGCGAGGAGCCGCGGGCGTAACGGCGTTCGATGTAGTACTGGACGATGCTGAAGATCGTGGTCAGGAACAGGTACCAGATGCAGGCGACGAAGTACATCTCGACGACCGCCAGCGAGGTGCTGGAGATGTCCGTGGCCTTCTTGATCAGCTCGGGGAGCTGGACCGCGTAGGCCAGCGACGAGGTCTTCAGCATGTTGATGAACTCGTTGCCGGTCGGCGGGATGATGACCCGCATGGCCTGCGGGAGGATCACCCGGCGCAGTGTCTGACCCTGGGTCATGCCCAGCGCGTGCGAGGCCTCGGTCTGGCCCTCGTCCACCGACTGGATGCCGGCGCGGACGATCTCCGACATGTACGCGGCCTCGTTCAGGCCGAGTCCCAGCAGCGCGGTGAGGACGGGCGTCATCACCTGGTTCATCTCGTCCTTGTAGAACCCCAGGTTCAGGATGGGGAAGACGAGCGCGATGTTGTACCAGAGCAGCAGCTGGACCAGGACCGGGGTGCCGCGGAAGAACCAGATGTAGAACCAGGACACCGTGCTGGTGACCGGGTTCGACGACAGCCGCATCACCGCGAGGACCACGCCGAGCGCGACGCCGAGCACCATGGCCAGCACCGAGATGTAGAGCGTGGTCCAGGCGCCGGAGACGATGCCCTGGTCGAAGAGGTAGTCGGGGATGACGCTGTAGTTGATCTTCGCGTTGGAGAAGGCGATCCCGATCAGCACCAGGAGGGCGATGACCACGACGCCGGACACCCAGCGCCCGTAGTGGCGCACCGGGATGGCCTTGATCTGCTCCGGCGGCACGGACGCCGCCGGAGTCTTGTCGACCGTGTCAGTCACAGTGACGGCCCTTCAGTCGTGCCCGGGCGTTCAGGAGCCGCCGTTGATCTTGGCCTCGGTCACCGCGCCCTGCGTGACGTTCCACTTCTCCAGGATCTTCTGGTAGTCGCCGTTCTTGATGATGGCGGCCATCGCGGCCTGGAGCGCGTCGCGCAGCTGGGTGTTCGACTTGCTGACCGCTATCCCGTACGGGCCCGCCTCGATCTGCTCGCCGACGACCTCGAAGTCCTTGCCGCCGCCGGACGTCTTGGCGTTGTAGGCGGCCACCGGGAAGTCGTTCAGGTCGGCGACGGAGGCGCCCTGCTTCAGCCGGAGCAGCGCCTCGGGGTCGGTGTCGAAGGTCTGGAGGTCGATGGCCTTGTTGCCGTCCTTCGTACACTTCTCGCTCTGCGCCTTGGCGATCCCCTCGGACGTGGTGCCCTTCTGCAGGGCCACCACCTTGCCGCACAGGTCGTCCAGGGACTTGATGCCCTTCGGGTTGCCCTTCTGGACCAGGATCGAGGTGCCGGCGGTGAAGTAGTCGACGAAGTCGACGCCGCTGCCGACCTTCTTGCCGGTGTCGGAGTCGATGCCGTCCTGGCGGTCCTTGGTGTCGTTCATCGCCGACATGATCACGTTGAAGCGGTTGGCCTGCAGGCCCACGATCAGGTTGTCGAACTTGCCGTTCTGGAACTCGAACTTCACGCCCAGCTGCTTGCCCAGCGCGTCCGCGATGTCCGGGTCGACACCGACGGCCTTGCCGTTCTCCATGTACTCGACCGGCGGGTAGGCGATGTCCGAGCCCACCTTGACCACGCCGGCCTTGCGGATGTCGGCCGGCAGCTTGCTCGCCAGCGGGGCCGAGGACGTCGAGGAGGAGCCGTTGTCGCTGCCCTTGTCCGTCTGGTCACCGCAGCCGGTGAGGATCAGGGCGCCTGCGACCGCGATCGCACCGATCGCGGCAATCCGGGAGCGCGAGGCGGTGGTACGACGGGTGGAGCCTGCGGTCATGGTGGGTTCCTCCGGCAGTGGGTAGGACAAGCCGATATACCGATGCGTCTGATATGTCGATATGCCGATGGGTCGACGGAAACACACACCTTCGGGTGTCGCGACCTCGTGGGTTTACGGCATCCTGCCATTGGGATTGCTCCAAGCAGACGTGTCACCATGTCAAAATCGGATAACGGGTGACCCCCGTGACGCGCCAGGCCGGTCCTTCCCCGACCCGCCGTCCCGCACATCTGCGGGAATCCGACCTTCTGGCCGGAAGATCTACGGTTCATCGCCGGTTCACCTCGGGCTGCACCCCATGATCTTCCGTCGGTCACCGAGCCGCTCATCTGTCGGCTCTCTACGACATCCGTGATGTGACCTTGCGCCTATTCGACTCGTCGTGAGCGCTGTCCGTCCGGTAAGAAGGTTCTTTACACCCCTCATCCGGGGCTCAGGGCGCGTGTGCGGCGCGCCCGTCGCGCAGGTGCTCGTACGTGCCACTCGTACGTATCAGTGATCGGGCTCTGCGCGGTGCCCGCCCGCTCCCTCACCGGGAGCGGCCGACCCTCAAAACCATGCATACCTAAGGGGTAAGACAAGTGGCAGCGGAGATCGTCAATCCTCGCAGCGACAGCGCGTCGGGCAGTACGGACCAGGACGGCGGGGCCGAGCCCCTCGATTCCTTCGATCCGGTGTTCGCGCTGCACCGTGGCGGCAAGATGGCCGTGCAGGCCACCGTGCCGCTCCGTGACAAGGACGACCTTTCCCTCGCGTACACGCCCGGCGTCGCGCGCGTGTGCACCGCGATCGCGGAACAGCCCGAGCTGGTCAACGACTACACGTGGAAGTCGTCCGTCGTCGCCGTCGTCACCGACGGCACCGCCGTGCTCGGCCTCGGGGACATCGGTCCCGAGGCCTCCCTCCCCGTGATGGAGGGCAAGGCCATCCTCTTCAAGCAGTTCGGCGGCGTGGACGCGGTCCCCATCGCCCTCGCCTGCACCGACGTCGACGAGATCGTGGAGACCGTCGTCCGGCTCGCCCCGTCCTTCGGCGGGATCAACCTGGAGGACATCTCGGCACCGCGGTGCTTCGAGATCGAGCGCAAGCTCCAGGAGCGGGTCGACATCCCGGTCTTCCACGACGACCAGCACGGCACCGCCGTCGTCACCCTGGCGGCCCTGCGGAACGCCGCGCGGCTCAGCCGACGGGAGATCGGGCAGCTCCGGGCGGTCATCTCGGGCGCCGGCGCGGCCGGTGTCGCCATCGCGAAGATGCTGGTCGAGGCCGGCATCGGGGACGTCGCCCTCGCCGACCGCAAGGGCATCGTCTCGGCCGACCGCGACGACCTCACCGCCGTCAAGCGCCAGGTCGCCGGCTTCACCAACAAGGCCGGGCTCAAGGGCACCCTGGAGGACGCGCTGGCCGGCGCCGACGTCTTCATCGGCGTCTCCGGCGGCACGGTCCCGGAGGAGGCCGTCGCCTCGATGGCCGAGGGCGCGTTCGTGTTCGCCATGGCCAACCCGAACCCCGAGGTGCACCCCGACGTCGCCCACAAGTACGCGGCGGTCGTGGCGACCGGGCGGTCGGACTTCCCGAACCAGATCAACAACGTGCTGGCGTTCCCCGGCATCTTCGCGGGCGCGCTGCAGGTGCGGGCCTCCCGGATCACCGAGGGGATGAAGATCGCGGCGGCGGAGGCGCTGGCGGCGGTCGTCGGCGACGATCTCGCCGCCGACTATGTCATTCCGTCCCCCTTCGACGAGCGGGTTGCGCCTGCGGTGACTGCTGCGGTGGCCGCGGCTGCGCGGGCCGAGGGGGTTGCCCGGCGGTGACCCCGAGTGGCCTCGCCCTGTTGGGGCGGGGCCACTTTTTCCCCACCCATCCACCCGATCGGGTGCTTACGAGGTGACCGTTGTGCTGGGGGCTGCCGCCCCCGGGCCCCCGCCGTGCCGGGGTGGCGCGCGCCGTCGTCGGGTGCCGGTGGGTGGGGGCTGGTCGCGCAGTTCCCCGCGCCCCTTGCGGGGCGCCAAGCTCGGGGCGCTTGTGCGGGTCGTCAAATGCGGGGCGGTGGGCGCAAGAGGGGATGTGTCACAACGGCCCCCGGTTTCGCGAGCCGCGCCGGGAACCTATCGTCGGCCCTATGTTCGCCGTCTACGCCGCCCGAATCGACCGCGACCAGCCGCTCTCCGGCCTTGAGTTGGGGGAGCGCCCCGCCCCTGTGGCCCGGCCCGGCTGGAGCACCGTCGACGTTCGGGCCGCCTCCCTCAACCATCACGATCTCTGGTCCCTGCGCGGTGTCGGCCTCCCCGAGGACCGGCTGCCGATGATCCTCGGCTGCGACGCCGCCGGCGTCGACGAGGACGGCAACGAGGTCGTCCTGCACTCCGTGATCGGGCAGAGCGGCCACGGGGTCGGGCCCCACGAGCCCCGGTCCATCCTCACCGAGCGTTACCAGGGCACCTTCGCCGAGCAGGTCGCCGTACCCACCTGGAACATCCTGCCCAAGCCCAGGGAACTCTCGTTCGCCGAGGCCGCCTGCCTGCCGACCGCCTGGCTGACGGCCTACCGGATGCTCTTCACCAACGCGGGCGTACGGCCCGGCGACTCGGTCCTCGTACAGGGCGCGGGCGGCGGTGTCGCCACGGCGGCGATCGTGCTCGGCAAGGCCGCCGGACTGCGGGTCTTCGCCACCAGTCGCGACGAGGCCAAGCGGAAGCGGGCCCTGGAACTCGGCGCCGTCGAGGCGGTGGAGCCGGGGGCCCGGCTGCCGCAGCGCGTGGACGCCGTCATCGAGACCGTCGGCGCCGCCACCTGGTCCCACTCGGTGAAGTCACTGCGTCCCGGTGGCACCGTCGTCATCTCCGGTGCCACCAGCGGCGACCGTCCCTCGCACGCCGAGCTGACCCGCATCTTCTTCCTGGAGCTGAAGGTCGTGGGCTCGACCATGGGCACCAAGGACGAACTGGAGGACCTGCTCGCCTTCTGCGCCGCCACCGGGGTCCGTCCCGTCGTCGACGAGCTGCTCCCGCTCGACCGTGCTCGCGAGGGTTTCGAACGGCTGGAGTCGGGCGACCAGTTCGGGAAGATCGTGCTGACCAACTCCTGACCGGGTGAGGGACGGCCGGGCCTCAGGGTTTCCGGGTGTGCAGCAGCGCTCCTATGCGGGCCGCCGCCGTCGAGAGGTGGCGGCGGGCCTCGCGGAGCTGGTCCGCGGTGACGCCGTGGTCGCGGGCCGCGTCGCGGATGTCGTCGCGGAAACGGTCCAGGAGCCGGTCGAGGTCGCGGGCGGCGTCGCCGGTGCCGGTGTCGTCGTCGTGCGCCCACGCGGGCACGAACTGCGCCGGGAAGTCCTCCGGGGTCTGTGAATACTCCGGGTCCGCCGTGGATGAAGGTGCCGATGACGATGCCGGCTTGTGCAGGTTCGGTCCGGTGCCGGTGCCGGTGCCGGTGCCGGTGCCGGGATCCGGGGCGGTGCGGCCGCCGAAGCTCTTTCCGAACTCCTTTCCGAACTCCTTGCCGTAGTCCTTTCCGAAGTCGCCGAACTCCTTGGCGAGTTCGGTGAGGCCCTCGCGGACGCCGGTCGGCCAGTCGCCGCGCGCGAAGTGGTCCTGGACGTGCTCCTGCACCCGGCGGGCGATGCGCTGCATCTCCTCCTGTGCCTGGGCCCGCGCGTGCGCCTGGGCCTCCTGGGCCTGCCGACGGGCCCGCTGGGCCTCGTCGCGGGCGCGGCGGCTCTCGTCCTTGGCGCGGCGGGCCTGCTCCTTCCACTCCTGCTTGACCCGGCGCATCTCCTCCTTGGCGGCCCGCCACGACTCCTTGTCGCCGACGTCGCCGTATTCCCCCGACCCCTTGCCGGCGCCGTGCCGGGCCTCGGAGGCGGCCTCGCGCACCTCGCGGCGCAGGTCGCCGGCGGCTCCGCGCACGTCGGCCCTTATCTCGGCGGCCAGTTCGGCCACCGACTCGCGGATCTCCAGCTCCAGGTCGGCCAGCTCACCGCTGCGGTCGGCCAGTTCGGCGCGGCCGGCGTCCGTGATGGCGTAGACCTTGCGGCCGCCCTCGGTGGTGTGCGTGACCAGCCCCTCGGCCTCCAGCTTGGCGAGGCGGGGGTAGACGGTGCCCGCCGACGGGGCGTAGAGGCCCTGGAAGCGCTCTTCCAGCAGCCGGATCACCTCGTAGCCGTGGCGTGGGGCCTCGTCCAGCAGCTTGAGGAGGTAGAGGCGGAGACGGCCGTGCGCGAAGACGGGAGGCATGTCAGAGCACCTTCTTGTCGGTCGGGCCGTCGGTCGGGCCGTCGACCGGGGCGGCGGCCGGTTCTGCCGGGCTCGCGGGTGGCTCGGCCGCCCAGGCCGCCCGCTCGTCGTCGTCCTGGGCGGGCGGGCGGCGCAGCAGGGCGATGGAGCCGGAGACGGTGGTGGCGCGGAGCTTGCCGGTGCCGGCGCCGAGGCGGCCGGTGATCTTGTGAGCGCCCCACTGTCCGTGCACGCGCAGTCCTTCGAAGGCGTTGGAGATCGTGCCGCTCGCGGTGTTGGCCTCGACCTCGGCATCGGCCGGGTGCGGCAGCCGGATGGCGATCTCGCCGGAGACGCTGGTCAGCCGGACGTCGGTCGGGCCGTCCGGGTCCAGGTCGATGATCATGGAGCCGCTGACCGAATCGGCGCGCACGGCGGGGCCCGAGCCCTCGACGACGGTCAGGTCGCCGGAGACGGAGTTGAACCGCAGGTTGCCGGTGACGGCCTGGGCCTCCAGGTTCCCCGAGACCGTGTCCGCGCGGACCTCGCCGGAGAGGCCGACCAGGGTGGTGTCGCCGGTGACGCCCTTGACCACCGAGGTGCCGGTGATCCCGGAGACGACGGCCGCCGCGCCCACCACGCCCACCTCCACGCGGGTGTCCGCCGGGACGGCGAGGGAGACCACCGCGCTGCGCCGCCAGCCCTTGCGGTCGAGCCACTTGAGGAAGCCCTTCCAGGGCAGGTCCTCGTAGGCCACCGTGAGGGTGCCGCCCTCGCGCGTGACGATCAGGGGCGGGCCCTCGATCTGGGAGATCTGCAGGCGGGTGGAACCCTCGTCGGTGCCCACGACGTTGACTGTTCCGTTGACGATGCGGACGTGCAGGTCGGTGACGGGGGTGTCGAAGTCGAGCTTCTCGGGCTCGGCGACGGACCACTCGGACTTGGGCATGGTGCGGACCTCCTCGGCCGGACGCGACGGCTGGACGCGAACGCGATTGCACGGCTCGCGCCATATCGCGTCTTCCATGAAACACGATATATCGCGGACGTCGGAAGTCAAGACACCCGTGAGTGTGGCCGGTTGGGTGCGGTGTTGACCCTCGGTGCGGGGCGAGTGGGCCGTATATCGGGCGGTAAGCGGACGAATTGCTTACCGTGACTCCATGTCTACGGATGAATCCAGAGCCGTCTCCCGGCCGCCGGGGGCGCAGGGCGGGCAGGGCGGGGAGGGCATGCCGAGGGCCCACCGGCTGGCCCTGGCCGAGGTGGCGGTGGGGCTGCCGGCCGCCGCGTGGGGGATGCGGCGGCGCAGCGTGGCATGGGCGGCCGTGGGGGCGGTGCTGATGGCGCACGGGGCGCTGGAGCTGTCGTACGAGACGGTGTTCCCGCGGGACTGAGTGGTTCCGTAGGAGCCTCAGGACCGGACTTCGGCTGCGGGCCCGGTGGGGGTCGGTCGCGCAGTTCCCCGCGCCCCTGACGGGGCGCCCGCCAGGGCCGCCTCCGGGGGGCGCCTACTCCTCGTCCTCGTCGTCCAGTCGGGCCAGCCAGGTGGCCAGGCGTTCCACCGGGACCTCGAAGTCGGGGTTCAGGTCGACGAAGGTGCGGAGCTGTTCCGCGAGCCACTCGAAGGTGACCTCTTCCTCTCCGCGCCGCTTCTCCAGTTCCTCGATGCCCCGGTCGGTGAAGTACATGGGTTGCTCTCCTGCTGCCTGCCTGTGTGGATGCCCGGTGGTGGGCGTCTACCAGCCTAGGCGGACGCCGAAGGGCCCGGCCCCCGAGGCGGGAACCGGGCCCTTCGGCGTCCTGGTGAGGCCTACGCCTCGAAGACCTCACGCACCAGCTGCTCCTGCTCGGCCTGGTGGCGCTTGGCCGAACCCACCGCCGGGGACGAGGAGTGCGGACGCGAGATGCGGCGCAGCCGCTCGCCCGCCGGGACGTCCGCGCCGACCGCCAGGTCCAGGTGGTCGATCAGGTTGAGCGCGATGAACGGCCAGGCACCCTGGTTCGCCGGCTCCTCCTGCGTCCACAGGTACTTCTCGGCGTTCGGGTACTTGTTGACCTCGGCCTGGAGCTCGGCACCCGGCAGCGGGTACAGGCGCTCCAGCCGGATGATCGCGGTGTCCGTGACGCCGCGCTTCTGCCGCTCGGCCTCCAGGTCGTAGTAGACCTTGCCGGTGCAGAAGACGACCTTGCGGACCGCGGCCGGGTCGACCGAGGCGTCGCCGATGACGGGACGGAACTGCCCGCTCGTGAACTCCTCCGCCTTCGAGGCCGCCGCCTTGAGGCGCAGCATCGACTTCGGCGTGAAGACGACCAGCGGCTTGTGGTGCGGGTTGTGCACCTGCCACCGCAGGAGGTGGAAGTAGTTCGACGGGAGGGTCGGCATCGCGACCGTCATGTTGTTCTGCGCGCAGAGCTGGAGGAAGCGCTCGATGCGGGCCGAGGAGTGGTCCGGGCCCTGGCCCTCGTAGCCGTGCGGGAGCAGGAGCGTGACGCCGGAGGTCTGGCCCCACTTCTGCTCGGCCGCCGAGATGTACTCGTCGATGACCGACTGGGCGCCGTTGGTGAAGTCACCGAACTGCGCCTCCCACATGACCAGCGCGTCCGGACGGGCCAGCGAGTAGCCGTACTCGAAGCCCATCACCGCGTACTCGGAGAGCAGCGAGTTGTAGACGTTGTAGCGGGCCTGGTCCTCGGACAGGTAGAGGAGCGGGGTGTAGTCCGCGCCCGTCTCCCGGTCGATGAGGACCGCGTGGCGCTGGCCGAAGGTGCCGCGCTGGGAGTCCTGGCCGGACAGCCGCACCGGGGTGCCCTCCATCAGCAGCGAGCCGATGGCGAGGGTCTCGCCCATGCCCCAGTCGATCGTGCCGTCCTCGATCATCGCCGCCCGGCGCTGCAGCTGGGGCAGCAGACGCGGGTGGACGGTGAAGTAGTCCGGGATGTTGACCTGGGACTCGGCGATGCGCTTGACGGCCTCCGTGGAGATGGCCGTCGGGACCGCCACCGGGAAGCCGTCCTGCGGCTCGTGGGCGGGCGCGGCGGCGGGCTGCGCGGTGGCCTCGCGGACCTCCGTGAAGACCTTCTCCAGCTGGCCCTGGTAGTCCTGCAGCGCCTGCTCGGCCTCTTCCAGGGTGATGTCGCCGCGACCGATCAGGGACTCGGTGTAGAGCTTGCGCACCGAGCGCTTCTTGTCGATCAGGTCGTACATCAGCGGCTGGGTGAAGGCCGGGTTGTCCGACTCGTTGTGACCGCGGCGGCGGTAGCAGATGAGGTCGATCACCACGTCCTTGTTGAACGCCTGGCGGAACTCGAAGGCCAGGCGCGCGACGCGCACGACCGCCTCCGGGTCGTCGCCGTTCACGTGGAAGATCGGGGCCTCGATCATGCGGGCCACGTCCGTCGCGTACATCGAGGAGCGCGAGGACTCCGGGGCGGCGGTGAAGCCGACCTGGTTGTTGATGACGATGTGGACCGTGCCGCCGGTGCGGTAGCCGCGCAGCTGCGACATGTTCAGGGTCTCGGCCACCACGCCCTGGCCCGCGAAGGCCGCGTCGCCGTGCAGCGCGACCGGCAGGACCGTGAAGTCCGTGCCGCCCTTGTTGATGATGTCCTGCTTGGCGCGGCTGATGCCCTCGATGATCGGGTCGACCGTCTCCAGGTGGGACGGGTTGGCGGCCAGTGAGACCTTGATCTGCTCGCCGTCCAGGCCGGTGAAGGTGCCCTCGGCGCCCAGGTGGTACTTCACGTCGCCGGAGCCGTGCATCGACTTCGGGTCGAGGTTGCCCTCGAACTCGCGGAAGATCTGCGCGTACGACTTGCCGACGATGTTGGCGAGGACGTTCAGGCGGCCGCGGTGGGCCATGCCGATGACGACCTCGTCCAGGCGGGACTCGGCGGCCGAGTCCAGGACGGCGTCGAGCAGCGGGATGACCGACTCGCCGCCCTCCAGGGAGAAGCGCTTCTGGCCGACGTACTTCGTCTGCAGGAAGGTCTCGAAGGCCTCGGCCGCGTTCAGCCGGCGCAGGATCCGCAGCTGCTCCTCGCGCTCCATCTTGGAGTGCGGGCGCTCCACGCGGTCCTGGATCCACTTGCGCTGCTTGGGGTCCTGGATGTGCATGAACTCGATGCCGGTGGTGCGGCAGTACGAGTCGCGCAGCACGCCGAGGATGTCGCGCAGCTTCATCATCGCCTTGCCGGCGAAGCCGCCGACCGCGAAGTCGCGCTCCAGGTCCCACAGGGTGAGGCCGTGCTCGGTGATGTCCAGGTCGGGGTGCTTGCGCTGCTTGTACTCCAGCGGGTCGGTGTCGGCCATGACGTGGCCGCGGACCCGGTAGGAGTGGATCAGCTCGAAGACCCGGGCGGCCTTGGTGACGTCGTCGTCGTGGCTGGCGTCGATGTCCCGGAGCCAGCGGACCGGCTCGTAGGGGATGCGCAGGGCCTCGAAGATGTCGTCGTAGAAGCCGTTCTCGCCGAGCAGGAGGTTCGCGACGGAGCGCAGGAACTCGCCGGAGGCGGCGCCCTGGATGACCCGGTGGTCGTAGGTCGACGTGAGCGTCATGACCTTCGAGATGCCGAGCTTGTTCAGGGTGTCCTGGCTGGTGCCCTGGAACTCCGCCGGGTAGTCCATGGAGCCGACGCCCATGATGACCGACTGGCCGGGCATCAGGCGCGGGACCGAGTGGACGGTGCCGAGGCCGCCGGGGTTGGTCAGGGAGACCGTGACACCGGTGAAGTCGTCCATCGTCAGCTTGTTGTCGCGGGCGCGACGGACGATGTCCTCGTAGGCCTGCCAGAACTCGAAGAAGTTCAGCGTCTCGGCCTTCTTGATGGCCGCGACGACCAGCTGGCGGTCGCCGTTGGGCTTCACCAGGTCGATGGCCAGGCCCAGGTTGACGTGGGCCGGCTTGACCAGGGTCGGCTTGCCGTCCTTCTCGCCGAACGCCCAGTTCATCGACGGCATGGCCTTGATGGCCTGGACCATCGCGAAGCCGATCAGGTGCGTGAAGGAGATCTTCCCGCCCCGGGCGCGCTTCAGGTGGTTGTTGATGACGATCCGGTTGTCGAACAGCAGCTTCACCGGGACCGCGCGGACCGAGGTGGCCGTCGGCAGCTCCAGCGAGGCGTTCATGTTCTTCGCGACGGCCGCGGCGGGACCGCGCAGCGTGACCAGCTCGGGACCCTCGGCGGCGGGCGCGGCGGCCTTGGCGGCGGCGGCCGGCTTCGCGGCGGCCGGAGCCGGGGCGGGAGCCGGTGCGGCGGCGGGCTTCGCGGGCGCCGGGGCGGGCGCTGCGGCCTTCGGGGCGGCGGGCGCGGCCGGGGCCGGCGCGGCGGGCGCCTGGGCGGCGGGAGCGGGCGCGGCGGGCGCCGGAGCCGCCGGCTGGGCCGGCGCGGGTGTCGTGGACGTGGTGCCCGCGGCCCCCGCGGCCGCGGTACCCGCCGGAGCCGAGGCGGCGGGCGCTCCCGGCTTGTAGTCGGCGAAGAAGTCCCACCAGGCTCGGTCTACCGAATTCGGGTCCTGGAGGTACTGCTGATAGATCTCGTCGACGAGCCATTCGTTCGGTCCGAACGCGGCTGCGGGATTCTTGCCCGCTTGGTCTGCGTCGGTCGAGATGCTCGAGTTACTGGGGGACTGTGGCGACACGGCGGCAACCGCCCTCTTCCGCTTCACAAGGTTATGGACAGCGGGAATAAAGGCTACGCCTCCAAGACCGCGAAGGTCAGGTCGGGCAGGTTCATCGTCGCGTAAGTCACATCGAAAACTGTGTTTCAGGGCTTGATGTGGCGGGAAACAAGCGTGGTTGCGCTGCAGAAGGACTGAACCAGGCATGGCTTCGCCAGGCCTGCGATCACCTCACGCCGAACCCCCCGCGTGACGTGCACGGGGGCCGCACCTGATCACACGTGTCCGACTGCGCGGACGGCCGTGCCGAGCACAGATGGATCTTGAGGCTCCGGATCGAACTTTACGTCAACTTGAGACGGATGAAAGCCCCGGGAGAGTGACGATAATCCTGCAGCCCCGGTCGGATTCGGCCACGCCGATCCGGCCGCCGTGCAGATCCACCGCCCACCGGGCGATCGCCAGGCCCAGCCCGGTGCCGCCGTCGCTGCCCGGTCCGTGCGGCCGCCGTACCGAGCCGCGGTTGAAGCGCTCGAAGACGCGGTGCCACTCCGAGCGCGGAATGCCGGGACCCTCGTCCAGGACCTCCAGCTCCAGCGACTCCGGCTGCGGCCCGCGCCGCGCCCTCACGGTCACCCGGCCGTGCGCGGGGCTGTGCTTGACCGCGTTGTCGATGAGGTTGGCCACGACCTGGTGGATGCGCTCCGGGTCGGCGTGCGCGGTCAGCTCGGGCGGCGAGACGTCGAGGTGCAGATGGACGTCCGTCCGCGTGTGGTTCCCCGAGCCCGAGGTCATGCTCCCGCGTGCCCCGGCGACCATGTTGGCCTCCTTGAGCACGCCCGAGAGGTACGGCCACACCTCGAAGCGGCGCTGGCGCAGGGGGACCACGCCGTTGTCGAGCCGGGACAGGTCGAGGAGGGTCTCCACGAGCCGGCCGAGGCGCTCGGTCTGCTTCAGGGCCGTGCGCATCGTCTCGGTGTCCGGCTCGGCGATCCCGTCGACCACGTTCTCCAGGACGGCCCGCAGCCCCGCGATGGGCGTGCGCAGCTCGTGCGAGACGTTCGCGACCAGCTCTTTGCGCTGCCGGTCCTGGGCCTCCAGCTCGTCGGCCATGACGTTGATCGTCTCGGCCAGGTCGCCCAGCTCGTCCCGGCGGTTCTCGCGCACCCGGCGCGTGTAGTCGCCCTGCGATATCGACCGGGCCACCGCGTTCATGTCGTCCAGCGGTGCGGTGAGCGAATGCGCCACGAACTGCGTTATCAGCAGTGTGGCGATCATCGAGAAGACCGTGATGAAGCGCAGCTCCGTCTTGGTGTGCACCGCCACGATCGACAGGCCGGTGGTGATCAGGACCGAGACGACGACCAGCGCGCCCAGCTTGGTCTTGATCGAGAACGGACGTACACCGCCCCAGGGCTCCTCCCCGGAGCCCCCCGGCCCCCCGGGACCCCCGGGGCCTCTTGGTCCGGCCGGCCCGGCGCTCATGGCGTCGGTGTCTCCAGCGCGTAGCCCACACCGTGCACGGTGCGGATCCGCTCGGCGCCGATCTTCCGGCGCAGCGCCTTGATGTGGCTGTCGACCGTGCGGGTGCCGGAGGCGTCCGCCCAGTCCCACACCTCGGCGAGCAGCTGCTCACGGGAGAGCACCGCGCGCGGGGTGTTCGCCAGACACACCAGGAGGTCGAACTCGGTGGGGGTGAGGTGCACGTCCTCGCTGCGCACCCGGACCCGGCGCTGCGCGTGGTCGATCTCCAGCTCGCCCAGGCGCAGGATGCCGGAGCGGGGCGTGGAGGCCGCGATGGCCGCCCGTTCCACCCGCCGCAGCAGCACGTGCACGCGTGCCGCCAGCTCTCGCATGGAGAACGGCTTGGTCATGTAGTCGTCGGCGCCGACCCCGAGGCCGACCAGCATGTCCGTCTCGTCGTCCCGCGCGGTGAGCATGAGCACCGGCACCGGCCGGGCGGCCTGCACGCGCCGGCAGACCTCCAGACCGTCGAAGCCGGGCAGCATGATGTCGAGGATCAGCAGGTCGGGCTGCCAGGCCTCGGCGGTGTCGACGGCCGCCGGGCCGTCGCCCGCCGTTTGCACGAGGAATCCCTCGGCGCGCAGGCGGGCCGCGATGGCGTCGACGATCGTGGGGTCGTCCTCGACGACCAGAACCCGGCGCTGGGCGCCCTGAGTGGCTGTCGCCGCGCCGTTGTGGGAGGTGTGTGTCTGCTCCATCGCCCGCCCCTGTGTGCTTTCCGGAACCAGTGGGGTGATCCCATGACTGCGATTGACGCTTGAATGATCCGCGTCAGGGATGCACATTACGGGGACAGGAGGCGCACCCGCTATCCAGGGCGGACGGCAAGGTGGACGACGTCCGGAACGCCCCGGGCAACGGGGATCTCTTCGGTACGCACCCGTTGGAAACCGGCATTCCACAAGGTTCCCTCGAATTCCGCTGAGGGCTGTGCCGACCATACGGCGAGTACCCCGCCGGGCCTCAACACCCTTGCGCAGCTTGCGAGTCCGGCCGGTGAGTAGAGCCCTCCGTTGCCCTCGTCGACGGTCCAGCCGGGGCCGTTGTCGATGTCCAGGCACAGGGCGTCGAACGTGTCCGATGTCTCATTGACGTAAGTGACGAGATCGCTCTCGACGATCACCGTGCGCGGATCGGCGAACGCGCGGGCGGAGACCGCGGCGAGCGGGCCGTCCCGGTGCCAGCCGACGACCGCCGCCTCCCGCTCCACGACCGTGATCCGCCCCCAGCGGGGTTCCTGCGCGGCACGGGCGAGCGAGAACCCGACGCCCAGCCCGCCGATCAGCACCGCCGGCTCGCGCCGCCCGTCCAGCGCCCGGAGCGCGGCGTCCACCAGCAACCGTTCCGAGCGCCCGTCCGAGGTGTCCATCAGGAAGCAGCCGTTGGCGATGATCTGCAGGAGTCCGCCGTGTCTGCGCAGTACCACCTCGCCGTACGGTCCGTCGCGCCGGTCCAGGACCACCGGGGGGCTGTCGGGCAGGGAGGCCGAGGTCGTCATGGCGGCCATCCTGCCCCAACAGGGCTTTGCGGCCACCCGAATTACGGGTGTCGGGCAGTCGCCCGGGTGTCACCCGTTAGAGGGGCTGCCCGGCGCTTCGCGCCCGTGGGCGGCGGGAAGCGGCTCGTATGGTTCCTCCTGACCCCTCTTGGTTCTTCAGAAAATCCTTTGAATCGTGCCGCGGGTGGCCTCGGTCATAGACAGCGGTTCGTGGGACGGCGAAAGGTGGGGTGAAACGGAAGGAGCGCCTCACCGTGGAACGGACCGCGAGGGCCGCATCGACGCCCACGCCCGAGCCCCTTCCTGCCGGGGATGTCGCCGCCCTCCTCGACGGCGTGCCCCGCCAGCGCGGCCCGGTCGCGGCGCCCGCCCCGCGGCCCGCGCGCGGCACCCTCCTCCCGCGCCCCTGGCGGCTCCTGCCCACCCCCACCGGCACCCCCGTCACCTTCACCTACACGGCGGTCCTGGCCCTCACTTCGCTCTTCGCGAGCTGGGCCAGTCCCGGGCTGCTGTACGCGGTCTACCAGGACTCCAGCACCGACGTCGCCCACCTGCTGCGCACCCCGGTGTTCGTCCTGCTGGCCAGCGCGCTGTGGATCGCGGGCGGGGTGCTGTCACCGTACGCGCTGGCCTTCGTGCTCGTCCTGACCGCGCTGGAGCGGCGGATAGGAGGTGCCCGCGCGATCCTCGTCTTCCTGGCGGGCCATGTCCTCGCCACCCTCGCGACCGAGGTCCCGGTCGGCCTCGCGGTCCTGGCCGGCCACCTTCCCGGCACCTCGCTGCACCGCCTCGACTACGGCATCAGCTTCGGCGTGGCCGCCAGCATCGGTGCGCTCTCCGGCCTCCTCGCCCCCTGGGTGCGCTGGCCGCTGCTCGCCCTGGTCGGCTACAGCCTCGTCACCGATCTCATCGCCTTCCAGGACCCGATGACCAACTGGGGCCACCTGATCTCGCTGGCCATCGGCACCGGGCTCTGGCCGGTGGTACGGCGCTGGCGGCGGGAGCGGGAGCGGGGCCCGGCCGACGCCGTCCCTGTCGCCGCCTGAGCCCTCGGGCGCGCCGCGCCGCCGCCAGCCGCTTCGCCGAACCGGGTATCCCGAGGGCCGCTTCCCGTGCGGCCGGGGCGCCGTGCGGGAGGTTGGTGAGCTGGTACGGGGCGGCGGCCAGGTCGTGGAACTCGCGGAAGAGGACCGCACCGTCGCCCTGCGTGGCCCGGCCCTGCCGGTCGGGGCGGGTGCGGTGGTACTCGGTGTACTGCGTGGACCTGCCGATGTGGGTGGCCCAGGTGTGGATCGGCTGCTGGTCCTGCCGGTTCCACCCCACTCGGCGAGGAGCCGGTCGCGGTCGTTGCGGGTGTCGAGGAGCGAGTGGCCGTCGTGCGGGGTGTCCGGGGTGACGCCGGCCGCGTCCAGGGGGGTCGGCGCGATGTCGACATGGCCGGTGAGCCGGTCGTCGACGGCACCGTGCCCCCGCCCAGCCCCCGCGCGGGCCAGGACAGCGAGAGGGGGCGGTGCGTTCGGCGCCTACGGCGCGCAGGGCCAACGATACGGCCGCGCCGGCCGCGACGACGGCTGCGCCGGTGAGCACGGCACGGCACGGCACGGCACGGCACGGCGCGCCGCGCCGGCCGCCTGGGCGTCGGCCGTTTCTTCCCCATGTGTCCCCCGAGCCGCGCGGTGTGGCGCCGTTCGCTGTGCGTCCACCGTCGGTTTCGGCTCGGTTCCTGTGAGTTGTGTTGCGGTGGTGTGACGGTGCCGGCCGGACCGGGTGGTGGGCCGTTGTGGCGGCGGGCGGTTGGTCGCCGGGTGCGGG
>NZ_JBFBJI010000016.1:48587-182540 GCF_040702065.1 Streptomyces sp. NPDC086777 | reverse complement strand
GTGCGGGTGCGGGTGCGGGTGCGGGTGTGGGTCCCGGTCCCGGTGCGGCTGCGGGTGTGTCGTGGCTGGTCGCGCAGTTCCCCGCGCCCCTTGGGGCGGGTTGTGGTGGGCCGGGGGATTGATGTCGGGGTGGTGCGGGTGCGGGTGCGGGTGCGGGTGCGGGTGCGGGTGTGGGTCCCGGTCCCGGTGCGGCTGCGGGTGTGTCGTGGCTGGTCGCGCAGTTCCCCGCGCCCCTTGGGCGGGTTGTGGTGGGCCGGGGGATTGATGTCGGGGAGGGGTGGTGTGGGTGTGGGTGCGGGTGTCGTGGCTGGTTGTGCAGTTCCCCGGGCTCCTTGGGGCGGGTTGTGGTGGGCCGGGGGATTGGCGCGGGGGAGGTGCTTCAGGGGGTGGGGCTCCAGACGTAGGGCGTTGTCGTCGTGACCGCTGTGAAGCCCAGGCGTCGCAGGATCGGGGCGCTGTCGGCCGAGGCCTCCACGAGGAGGTAGGTGGAGTCGTGGGCGGCCGCTCGGGTCGCTCGCAGGGCGACCAGCGCGCGGTATATGCCCTTGCCGCGCCACTCGGCCAGGGTGGAGCCGCCCAGCAGCACGGCGAAGTCCGAGCCGGGGCGGAAGGCCACCCAGGCCGCGGAGACGACCTCCCCGGCGGCCTCCGCCACGAACACCTCGTTGTCATCGGGGGCGACCGTGAGCCGGCCCTTCAGGTGGCCGGCGATCCACGACATGTCCTGGCCCCACACCGCGGTCTCCAGCGCGGCGATCCGGTCCAGGTCCGCGTCGGCGGTGACCCGGCGCAGGGTCACGCCCGGCGGCAGGGCGGGCGCCTCCACGGTCACCTCGTCGACCAGGGCGATCACCACCGTCTCCCGCGGCTCGGGCACGAAGCCCGCCGCGCGCAGCCGGTCGGGAAGATCCGCCGGGTCGTCGTGCCCGCGCGTCTTCCACTCCACGGCCTCGCCGCGCGCCGCGAAGAAGTCCCGCTGCCGGACGATCAGCGCGTCCAGCTCGGGGCCGCGCACGCCGCCCCAGTCGCGCGGCCCGGTCACGAAGCCGCGGTGCCGGCCCACCACCCGCAGGGCGGGGCCGTCGTGCTCGTAGGTGATGCCGGGGGCGGGGACGAGCTGCACGACGCGCATCTGGGCGTCGTAGGCGGCCAGCAGGGCCGCACGGAGGTCGGTGTCGGTCATCGGCCGACCGTACGGGGAATGAGCCCGCGCGGATCAACTGTTTTTACCGGCGTGGAACCGTGTTCGGCCAGGTCGGCAGTCGATCGCTCAGAGCGAACATATGCATGGGAACATTTCTGGGCTCGCAAACATTGAGTCGGCATAACTCAAGTTGACTGCTGAAGGGGAGATCATGGCTTCGACGTCCGCATCACTCACCCTCCCGGTGCTGCCTCTCGACGGCGAGGTCGTGCTGCCCGGGATGGTGGTCCCGCTGGACCTGAAGGACCCTGATGTACGCGCCGCCGTGGAGGCCGCACAGGCCGCCGCCCGTACCGAGCCCGGCAAGCCCAGGGTGCTGCTGGTGCCGCGGGTGGACGGGACCTACCCGAGCACCGGTGTGCTCGGCACCGTGGAGCAGGTCGGCCGCCTGGCCGACGGCGACCCCGGCGCGCTGATCCGCGGCCGTTACCGGGTGCGCATCGGCGCCGGTACCACCGGCCCGGGTGCCGCCCTGTGGGTGGAGGGCACCCGCATCGACGAGAACGTCCCGGACCCGGTGCCCGGTCATGTCACCGAACTGGTCAAGGAGTACAAGGCCCTCGCCACCGCCTGGCTGCGCAAGCGCGGCGCCTGGCAGGTCGTGGACCGGGTGCAGGCCATCGACGACGTCTCCCAGCTCGCCGACAACTCCGGTTACTCGCCCTTCCTGACCACCGAGCAGAAGATCGAGCTCCTGGAGACCGTCGACGCGGTCGCCCGCCTGAAGCTGGCCACCCAGCAGCTGCGCGACCACCTCGCCGAGCAGGACGTGGCGGAGACCATCGCGAAGGACGTCCAGGAGGGCGTCGACAAGCAGCAGCGCGAGTTCCTGCTCCGCCGCCAGCTGGAGGCGGTCCGCAAGGAACTGCGCGAGCTGAACGGCGACGCCGCCAAGGACGGCGAGGAGTCCGACGACTACCGCGCCCGCGTGGAGGCCGCCGACCTGCCGGAGAAGGTCCGCGAGGCCGCCCTCAAGGAGGTCGACAAGCTGGAGCGGTCCAGCGACCAGTCGCCCGAAGGCTCGTGGATCCGCACCTGGCTGGACACGGTGCTCGAACTGCCGTGGAACGAGCGGACCGAGGACGCGTACGACATCCAGGGCGCCAAGACGGTCCTGGACGCCGAGCACGCGGGCCTGGAGGACGTGAAGGAGCGGATCACCGAGTACCTGGCGGTGCGCAAGCGCCGCAGCGACCGGGGCCTCGGGGTCATCGGCGGCCGTCGTGGCGGTGCCGTGCTGGCACTCGTCGGTCCGCCCGGTGTCGGCAAGACCAGCCTGGGTGAGTCCGTCGCGCACGCCATGGGCCGCAAGTTCGTCCGCGTCGCCCTCGGCGGCGTCCGGGACGAGGCCGAGATCCGCGGCCACCGCCGTACGTACGTCGGCGCGCTGCCCGGCCGGATCGTCCGGGCGATCAAGGAGGCCGGTTCGATGAACCCGGTCGTCCTGCTCGACGAGATCGACAAGGTGGGATCCGACTTCCGCGGCGACCCGGCCGCGGCCCTGCTCGAAGTCCTGGACCCGGCGCAGAACCACACCTTCCGCGACCACTACCTGGAGGTCGAGCTCGACCTGTCCGACGTCGTCTTCCTCGCCACCGCGAACGTCCTGGAGGCGATCCCGGAGGCCCTGCTCGACCGCATGGAGCTGGTCCGCCTGGACGGCTACACCGAGGACGAGAAGGTCGTCATCGCCCGTGACCACCTGCTTCCGCGCCAGCTGGAGCGGGCGGGTCTGGCCGAGGACGAGGTGACCCTCGACGAGAGCGCCCTGCGCAAGCTCGCCGGCGAGTACACCCGCGAGGCGGGCGTGCGCACCCTGGAGCGGTCGATCGCCCGGCTGCTCCGCAAGGTCGCGGCCCAGCACGAACTGGGCGAGCGGGAGCTGCCGTTCACCGTCAGGGACGAGGACCTGCGCGCCCTGATCGGCCGGCCGCACCACGTGCCCGAGTCCGCGCAGGACCCGGCCGAGCGTCGCACCGCGGTCCCGGGTGTGGCGACGGGCCTCGCGGTCACCGGCGCCGGCGGCGACGTCCTCTTCGTCGAGGCGTCGCTGGCCGACCCCGAGACCGGCGCGGCGGGGCTGACCCTCACCGGCCAGCTGGGTGACGTGATGAAGGAGAGCGCACAGATCGCCCTGTCCTTCCTCCGCTCGCACGGCGCCGAACTGGAGCTCCCGGTCGGCGACCTGAAGGACCGGGGTGTGCACATCCACTTCCCGGCGGGCGCGGTGCCGAAGGACGGCCCGAGCGCCGGCGTCACGATGACGACGGCCCTCGCGTCGCTGCTCTCCGGGCGGCTGGTCCGCACGGACGTGGCGATGACCGGCGAGGTCTCGCTGACCGGCCGGGTGCTGCCCATCGGCGGCGTGAAGCAGAAGCTGCTCGCCGCCCAACGCGCCGGGGTGACGACCGTCATCATCCCGAAGCGCAACGAGGCCGACCTGGACGACGTCCCGGCCGAGGTGCTGGACAAGCTCGACGTCCACGCCGTGACCGACGTCCGTCAGGTCCTGGAGCTGGCGCTCGCGCCCGCCGTGAGCGGTGCGGCGCCGGAGGTTCCGGTAGCGGCGTGACGGACGCTGCCGGATGCTGAAGAAGGCCCGGGTCCCCGCGAGGAGGCCCGGGCCTTCGCGCCGGGGTGCTCAGCCGGTGGCCAGTGCCACCACCCGGTCGACGGCCCCGTTGAACTTGTCGTGGTCCCCGACCGTCGGCCCGGTCGACGTGTACTGCCACATCGTGTACGTCGACCAGCCGGCCGGCAGCGTGCCGACCTCCGAGGCGTAGCGGGCGACCCACAGCCGGTTGGTGGCGCCGAAGCCGCCGTAGTTGCCGGTGCAGTCGGTCCACCAGCTGGTCGCCGTGTAGATGACGGCCGGCCGGCCGGTGCGGGCCTTGTACCGGTTGAGGAAGTCGGTGATCCAGGTGACCATCCCGCTCTTGGACTTGCCGTAGCAGGCCGCGCCGTACGGGTTCCACTCGATGTCGAGGACGCCGGGGAGGGTCCGGCCGTCCTTCGACCAGCCGCCGCCGTGGTCGACGAAGTAGTCGGCCTGGGCGGCGCCGCCCGCGGTGTCCGGGGTCGCGAAGTGGTAGGCGCCGCGGATCATGCCGACGTCGTAGGAGCCGTTGTACTGCTGGGCGAAGGACGGGTTCGTGTAGTACGTGCCTTCCGACGCCTTGGAGTACGCCCATCTGACCCCGCTGCCCAGCAGGGTCGACCAGGAGACGTCGCCCTGGTAGCTGGCGACGTCGACGCCTTCGGTCTGGGTGGCGAGGCCGGTCCTGGGCGTGCCGTTCTGGCCGTCGTGGGCCAGGACGCCCGTGCCCATGTAGGCCGAGCCGCGGGCCGGGCCGGACGTGTCGGCGTGGGCGGGGACCGGGGCGAGTGCCGTGAGCAGCAGTGCCAGCAGGCCGGTCAGGAGTGTGGGGGCGGGTCTGTGCACGGGCATGACGTGCCTCCGTGGGGTGAGGTGAGGTCCCAGATATGCCAGAGGCGGCCGGTCCGAGCGGCGCGACACGACGCAGTGTCACACGGCACGACGCCATTGAAGCCGTGGGCATGCCAGCCATGGCCGCGCCCCGGACGCCACGGACGGGCCGGGTCCCCGGGGAAGGGGGTCCGGAGGCTGCCGTTGGTCTACGCCTGCGGAATACTTGGCGAGCTGCGGCGACGACGGGGTTTGACGGAAACTTTCAGGACTGCGAAACCGATCAGGGGTGCTGACGTGCACGAGGACGAGAAACGGGACGAACGGAGCGCCGTCACCGGGTTGCCGCCGAACGGCGCGGACCAGGAGTTCCTGGCCCTGGAACGCGAGTTGACGGTGCTGCTGCGCCGTGCCCGGGCCAGCCAGGGCGAGATGGCCCGGGAGGTCCACCCCGACCTGGAGTCCGCCGCGTACGGACTGCTCGTACGGCTCGACGAGTGCGGCGGCCAGCGCGCCACCGAACTGGCCGCGTACGTCGGTGTCGGCAAGGCCACCATGTCCCGCCAGCTGCGTGCCCTGGAGGAGCTCGGCCTGATCGCCCGGGAGCCCGATCCGGCCGACGGACGGGCCTGGCTGGTCGCCCTCACCGACGAGGGCCGGCGCCGGGTCGGCACGGTCCGCGAGGCCCGCCGGGGCCGCTACGTCCGCCAGCTCGCCCACTGGGAGCGCACCGAGGTCGCGGAACTGGCCCGGCTGCTGAGCCAGTTGAACGGGGTCATGGAGAAGTAGCCGCCCCCCCGCCCCCCCTCGGGCCGCTCACCCGGGGGCGTCGAGGGGCTGCCGGGGGTCGCCGACGGTCTGCCGGTGGGGCCGCCGACGGGCCGCCGGGGGCTGCTGAGGGTCCGCAGGGAGCTGCTGGGGCCGCCGGGGGCCTCACAGCTCGACGTACACCACCGTCGCGTCGTCGTGCGTCTTGCTCCGCCGCAGGAACACCCGCTCCTCCCGGTCGGCGGCCTCCAGCTCCCGCACCCGGCCGACCAGCGCCCGCGCGCCCTCCTTGCGCACGACGTCGAGGAGGGCCCTCCAGTCACCCTCCCCGAACTTCTCCGACCAGCGGGTCGCCCCGTCCGTGAGGGCGGCCAGTGCGCGGACCTCGGAGCGGGGGACCGTCCCGGTGACCGCGCGGGCCGCCACCGAGGGGTCGGCGGCGGCCGTGAAGAAGCCGCCCTCCTTGTTGCGGACCGTGGCGTCGGCGATCGCGTCCGAGGCCAGCGAGGCGCGCGGCACCCGGTCGAGCCGGTCGTCCAGGACCGGGGTGACCGTGCCGTCGGGTGCCCTCAGGAGCAGCACCGAGTCGGACAGGACGAGGAACTCCACGGTCTTCTCGGACCAGCGGCTCAGCACGACCGTCGCCTGAGGGGTGCGCGGGTGAGAAAGGTCACAGGTGTCACCATGTGCGACGGCTGTGCGGGCGATCGCCTGTTCGAGGATCTCCCGCAGCGTCAGATCTCCTCGCGAAACGGTCAGTTCGGTCAGCGCCCCGCCCAGCCGTGCGGTGAACCAGTGGACGGAATGCAGACACCCGGTGCCGTCCCGTGGCGGGGTGACCCCGTCCAGGACGATCGCGCAACCCCCCTGCCCCGACGCGGGAAGTCCGACACCGGCGAAGTCCTCGTTGGGGCGGTCGGGGGTGCCGGGCTCCGAAACGACCTCAGTACGCATTCGGCCAGTCTGCACGACCCCTCCACAGGCTTCACCAAAGGCTGGCAACCGCCCCGGAATTGGCGCGGTCCCGCAGGTCAGCCGCCTGTTTTGGGCTGGAATGGCGCACTCCGGGAAGCTGCGGTGGCGAATCCTGCCAAAGCCTGCCGTCCGCGTCCAACCGGCCAGCCGGAAAAGGGCCCCGCACGGTCCGCCGGAACTTGCCCGCCAACTCTCCTCCGATGTTCACTCCTTCGAGTGGCGGGTGGGTCGATGTGAGACCACTGCCCACGGGCGCTGGGAGGGTCGGGGACCGTACAAGACGGGTGCACGCACCGCTTGGCACCGAAATGCCGGGGATTATGACGGGGTGCCACCCAACCCCCTTGGGTACACGAGTTCAGGAATGCGAGCACCGGTGCAGAAGACGCGGCCTCGGCGCACAGGCAAGAAGACGGCCTCCGAAACGGGCGCCGCGGCTCCCGTCGGCACCGGCCGCCCCAAGCACGTCCGCACCCGGCTGATCGTGGCCGTGGCCGTGGTCGCCGCGGCGATCGCGGGCGCCGGAGCGCCCGCCCTGCTCACCGCCTCCGGGCAGCTGAGCGACTCCCAGGACCTGGTGACCCTGTCCGGCCGCACCCAGGACGCGCTGGCCCTCGCCAACTCGCTCGCCGACGAGCGCGACGAGGTCACCTCCTACATCGCGGCCGGCCGCCCCAAGTCCAAGGCGCCCACCGAGGACCGCAGCGCCCGCGTCGACCGCCAGGTCGAGGACCTGCGCGCGGACACCGACGCCCCCGGCTGGCTGCGCACCGACCTCGACGGCATCGCCGCCGTCCGCCGCTCCGCCCTCACCGGCAAGAGCACCGCACTCGAAGCGCACCAGGCGTACTCGGCGACCATCACCGAACTGCACCGGCTCGCGGAGCAGCTGGCCGAGCAGATGCCCCCCAGGGCCGGCTCCGGCGCCTACGCGCTCGCCGAACTCGACTCCGCCGTCCAGCAGTCCGCCGCGGCCAGGGGCCTCCTGCTGGCCGCCCTGAACATCCCCAGTACCACCCAGACCACGATCAGCCCCCTCACCGGTCTGCCCGTCACCAGCACCACCACCTCCGGCGCCGACAGGAAGCAGCGGGACGCGCTCACCGCCGCCGCCCAGCAGGCCAGGCTGCGCGCCGACGCGGCCCTCGCCGACTTCCGGGACACCGCGCCCAAGGCGGCGGTCGACTCGTACGACTCCACGGTCACCGGCGGTGACGTCAACGACGCCGACAAGTACCTGGCCGCCCTCACCGACCAGCCGACCTTCTCCGACGACGACCTCGCCACCGGCACCAAGAAGCTGGACGCGGCGCTGTCCGCCCGGGTCGACCTGATGCGGGGCGTGGAGTCGGCCCTCTACGACCACCGCACCAAGGACCTCGCCGCGCTCCGCGACGACGACGTCGACGCGCTGGAGATCCGGGTCGCGGTGGTGGGCGCCCTGATGCTGGTCGCCGTCGGCATCGCGACGGCCATGGCCCGCACCCTCACCCGCCCCCTCTCCGTGCTCCGCCGGGGCTCGGCCCGCCTCGCCGGGGCCGGGGACCCGCGCACCGAGGAACCGATCGCCTTCACCGGCCGCAACGACGAGTTCGCCCAGGTCGTCCGCTCCGTCAACGCCCTGCACGCGCACGCCGCCGAGCTCTACGAGCGCATCGCCACCCTGGAGACCGACCGCAAGCACCTGGTCGGCCAGCGCCAGAAGATGGCCGACGCCCGCGAGGAGCTGCGCGCCGAGGTCACCGACGCCACCGCCCAGATGGAGCGGCTGCGCACCAGCATCGGCGGCACCTTCGTCAACCTGGCGCTGCGCACGCTCGGCCTGGTGGAGCGTCAGCTCGCCGTGATCGAGACCCTGGAGGAGCGCGAACAGGACCCCGAGCGCCTGTCGACCCTCTTCAAGCTCGACCACTTCGCCACGGTCATGCGCCGCCACAGCGAGAACCTCCTGGTCCTCGCCGGCACCGAACACGTCCAGCAGCACGCGGGCCCGATCCCGCTGGTGGACGTCGTCCGGGCGGCGGTCAGCGAGATCGAGCGCTACGAGCGGGTCCGGATCGCCGCCCTGCCCCCGCACGCGCACGTGGCCGGCTTCGCGGCCGACGACCTCTCCCATCTCCTCGCCGAGCTCATGGAGAACGCCACCGCGTCCTCCCCGCCCGAGGTTCCCGTCGAGATCTCCGGCTGGCTGCTGGAGAGCGGCGAGGTCATGCTCTCCGTCCAGGACGAGGGCATCGGCATGACCGCCGACCGCATGGTCCGCCTCAACGGCCGTCTCGCCGAGTTCGACCCCGAGTCGCCCTATGACCAGGAGGGCGCGGACGGTCTCGGTCTCGGCCTCTACGTGGTGGCCCGCCTCGCCCACCGGCACGGCGTCCGCGTCCAGCTCCGCGAGCAGAAGCAGGGCGGGGTGGCGGCGGTCGTGGTCCTGCCCCAGCCGCTGCTGGCCCAGGCACCGCCGACCACGGTCCCCGCGTCCGCGACCACCTCGGCCGGCGCCCACGCCTTCTCCCTCCCCGGCGCGGACGCCGAGGTCAACTCCAACGTCCTGTACGGCCGCTCGGCGTCCGGCGACCCGCTGGTGACGCTGGCGGAGAAGGCGGTGCGCGAGGCCGACGAACAGTCCGCCCACGAGCAGGCGCAGGTGCCGAGTATCCAGGACGCCGAGCCGACGGCGCGGCCGAAGGCAGCGGCGGAGACGCTCGCCGAGACCACGATGGAACTGCTGGTCCCGCTCACGGAACCGGAGACGCCGGCACCCGGGGAGACCGAGGCGCCCGGGGAGCGGCCGCACCCCGGTGCCACCGAGGAGCGGCCGCAGTCCGGTACGACCGCCGAACGGCCGCGGACCGGCGTGGCCGCCGAACGGGCGTACCCCGCCGACGCCGGGATCCGGTCCCGGCGACAGCGGGCCGAGGACGACGACTGGCCCCGGCCGGAGCCCGCGGCCGCCGAGAGCCACGCGCGCCCGCAGCCCCCCGCCGCCGACGGCGAACCCGCCCCGCCGGGGCCACCCGCACCCGACCACCGAAGCCGCACGGGCGGTGACCGTGGGAACGGCCTCGGCGAGACCGAGGAGCACACCCGCCCGCGGCTCGCGCCCACCGACGGCGAGTACGCCCCGCAGAACGACGCAGAGGACGACGACGAGGTCACCAGCAAGGGCCTCCCCAAGCGCACCCCCAGGATCACCGCCCCCGCCCCGGAACCCCGCCAGCGCAGCGCCGGCGTCGACGCGGACGCCCTCCGCCGCAGGCTCGGCGGCTTCCGCCGGGGCGCCGACGCCGGACGGCGTGACGTGGAGGCGGAGATCGCCGAGCAGACCGGCCAGAACAGGGTGCCGGACGCCGTACGAGCCGTACCTGGAACAGCCGTATCCGAAGAAGCCACGGGGGGCACAGTCGAGGAGGCAAGCAGTTGACCGCGCCCAGTACCTTCGGACTGAGCAGTGAGGCCCGCAACCTGCACTGGCTGCTGAGCAACCTCGTCGAGGAGGTGCCCGGGATCCAGTCGGTCGCCGTGGTCTCCTCCGACGGCCTGCTCCTGCTCTCCTCGGACACCAGCCGGAACCAGGAGGCCCGCGAGGCACAGGGCGAGAAACGCAGGAGCCCCCGCGGCTCCTCCGCCGACCTCGCCACCATCGTCTCCGGCATCGGCAGCCTGACCATCGGCGCCGCCCGGCTGATCGACTTCGGACCCGTCAAGCACACGATGGTCGCGATGGACGAGGGCAGCCTGTTCGTGATGTCGATCAGCGACGGCTCGCTGCTCGGCGTGCACGGCAGCGCGGAGTGCGACATGAGCGTGGTGGCCTATCACATGGCACTGTTCGTCGGCCGTGCCGGCCACGTCCTCACCCCCGAGCTGCGCACCGAGCTACGCAAGTCCCTTGAGGCCGACGCGACGAGGAGCGGCCGATGACCAGCGCGCCCAAGAACCGCGGGCAGAACCTCCCGGTACGGGGCGGCGACCGCAAGCCCGCCCGCGTCCGCCCCTACTCGCTCACCGGCGGCCGTACCCGCTTCGGCCACGTCCTCCTGGTGGAGACGTTCGTGGCGGCCCTGGAGGCCCCCGAGGAGCGCAAGGAACTGACGAATGGTTCCCTCAGCACCCGGGTGATGCCCGAGATGCAGGCCATCGTCGAACTGTGCCGCCGGATGCGCACGGTGGCCGAGATCGCCGCGCTGCTGAGGATGCCGCTCGGCGTGGTCCGGGTCCTGCTCAGCGACCTCGCGGACCAGGGAAAGATCCGTGTGTACGGAACCGGTACCGGGCACGGCGTCGGCCGCCCGGACCGCGCTCTGCTGGAAAGGGTGCTGAGTGGACTACGCCGTCTCTGACGCCACCGGCGTCAACCCGCTCCTCGACGAGGAGGAGCAGCCGAGGTCCTGGCAGACGGACCGCAGTCGGGCCCCCATCGCCACGAAGATAGTCGTGGCGGGCGGTTTCGGCGTCGGCAAGACCACGATGGTCACCGCCGTCTCGGAGATCACGCCCCTGCAGACCGAGGCGCTGATGACCGAGGCGAGCGAGGAGACCGACGACCTCACCGCCACACCCGGCAAGCTGACCACCACCGTGGCCATGGACTTCGGCCGCATCACGCTCGACGACGACCTGGTGCTCTACCTGTTCGGCACGCCGGGCCAGCAGCGGTTCTGGTTCATGTGGGACGACCTGGTGCGCGGCGCGATCGGCGCCGTCGTCCTCGCGGACACCCGGCGCCTGAAGGACTGCTTCCCCGCGCTGGACTACTTCGAGAGCTGCGGGCTGCCGTACGTCGTCGCGGTCAACCACTTCGACGGCAGCGAGCGCTTCGAACCCGAGGACGTCCGCGAGGCGTTGACGATCCCTCCGCGCATCCCTGTAATGATCATGGACGCCCGCCGTCGGATCTCGGCCATCGAGACGCTGCTGTCCCTGGTCGCCCACGCGCTTGACGAAACCCCCGAGTAGTTCTGCTGAACCCTTAGGAGCCACCACCGCATGCGGAAGATACTCGTCGTGGGGGCCGGCCAGGCCGGTCTCCAGCTCGCCCTCGGCCTCCAGTCGCACGGCTACGAGGTCACCCTGATGTCGAACCGGACCGCGGACGAGATCCGCTCCGGCCGGGTCATGTCGACGCAGTGCATGTTCCACACGGCACTGCAGCACGAGCGCGATCTCCAGCTGAACTTCTGGGAGTCCCAGGCCCCGAAGATCGAAGGACTCGGCGTCTCGGTCGCGGCCCCCGGCTCCTGGGGCGAGGGCCCCGCGGCCCGCGCCATCGACTGGGTGGGCAGGCTCGACGGGTACGCGCAGTCGGTCGACCAGCGGGTGAAGATGGCCGGCTGGATGGAGACGTTCGCGCAGCGCGGCGGCCAGCTGGTCATCCACGGCGCGGCGGTCGGCGACCTCGACTACTTCGCCCGCACCTACGACCTGGTGCTGGTCTCGGCCGGAAAGGGCGAGCTGGTCCAGATGTTCGGCCGCGACGCCTCCCGCTCGCCGTACAGCGAGCCGCAGCGGGCGCTGGCCGTCTCCTACGTCCACGGGCTCGGCCCGCGCCCCGAGCACCCGGACTTCCATGCGGTCCGCTGCAACCTGGTCCCGGGCGTCGGCGAGCTCTTCGTGATGCCGACGCTGACGACCTCCGGTCCCGCCGACATCCTCTTCTGGGAGGGCATACCCGGGGGCCCGCTGGACGTCTTCAACGGCGTCAAGGACCCCTCGGAGCACCTCTCCCTGACCCTGGAACTCATGGAGCGGTACACGCCCTGGGAGTACGCGCGGGCCACCAAGGCCGAGCTGACCGACGCCGGCGGCACCCTCGCCGGCCGTTACGCCCCCACCGTCCGCAACCCGATCGGCCGTCTCCCCGGCGGCGGCCTGGTCCTCGGCGTCGCGGACGTCGTCGTCGCCAACGACCCGATCACCGGCCAGGGCTCCAACTCCGCCTCCAAGTGCGCCGCCTCCTACCTCGCCTCGATCCTCGAACAGGGCGAGAAGGAGTTCGACGAGACCTGGATGCAGGAGACGTTCGACCGCTACTGGAACACGGCCCAGCACGTCACCAAGTGGACCAACGCCATGCTGGCGCCCCCGCCGGAGCACATCCTCAACCTCATCGGCGCAGCAGGCCAGCTCCAGCCGGCCGCCGACCGCTTCGCCAACGCCTTCAACGACCCGTCCGACTTCGAGAACTTCTTCTACGAGCCGGCGAAGACGGAGGCGTACCTGGCTTCGGTGGCCGGCGGCGCCTGATCCGGCCGTATTTCGGCCGCGGGTGCGCGGTGGCTGGTCGCGCAGTTCCTCCCCAGCCTTCGGCCGGGGGGTACCCCCAGCGCCCCCTCTTTCAGGGGCGCGGGGAACTGCGCGAGCAACCACGACGGCGCCGCACCCGCCCCCCGGCCGGTGCCCGTCGCGGCCCCCTCGGCCGACCGCATACGCTGATCGCATGACCCCGCAGGCCGCCACCCCCGCCTACCGCAGGCTCTCCGTCGAGGAGCGGCGCAGCCAGCTTCTCGACGCGGCTCTTTCCCTCTTCGCGCACCGCGCACCGGAGGAGGTGTCGCTCGACGACGTGGCGGAGGCGGCCGGGGTCTCGCGTCCCCTGGTGTACCGCTACTTCCCGGGCGGCAAGCAGCAGCTCTACGAGGCCGCCCTCCGGTCGGCCGCCGAGGAGCTCGAACACTGCTTCGACGAGCCCCGTGAGGGCTCCCTGCTGCCCCGGCTCGCCCGCGCCCTCGACCGCTACCTCGCCTTCGTCGACCAGCACGACGCCGGCTTCAGCGCCCTGCTCCAGGGCGGCAGCGTGGTGGAGACCTCGCGGACGACGGCGATCGTGGACGGCGTACGCCGGGCCGCCGCGCAGCACATTCTCAGTCATCTGGGCATCGCCGACCCCGGCCCGCGGCTGCGCATGACCGTCCGGATGTGGATCACCGCCGTCGAGGCGGCCTCCCTCATCTGGCTGGACGAGGACAAGCAACCGCCGGTCGAGGAGTTGCGGGACTGGCTGGTGGACCAGTTCGTCGCCGTGCTCAGCGTGACCGCGCGCCGCGACCCGCAGACCGCGACCCTGGTCGACGCCCTCGCGGCGGATGACTGAAACTGGTGCCGTGAAGAGTCAGGACACCCCCTTCGAGGGCGGCCCCATGGACGGACGGGTGCTGCCCGTGCTGCTGGGCATGACCGGCCACCCCCCGAAGACGTACCGCATCCCGGTCCCGGACCCGGCGGGCGGCCCGCCCACCGTCCTGGTCTACCGCCGCGTGCCCCGGGGGCATAGAAGGCGCCTGGGCCTCTCCCAGGGCTGGAAGTACGAGTACGACCCGACGGGCAGGGGATCCGGCGGCGGACCGAAGTGGCCGTGGTCGAAGCAGGACCCGGCGCGGAGGCCGGACGACACCGACGGGTGACATGACTGCGCCGGACGGCGCACACGCACCGCGCGGACCACGCATACACATCCGATAATCACGTGATCATCGCGATACGGAACGGAGAGACCGTCCCGCATCGGAGGTGATGACGTGTCAGGAAGGTTCCTGCGTCTGGCCTGCACGGCCGCGATGGCGGCGGCCCAGGCTGTCCTCGCACCGCTGCCCGCGCTCGCCGCACCCGACCCCGCGCAACCGGTCGCCGAGCTGCTGACGGACCTCCAGCAGGCGTACCGGCAGACCGAACAGGCCACCGAGACCTACAACGCGACGGCGGAACGGCTGCAGCGGCAGCGCGCCGAGGTGACCCGTCTGGACGACGAACTGGCCGTCGCCCGGCGCTCGCTGCACACCAGCCGCACCGAGGCGGGCCGGCTGGCCCGGCAGCAGTACCAGAACGCCGGCTCGCTCTCCCCGTACCTGCGGCTGCTGCTCGCCCATGACCCGCAGCACGCGCTCGACGAGGGCCATGTGATCGGCGAGCTGGCGCGCGAGCGGGCGAAGACGGTGGGCCGGCTGACCGACGACGAGCGCAACCAGGCCGACCTGGCCCGCCGGGCCCGCGCGGCGCTCGACACCCGGCTCGCCCTCGCCGAGAAGCAGCGGAAGCAGCGCGACGAGGTCCGCACCCGCCTCCTGGACGTGGAGCGCATGCTGGCGTCCCTCACCCCCGGCCAGCTCACCGCGATCGCCGACCTGGAGAAGACGAGGACGGTGGACGCCCAGCGCAAGCTCACCACCTCCGGCGCCCTGGGCAGCACCACGGCACCGCCCTCCCCGGCAGGCGACCGCGCGGTGCGCTACGCGGTGCGGCAGCTGGGCAAGCCGTACCAGTGGGGCGCGGCGGGCCCGGTGTCGTACGACTGCTCGGGCCTGACCTCCCAGGCCTGGGGCCACGCCGGCACCCCCATCCCGCGCACCAGCCAGGAGCAGTGGGCCCACCTGCCGCACGTCCCCCTGAACCGCCTGCGCCCCGGCGACCTGGTCGTCTACTTCCCCGAGGCCACCCACGTGGCCCTCTACCTCGGCGACGGCAAGGTCGTCCAGGCCCCCCGCCCGGGCGCGAAGATCAAGGTCTCCCCGATCGCCGCCAACCCGATCCTGGGCGCGGTACGCCCCGATCCGGAGGCCGGCTCCCTGGCCCGCTACACGCCCCCCGCGATCCCGAGGACGGCGGCGGAGGGCTCGGACGAAGCCGTCGGGACGTTGTAGCCGACCCCGCCCCCACCGGCCCGCACCCGAGACTCAGGCCAGCAGCCCCGAGCTCTTCCACAGCCGCCGCCCGGCCCCCCGGAGGACCCCGATGTCGTCCAGGAAGTCGGTCAGCCGCTTCGCGCCGGTCTGCATGACCTCCCGCCGGTGCCCGCTCGCCCGCACCTGCGCCACCGCCTCCCGCCGGTCCAGCCCCACGTTCGTGTAGACCTCCGGATTGACGAACGCGACCGAGAACACCCGCGCGAACTCACCGGAGGTGACCCGCGTGAACTCCTGCGACCACCGCGGCGCCGTCACCATCTGGCGGCGCAGCTCCTCGCGGGCGTACCGCACGTGCCGGGCCTCCTCGACCACGTGGATCCGCGTGACTCCGCGCACCAGCGGCTGGACCCGCTCGTCCGGGAAGGTCAGCCGCTGCATCCAGTCGAGGACCTCCTCGCCGAGCAGGGTGGCCGTGAAGGACCCCGGGGTCGTGGAGATCGTCTTGAAGAGGCGGCCCAGGTTCTGGTGGGCCCGGCTCACCGGGTACCAGGGCGCGTCACCGCGTGCTATCAGCCGCGCGAACATCTTCGAGTGCCGGCACTCGTCCTCGATCTCGGTCAGCGCGTAGCGCACGTGCGCGGTCGTCGCCGCCTTGTCGTAGATGTGCCGGACCAGCAGCTGCATCAGGATCAGCTCGAACCAGATGCCCAGCGAGGCCAGCGCGGTGGCCTCGTGCTGGGAGAGCAGGATCCGCTGCTCCTCGCTCATCCGCTGCCACATCGGCGTGCCGTACAGCGACACCAGCTCCGGCGGCCAGAACCACTTGCCCTCCTCGAAGGGCGCGTCCCAGTCCAGCTCCTCGTCCGGGTCGAAGGAGTGCTTCGCGGAGGAGACCAGCAGCCGTTCGGCCACCTGCTCGCGGTCCTTGAGCAGGCCGAGCGCGTCCCGCAGTCCGTCGACCGCGTCGGCTTCCGTCAGGGTCGTCATGGCTCCCTCACCTCGTTACCCGGGGGTACGTCATCGTCCACCCTTATGAGACCGCGTGTCAGCAAGCCGGTCAATCCCCCGCGCACGACTTGCTGACTCCGCGTCTCAGAACCCGAGCACCGCCCGCATCACCGACCGGGCGATCGGCGCCGCGTCCCCGCCGCCGCTGATCTCCCCGCGGTCGGCCGCCGCGTCCTCGACCACCACCGCCACCGCGACCTTCGGCTCCAGGTCGCCGTCCGCCTGCGCCCAGGACACGAACCAGGCGTACGGCACCCCGGAGTTGCCGACGCCGTGCTGCGCGGTGCCGGTCTTGCCGCCGACCGTGGCACCGCGGATCGCCGCGTTCGTACCGGTGCCCTCGTCGACCACGTCGACCATGAGCTCCTTCATGCGCACGGCCGTCGCGGCGCTCATCACCTGCCGTACCGGTCCCGCCCCGCCCGTGCCGACCGTCTCGCCGGTTCGCCGCACGGTCCGCTCCACCAGGTACGGCGGCCGCGCCAGCCCCCCGTCCGCCACCGCCGCCGCGACCATCGCCATCTGCAGCGGCGTGGCCCGGGTGTTGTACTGCCCGATCGAGGACAGGGCCAGCTGCGCCCTGTCCACGCTCGTGTCGAAGGTGCTCGGCGCGGCGGTGAACGGGATCCGCAGCCGGGTGTCGTTGAAGCCGAACGCCTGTGCCGTCGCCGTCATCTGTGCCGCCCCCACGTCCACGCCCAGCTTCGCGAAGACCGTGTTGCAGGACCACTCGAAGGCCGCCCGCAGCGAGGCGTCCGCGCAGCCGTCGCCCTCGTTGGTCAGCCGGGTCGTGGTGCCCGGCAGCCGGTAGGGGTCGGGGGAGTCGGTCGGCGCGTCCAGGTCGGTGACCACGCCCGCGTCCAGGGCGGCGGCCGCGGTGACCACCTTGAAGGTCGAGCCCGGCGGGTACGTCTGCCGTACCGCCCGGTTGAGCATCGGCTTCTCCGGGTCGTCGTTCAGCCGCGCCCAGGCCGAGGTCACCGCCGCGCCGTTGCCGGACAGTTCGGAGGGGTCGTACGACGGCGTGGAGACCAGGGCGAGGATCCGGCCGGTCGCCGGTTCGATCGCGGCGACCGCGCCCTTGCGCGAGCCGAGCCCCCGGAAGGCGGCCTCCTGGGCGTACCGGTTCAGGGTGGTGACGACGTTCCCGCCCGGGTTCAGCGCCCGGCCGGTGTCGTTCCACAGCGGGAGCGGCGACAGCAGCGGGTCGGTCCCGGAGAGCACCCCGTCCTCGGCGTGCTCCAGGAACGTGGTGCCGTACAGCTGGGAGGCGAAACCGGTGACCGGGGCGTACAACGGGCCCTGCGGGTAGGTGCGTTCGTAGCGCAACTGCTCCCCGCTGTCCCGGGAGCCGGTGACCGGCGCGCCGCCGACCAGGATGTCGCCGCGGGGCAGGCCGTAACGGGCGATCGAGTTGCGGCGGTTGGCGGGGTTGTCGTCGTACCGCCCGGCCAGGACGACCTGGACGCGGGCGGCGTTGACGAGGAGGGCGAACAGCAGCAGGGCGCAGAGCGCGCGGGCCCGCCGTACGTACCCGGCCGTGCCGGCCCGCCGGCGGCCGTCCCCGGCGCTCATGGGGCCACCTGTCCGTCGTAGTGGCGGCGGGCCGAGTCGCTCACCCGGATCAGCAGGGCCACGATCGCCCAGTTGGTGACGACCGAGGAGCCGCCCTGGGCGAGGAACGGCATCGCCATGCCGGTCAGCGGGATCAGCCCGGTCACCCCGCCCGCGATCACGAACACCTGGAGCGCGACGATCGAGGCCAGCCCGACCGCGAGGAGCCGGCCGAAGGGGTCGCGCAGGGCGAGGCCCGCCCGGTAGCCGCGCTCCACCAGCAGGCCGTAGAGGAGGAAGATCGCCGACAGCCCGGCGAGCCCGAGTTCCTCGCCCGCCGTGGCCAGGATGAAGTCCGACTTGGCGGCGAAGCCGATGAGGATGGAGTGGCCGAGGCCCAGCCCGGTGCCGAGGACCCCGCCGGCCGCGAACGCGAAGAGGGACTGGGAGAGTTGGTTCGGCCCCTGGCCCGCGTCGATCGAGGCGAAGGGGTGCAGCCAGTCCTCGATGCGGCCGTGCACGTGCGGTTCCAGCCGGCCGACCGCGACCGCGCCGAACACGGCGAGCAGCAGGCCGACGGCGATCCAGCCGGTGCGCCCGGTCGCCACGTACAGCATGACGACGAACAGGCCGAAGAAGAGCAGCGAGGTGCCCAGGTCGCGTTCGAGGATCAGGACGCCGACGCTCACCAGCCAGATGGTGACGATCGGGCCGAGCACCCGGCCGGTCGGGAACTGCATGAACCACAGCCGGCGGCCCGCGTACGCGAGCGCGCTGCGGTTGGCGGCCAGGTACGCGGCGAAGAACACCGCGAGCAGCACCTTCGCGAACTCGCCGGGCTGGATGGAGAATCCGGCGACCCTGATCCAGATCCGGGCGCCGTTGACGGCCGGGAAGAGGATCGGCAGGAGCAGCAGGACGAGCGCGGCGGCGACGCAGACGTACGCGTAGCGCTGGAGCACCCGGTGGTCGCGGAGCATCAGCACGACCATGATGAACAGGCCGACGCCCAGGGTGGACCAGACGAGCTGGGCGGGGGCCGCACGGTCGCCGGGGGTCTGCAGGTCCAGCCGGTAGATCAGGACCAGGCCGAGTCCGTTGAGCAGCACGCCGATCGGCAGCGGCAGCGGGTCGGCGTACGGGGCGCGGAAGCGTACGGCGAGGTGGGCGACGAGCGCGAGGAACCCGAGGCCGGCGCCGTAACCGGCGGCACCGGGCGGGACGGTGCCGGTCTTCGCCAGGCCGACCTCGCAGTAGCCGTACACGCAGAGCAGGACGGCCAGCACGATCAGGGCGAGCTCGATGCCACGGCGCCGGGGGAGGGGTACGGCGGAGGTGGGGGTCGCGGTCGCCGCCACGGTGGTTCCGGCCTTGGTCATGTCCGGAACTTACCCAAATAGTGTGAGTCGAGTGTTCTGTGAGTCGGTGTCAGCGTGGCGTCCGGCCGACGTCACGCGGGGGTGTCCGGGCCGCCGGGGCCGAGGAAGTCGAAGTCGTCGTTGCCGGTCGTCCCGCCGGTGCCGTCGGTGTTGCCGACCCCGACGAGGCGGCCGTCGTCGTCGGGGTCGTCGACCTGTCCGGCCACCGGATCGCTGCTGCCCCAGCCGTCGTCGGCGAGGGCGGGGGTGGCGCCGCAGAGGGCGACGACGACGGCGGTGACGGCTATGAGGGTGCGGCGGGGGAGCATGGGGCCTCCGGCGGGCGATCGGTGCGGACCTGACTATGGGCCACGCTAGGAGGGGTGTGCGCGGGGCGCCTTCTGCGGTGAGCCGAAGGGGGGGGCGAGGGGAAGTGGTCCGTGTGCCGGCCGGTGGGGGCTTGTCGCGCAGTTCCTCCCCCAGCCTTCGGCCGGGGGTACTCCCAGCGCCCCCGAAAAGAAGAAGGGGCGCTGCGGTGCGGCCCTTCAGGGGCGCGGGGAACTGCGCGAGCAATCCCCACGCACCCGCAGCCGCGCACCGCACCGCTCACCCCCTACGGCAGCGTCAACGTCGCCACCGCCCCGCCGTCGATCGCGTTCGCGAAACACAGCCGTGCCCCCAGCACCTCCGCCTGCCCCGCGGCGATCGTCAGCCCCAGCCCGTGCCCCTTCGCCCCGCCCTCCGTCCGGAACCGCTGCGGACCGTGGGCCACCAGGTACTCGGGATAGCCGTCGCCATGATCCCGCACGGTGACCTCCTTGCCCTCCACCGTCAGCACCACGGGCCCCCGCCCGTGCCGGTGCGCGTTGGCGACGAGGTTCCCCAGCACCCGCTCCAGGCGCCGCCGGTCGGTCTCGACCCACACGTCCCGCACGACCTTCACCTCGGTCTCCGTCCCGGACGCCCGCACCACCCGCTCGGCCAGCGCGCCCAGCGCCTCCGCGTCGGTCTCCAGCCGCTCCCGCCCCGCGTCGAGGCGGGAGATCTCCAGGAGGTCCTCGGTGAGCGTGCGCAGCGCTGCCACCCGGTCCCGCACCAGCTCCGTCGGCCGCCCCGGCGGCAGCAGTTCCGCCGCCGCGTGCAGCCCCGTCAGCGGCGTCCGCAGCTCGTGCGCCACGTCGGCCGTGAACCGCTGCTCGCTCAGCAGCTTGCTCTGCAGCGACGCGGCCATGCCGTCCAGCGCGGCGGCAACCGCGGCCACCTCGTCCTGCGGGCGGCTCGGGTCCTTGGTGCGGGGGTCGTGCACCCGGGCGTCCAGGTCCCCGGCGCTGATCCGCCGGGCCACCTGCGCGGTGCCGTGCAGCCGCCGGCTCACCCGGGTCACCGCGAACGCGCCGACCAGCAGCGTCGCCCCGATGGCCGGCGCCGACGACCAGAGGATGGAGCTGTCCAGGCCGGCGATGGTGCGGGCCTGCTGGGAGTAGTCGACGGCCACCGCGAGCGCCCGGTGGCCGTCGGCCGGGCCCGCCGCCCACATCGTGGGCCGGCCCTCGTCCCGGGCGACCATGGTGCCGCGGTCCCCGGAGAGCGCCAGCGCCCGCAGTTGCGCGGGCAGCCCCCGCGGGTCGACGCGGGCGCCCCGCGGCAGCGCGTCCCCCGCCTCGTACGCGCCCGTCGCCTCCGTGAGCCGGTCCAGTGCCAGGTCGCGGGCCTGGGTGACGGTCTGGTCGGTGACCGACACGTGCACCAGGACACCGAGCAGCGCGGCCAGCGCACAGCACATCACCGTGATGAACGCGGCCGACTTCGCCGCCAGCGTGCCGGCCCAGCGCGGGAGCCTCATCGCGCGCCCGCCGAGGCCGACGGCATCGGCCGGCGGGTGCGGTGCCCCTTGCCGGTGCGCAGGAACTCGTCCCGGGAGAACACCATCGCCTTCCGCTCCGGATCCCACGCCCAGGTCGTCCGGTACTCGTACCCGCTGATCCCGGCCGGCGACCGGACGATCACCGTCCGCCCGGCCAGCTCCACACCGATGATCGCGTCGTCGTCGTCGAGGACCTGCTGCAGCCGGTGGTTCTCGACGGTGTAGACGCGCACCGCGGTCTGGTTGGTCGGATACAGCCGGAAGCCGAGCGTCAGCTCGTCCCGCCCGTCACCGGTGAGGTCCCGGTAGTACGGCTTCAACAGCGGGCAGCGCGCCCCGCCGCCGCCCGCCGTGCACTCCTTCATCCGCTCCGCGGCCTCGTGGTAGGTCCCCTTGGACCCGTAGTCGGCCGGGTCCGCGGCGATCTCCGCCCGGACGACGGTCACCGGGTCCACCCGGCGGATGTCGTCGCCGGGCACCGTGATCCCCTTCACGGTCTGCGTGCTGCCCTCGTCGTAGGGCCAGGCCGGGCTGGCCGCCGGCCGCAGGTCGGGCCAGAGCTTCGCGGGGCTGACCGCGGTCGGTGCCGCCCCGGCCCCGCGCAGCCCGCCGGAGTCGCCGCAGCCGGCCGCGGTCACCGCCAGCAGGGCGACGGCGGCCGCGGCCACGGCGGTACGGACGGGGCGACGGGCTGGCACGCTGCTCCTGGCTCGGCGGGGTCGGTGGTCGATGGGCAGGAGGCCCCGTACACCTTATTCGCAGATTTGTAGGGAAGTCCTTTTTGCGCCTGGGGGCCGCCGGTGCACGGGAGAGGCTACTCGGCGAGGTCCTCCAGGAGACGGGCGGTGGACAGACCGGCCCGCAGGTAGGCCACGAACAGCTCGTTGTGCAGTGCCCAGGGCGAGCGCCGGGCCCGTACCAGCCGGATCGCCTCCTCGGCGGTACGCCCCTGGTGCACCAGCGCCTGGGCGACCACCAGCCCCGAGCGGTTGTACCCGCTGTAGCACCGCACCAGCACCGACCGCCCCGCGTCCAGGGCCTCGCTGGCCGCCCGCGCGAGCCGCATCACCCCGGCGAGCTGGGTGCCGTCCAGCGGGCCGTCCGGTATCGGCCACACATGGTGCTCGACCCCGTCGGCCGGACCGTGCCCGGGCATCCGCAGCAGACTCTGCACCAGATCGAACTCGTCCCGCACGACGGCGGCCTCCAGCCGCCCCGAACGCGCCCGGAACTCGTGGCCGCCCATCCACAACCCGGGCAGCACCTCGCTCCAGGGACTGTCCGGAGCCGGCACGTCGTACTGCTCTCCACGGATCCGCACCCGGCGCCTCCCCGTTGCGCGCGCCAACCCCTGTCAAAGGTAGCCGGGTTCTTGCCCCTGGAGCACCCCGCCTGTTCCCATGGTCGAGGGGTGATGACGCAATGAGCGGACTGCGCGTCGTGCCGACCTGGCGGCACGGCCAGGAGCGACTGTACGTATGCCTCACGGACGGACGGAACATCGCCTGGTACGACCGGGAGGCCGGCCGGGTCAACCTGCTCAGCGAGGAGCGGCGCGACGACGTGCTGGAGACCCTGAGGCCGTTCCTGACCGGCCCGGTCACGATCGGCCCGCCACCCGTGCCCACCCCCGCGGAACTGGCCCGGCTGACCCTGCATCCCGACGACGACCTGGCGCCCAACCGCCCCGGCGAGGCTCTGCTGGTCGCCCTCGACCGGGACCCCGGCCCCGCCCACCGGCTGCGCCCCGACCCGCGCCGCCGCGCCCTGACGGCCGAGCAGGCCGTCGGCGACGCCCTGGACCGCCTGGACGGCGCCGGCTGGCACGCCCTGCACTCCGTCCCGCTGCCCGGCGGCGACCGCCTGCACCACCTGCTGATCGGGCCGGGCGGCCTGTTCTGCGTGTACTCCCTCTACGCCCGCAAGCAGAAGGTCCTGATCGCGGACCCGATGATCACACTGGGGCGGCGTGATCCCCAGCCGCTGCTGCGCCGCCTGCGCGCCGACGCCGACCGGGCCTCGTACGCCCTCACGGCCGAGGTCCGCCCGGTGCTGGCCCTCACCGAACCGGCGGACGTCAGGCTGACCGCCGCGCCGCGCGAGGTGCACATCCTCCGCGACCGGGACCTGGGCACCCTGTCCCGGCTGGGCGGGGTCCTCAAGCCGGCGGACGTGGAGGCCCTGCACGCGATGGCACGGGACCGGAACACGTGGGGGAGGGTGTAGGCCCCTCCGGCGCCCTCAGGGCAGCGTCGCCGCACGCCCCGCGTCCAGCAGCGGAGCCAGCAGGTCCCCGTGGTCCTGGACACGCGGCGCGATGTCCCCCGCCCGGAACACCAGCTGGCCCGGCGTCCGGCACTGCGCGACCTCCTCCCACGTGACCGGCGCCGACACCGTCGGCTCCCGCCGCGCCCGCACGGTGTACGGCGCGGCCGTCGTCTTGCGTCCCGCGTTCTGGCTCCAGTCCACGAACACCTTCCCGGGCCGCAGGCTCCGCGTCATCCGGTGCACCACCAGCCGCGGCAGCGCCCGCTCCGCCTCCACCGCCAGCGCCTTCGCGTACTCGCTGACCCGCTCGCTGGACGAGCCCCGCACCGCCGCCAGCAGATGCAGCCCCTTCGACCCGGCCGTCTTGGCGTACGCCGCGATCCCGTCCGCCGCCAGCCGCTCCCGCAGCCACAGCGCGACCTCGCAGCATTGCACCACCGTCGCGGGCGCACCGGGGTCCAGGTCGAGGACGATCCGGTCGGCCTCGTCCGGCGTTCCCAGCAGCCACTGGTGCGTGTGGAACTCGGTGACCAGGTTCGCCGCCCACATCAGGCTCGCGAGGTCCTGCACCAGCACCATCCGGGCCGCCCCCTCCGACCGGCGCACCTCGGCGGTCGTGACCCACTCGGGCGTACCAGGCGGCACGTTCTTGGCGAAGAAGACCTGGCCGTCGGGACCGTCCGGGTACCGGAGGAACGAGACCGGCCGGTCCCGCAGGTGCGGCAGCAGGACCCCGGACGCCGTCGCGTAGTAGTGCAGCAGCTCGCCCTTGGTGAACCCGGTCGCCGGATACAGCACCTTCTCCAGGTTGCTGAGCGCGACCCTTCGCCCGTCCACCTCTGTGATCGGCGTCATACGATGACAATCTCATACAAACACGTGGTATTCGGACGGAGGGAAGCCGCACGTGCGATCCATCTGGAACGGCGCGATCTCGTTCGGGCTCGTCAGCATCCCGATCAAGCTGGTGAACGCCACGGAGAGCCACTCGATCTCCTTCCGCCAGGTCCACACCGAGGACAACGGCCGCATCCGGTACCGCAAGTTCTGCGAGCTGGAGGACCGCGAGGTCACCCAGTCGGAGATCGGCAAGGGGTACGAGGACGCCGACGGCACGATCGTCCCGATCACCGACGAGGACCTGTCCCACCTGCCCATCCCCACCGCCCGCACGATCGAGATCGTCGCGTTCGTCCCGGCCGACCGGATCGACCCGCTCCAGATGGACGCCGCGTACTACCTGGCGGCCTCCGGGGCCCCGGCCGCCAAGCCCTACACCCTCCTGCGCGAAGCCCTCAAGCGCAGCAACAAGGTGGCCATCGCCAAGTACGCCCTGCGTGGCCGCGAACGCCTCGGCATGCTCCGGGTGGTCGGTGACGCCATCGCCATGCACGGCCTGCTCTGGCCGGACGAGGTCCGCGCGCCCGAGGGGGTCGCCCCCGACGTCGACGTCACCGTCCGCGACAAGGAACTCGACCTGGCGGACGCCCTGATGGACACCCTCGGCGAGGTCGACCTGGAGGACCTGCACGACGAGTACCGGGAGGCGCTGGAGGAGGTCGTCGCCGCGAAGGCGGCCGGCGAGACCCCGCCGGAGGCCCCCGAACCGGCGAAGGGCGGCAAGGTCCTCGACCTGATGGCGGCCCTGGAGAAGAGCGTGCGGGCGGCGAAGGAGTCGCGGGGCGAGGGAGCCGAGGGGGCGGGGGCCGAGGGGGCGGGGGCCGAGGGGGCCGAGGGGGCGCAGGTCACGCCGCTGCCGAGCAAGAAGTCCGCGTCCGGGGCGCGGAAGACGACGGCGAAGCGGTCGACGGCGAAGAAGACGGCGACGGCCAGGACGGCCAACACGGCCGGCGCCGCCAAGACCGCCAAGACGGCGAAGAAGGCGGCGGCCACGAAGTCCAGCGCCGCCAGGAAGACGACGCCGGCGAAGAAGGCGACTGCCTCGAAGGCGACCGCCACGAAGGCGACTGCCAAGAAGACGGCTGCGTCCCGCAAGCGCTCCGCATGAGGGTGCCGCTTCACGTGCCGTGCCGGCCCCTTGAAGGGACGCTGGGGGTGCCCCGGCCGAAGGGCTGGGGCAGGCGCCGCGCGACCGGCCGCGAAGGCGCTGCGATCGGCCGGCGCGACAGCACGGCGATTCCGCGGGCGGCGCGCCCGGCCCACGTCCGGTGCGGACCTCGGCTCACTGACGGATGGTCACCGTGTCGCTTCCTGCGGCCACTTGAATCCCGTCGCCATGCCGGGTCGGCCGTCGATCCATGGCGGTCCACGCCCATCCACGTCGAGTCACGCCACGGCCGCCGGGTATGCGGCCGTGGGCCCGCCCGCCCGCGGGCCGGGTCGGCTATCGCCTTCCGCAATAGCACATATTCCGTCATTTTCCTGGATATGCCATGAAACCGGCGCCATGCTGGAGGGCGGGGGGAGGCCCGCCGCACGGCGGCCGGACAGGCTGTCCCCACTCGTGAAGGCATCGTCATGCGTGCACTGCATTTCCACCCCCTCGGCCGGACCCGCGCCCTGTCACTGACCCAGGTACGCGCCCCCGTGGCGGAGATCCACCGGCCCGCCGGCACGACGGCCAGAACCACCTCGGGCCCGCCCGGCGAGACGCGTGCCGCCGGTGCCGTGCCCGGGCTCTCCGCCGCGGAGGGCGGACTGCTTCTGATCAGGCTGACCTTCGGGCTGCTGCTGGCAGGCCACGGTGCGCAGAAGCTCTTCGGCATCTTCGGGGGACCGGGCCTGGCGGCCACCGGCAGGAACTTCGACGCCCTCGGCTACCACCCGGGCAAGGTCTTCGCCGTGATCGGCTCTCTCTCCGAGATCTGCGGGGGCCTCGGCCTGGCGGTCGGACTGCTCACCCCGCTGGCGGCAGCGGCCGTCATCGGCGTGATGATCAACGCCATGGTGACCGTGAGCGGCGCGCACGGCCTGTGGGTCGAGAACGGCGGAGTCGAGTACAGCGTCTGCATCTGCGTCGTCGCCCTCGCCCTCACCGCCATCGGCCCCGGCCGGTTCTCCCTCGACCGCTTCTTCCCCTGGCGTTCGGGCGGCTGGTTCCCGGCCGCCGTCGCACTCGGCTTGGGCGGCATCGGTGCCGCGATCGCGCTGAGCATCTGACGTATCGGCCCGGATGCCCGCGGCCGGCGGGGCGGCTGCAGTCATTCGTCGGGGTCGGTGGGGTGGCAGCGGCCATCGGTCGGGGTCGGTGCGGTGGCAGCGGCCATCGGTCCGGCTCGGCGGGGTGGCAGCGGCCATCGGTCCGGGTCGGCGGGGTGGCAGCGGCCATCGGTCCGGGTCGGCGGGGTGGCAGCGGCCATCGGTCCGGGTCGGCGGGGTTCCAGCGCCCATCGGTCCGGGTCGGCAGGGTGACCGCCGCCGAGGCCGCTGCCGCCATCCGTGTGGAAGCCCTGCTGCCCGGAGTGGTCTTGCCGCCGCCGCCGCGTGCGCGTGGCACGGCGATCGGCGGGGTACCGCCTCCTACATTCCTCCTACATTCCGGCTGAGCTCGGTTTCCCTGGGAGAGACGTGACCCGGTCCCGCATCCGTTCCGTGCCGGCCCTGCCGCTCGCCGGCCTGCTCCTCGCCACCGCATGGCTGGCAGGCTGCGGGACCCTCACACCCGACGCGGACCCCTCAGGCGCCCGGCAGCCCGCAGCCCGGGCCGGCCACAGCACCCCGGCCGGACCGCGGCTGCAGGACCCGCCGGAACTGGTCAGCCGCGACGGCCTCCTGAAGGCGGCCATCGTGGTGGAACGCCGGAAGGTGCAGGTCGGCGACCGCCGGCTGTACGCCACCACCTACAACGGGGCGTACATGCCGCCCACCCTGCGGGTACGCCCGGGCGACCGCATCGACCTCACCATGACCAACCGCATCGACTCCGACACCAACCTGCACACGCACGGCCTGCACGTGTCGCCGCGCAGCCCCTCCGACGACGTCTTCGTCGCGATCAAGTACAACCAGGCGTACCACTACAGGTACCAGCTGCCGTTCAACCATCCGACCGGCACGTTCTGGTACCACTCGCACGCGGACATGATGTCCGCCCCGCAGGTCGCCGGCGGCGAGTCGGGCCTCATCGTCGTCGAGGGCCTCCAGCAGCACCTGCCGCCGGACCTGCGCGGCATCACCGAGCACACGATCGCGTTCAAGGACTTCCAGGTCGAGGGCGACTCCATCAAGACGCACCCGCTCAAGATCGGGGCACCCACGAACCGCACGGTCAACGGCCAGCGGAACCCGGTGATCGGCATCAGGCCGGGGGAGACCCAGCTCTGGCGGCTCGCCAACATCGGCGCCAACATCTACTACAAGCTCCACCTCCAGGGCTCCCGCCTCCGCGTCATCGCGCAGGACGGCATCCCCGTCCGCAAGGCGTACGACCAGGACACCATCGTGATCGCGGCCGGCGCCCGCTTCGACGTCCTGGTCCAGGGCGGCCGGCCCGGCGTCACGCGGCTGGAGACCCTGCCGTACGACACCGGCCCGGCCGGGAACAAGTTCCCCGGGGCCGACCTCGCCACCGTGGTCACCGGCGGCACGCCCGTGCACCGCGCCGCCCTGCCCACCGACATCGCCCCGCACGAGGACCTGAGCCACGCGAAGATCGCGACCCGCAGGACGGTCGTCCTCACGGAGAACAAGGCGGGCACGAAGTTCTACATCAACGGCCGGATGTACGACCCGCACCGGACCGACTTCACGGGCACCCTCGACACCGTCGAGGAGTGGACCGTCCGCAACGACTCGGACGAGACCCACTCCTTCCACATCCACACCAACGACTTCCAGCTGATGAGCATCGACGGGAAGCCCTACGACCCGTCCCACGGCTGGTACGACACCATCGACGTGCCCGTGCGCGGCAAGGCGGTCATCCGCATCCACTACAGCGACTTCACCGGCAGGACCGTGCTGCACTGCCACATCCTCAACCACGAGGACATGGGCATGATGGCCGTCCTGGACGTCGTCGCGCCCCACGGTGACTCGCCCGGCAAGTGACCGGCAAGTGACCGGCAGCCGGGGCGGCCGGTGGGGCGGCAGGTGGGGCGGCAGGTGAGGCGGCCGGCCGGGGTGCTCCGCCCGGCCGCACCTCTCACCGCTCCTGACGCCGTCGGCCGTGACGCAGCCTCCCGGCGCAGGCGGCGGCGACGAAGAAGGAGCCGCCCAACGCCATCGGGAGATGCGAGGCGAAGGGCCGGAGAGGGGGGTGCTCGAGGAAGGCCCGGTCGAGGGCGATCCCCAGCAGGGCGGCGGTCAGCATGATCGCCCACAGGAGCAGTACGAGCAGCCACGTGCTCCGGGCGCTCAGCCAGGAAGTCATCGCGCCATCATGCCCGCGGCCGCCCCGCACCGACAGTTCCCCGCGCCCCGGGCCCCGCATACCCGCGTGTATCCGCATGGACAGCGTTCCCCTGGTCCGCCATGCTGTCCTGGCGCTTGTCGGACCGGTGCGAGCCGCATCGTGCGACGTGCCGGGACCGGGACCGGGGCGGCAGAACGGGGACGGGGGGACTGGGGGACTCGTGGGGGAATCGCAGGCCGCGGCCACGCCGCCGGATCACATCCGCTACCGGTTGACGCCCCTCCAGCGGCTGCTGCCCGTACTGCCGGGATTCGTTGTCGTCGTGCCGTCCCAGGTGCTGCTCCTGCTGAACGACGGATCACTCGCCTCCGCACTCGTCCCGGGCCTGGTCATCTGGGGTGTCCTGCTGCCTCTGGCACTGATCGCCTCGCGGCGGTTCGGGGTCACCCTCACCCCGACGGCGGCCGTCGTGCACAACTTCCGCCGCCGGACCGTCCCTTGGGCGAACGTCCAGGCCATCCAGATCTCGTCGCTCCTCGGCAGCCGTACCGTCGTGATCTATGAAGCGGGCGGCCGCCAGACCCGCCTCCGGGCACCGATGACCGGGTTCCTCAGCTGGGACCGCGACTTCGAGGAGAAGTTCCACACCGTCGGCAGGTGGTGGCTGCAGCACCGGGGCCCGGACTGGGTTCCCGTCCCGCCGCCGGGAGCGTGGTGGGGCGGCCCGCCGGCGTCCAACGGGAACCCCTACGCCCCTCCCACCTGGTAGCAGGACGGCGCCCGTACCCGTCGCGAATGCCCTACGAGTGGCCGCCGCCAACGGGACCGACCAGGGTGATGTCGTCGGCGTAGTAGTCGCCCTGCGCGTACCAGCCGTGCACGTAGACCGTCGCGCTGGTCTGGGCGGCGCCCGTGGTGAACGAGACGGTCAGCCGGCTGAAGGCGGCAGGGGAGGTGGCCCAGGTGGCGGCACCGCCGTTCACGCCGAGATAGACGTTGGAGCCGCGGACCCAGCCGCTGAGCGAGTAGGTGGTGTCCGGCCGTACCGCGACGATCCGGTCGCACTGCCCGGTGCCGCTCGAACCCACCGTTCCGTGGAGGGCCTTGGACCCCGTGTGGACGGGGGAGGAGACGATCGAGCCCGGATTCCCGGCGCAGTTCCACGGTGAGGGACCACCCCACTCGAAGCCGGGGTCGGCCAGAACGCCGGCGGCCCCGGTCGCGGCCGCCGATGTGGGGGCCGCAGAGGCCGGAGCGGTCGACGCGCCCACCGAGGGAGCGGCCGGGGCGGCCTCGGTGGCGCCGGGGACCAGGAGGGCGCAGCCGAAGCCGACGACGGCCGCCGCCGCGACCGCGATCACCAGGGCCGCCCGGCGCTGCCAGGGCCCCAGACGCGGGCGGTCCGCGAGGCCGGGGACAGCGGGGAGTTCCGCTGTCCCGCCGTCGGCCGGGGCGGGGCGGACGGGGGCGCCCACCGTGTTGCGACCGCGGTAGTCGTCGTCCTGGCGGATGTCGTCGAGCAACTGGGCCAGCGCGTCGGTGTTGCGCATACGCAGCACGCGGATGGGCTCCAGCGTGGTGCGGTCGTCCGGCGCGTCCGGCGCGTCCGGTGCGTCCGGTGCGTCCGGTGTGGGCGGTGTGGGCGGTGTGGGCACGGTGCACTCCTTCCGTCCCATGGCATGGAATGGAGACGGCCCTCCGGAACCCATACGCAGCACCCGCCCCGGAGGTTCAGCCGGGCCCGGGCCCGGGCCCCGACCCGTCCCCGTCCCCGTCCGCGTCGCGTCTCCGTCCCCGGACCCGGATCCGTCCCCGGCCGCCGCGCCGACCGCCGCCGTGGCCTGCGGTGTGCCTGCCGGCCCCACGGCCCCGGCAGGTGATCAAATGGGGCATGGCCTCGTCCTGGACCGGTGATCGGGTCCGCCTGCGCGCCATCGAGCCCGACGACTGGACCGCGCTCATGCGCCTCGCCGCCGACGACGGGGGGCGAGCGAGCCGGCTGGATCTGCCGAGGTCCACCGAGAGACACCGGGCCTGGGCGAGAGAACAGGCCCTGGCCGAGTCCGATCATGACCGCTTCCTCCTCGCCGTCGAGGCGACGGCCACGGGTGAGCTGGTCGGCACGGTCGGCTCGCACCGGACCGGCCCCCGTTCGGGCTGGTTCGAGTGTGGGATCACGATCGGTGCCGACCACCGGCGCCGGGGCTACGCGGCGGAAGCCGTGGTACTGCTGCTGCGCTTCATGTTCGCCGAGCGGCGCTACCACAAATGCCTGGCAGCGATCTTCGCCCACAACGAGGCGTCACTGGCACTCTTCCGTGGGCTCGGCTTCACCGAGGAGGGCCGCCTGCGGGAACACGTCTTCCTCGCCGGCCGGCACCGGGACCTCGTCATGATGGGGATGCTCGCCGACGAGTTCGGCCGGCGGCACACGACGAACTGAGCGTCATCCGGCCGTCCGCCGCTGTCGTCGCTGTCACCGCTGTCATCGCTGTCAGGACCGCCCTCGGTCACGCACGGTGGCGCGCAGGCGCAGGCCGACAGGTGCGAGACCTTCGAGGGTGGTGACCTGGTAGCCGGGCTCCGGTCCGGACGGCTCGCTCAAGTGGTAGCAGCGGGCGGTCTGCGCGGTCAGCAGCGTCAGCATCGCCATGGCCAGGGCCGTTCCCTCGCAGCCGTGCGGACCGGTGCCGAACGAGAGGAAGACCCCGGGTTTCGCCGGCGAGCCCGGATCGTCGAGCCACCGCTCGGGCCGGAACTCGTCCGGCTCCGCGAACTCGCGTGCGTCGCGGTGCGCGGTGTAGGGGCAGACGAGAACGGTGGACCCGGCGTCGATGGTGTAGTCGGCGAGCTGGGTCTGACGCCGGGCACGCCGGGTCAGCAGCCAGCTCGGGGGGTACAGCCGGAGCACCTCGCTCACCAGCGCCTGGGTGTACCGCAGGCTGCCCAGGTGGGTGCTGGTCGTCGCGGCCGGGTCCGCGGGCAGCAGGGCGGCCTCGGCCGCGACGCGTGCCGCCGCCTCGGGGTACAGGGCCAGGTGGAGCAGGATCCAGCCGGCTGCCCGGGAAGGGGTCTCGAAAGTGGCGACCGTGATTCCGGGAAGGGTGTCGAGGACGGCCTCCTCCGGCAGCAGGCCGTAGTGCGGGGAGGGCCGGAGCATCTGACCCAGCATGTCGTCGCCGAGCCCGCCCGACGAACGACGCCGGCGGACGACGGGCCGCAGAGCGTCGGTGAAGGCGGCTTGCTGCCGGGTACGGAACCGCCGGGCCGGCGTGGGAACCCAGCGCGGCCATACCCAGCGGGAGGGGCGTACGAGCACCTCCCGCGCAAGAAAGAGCTGAGAGGCGTAGGGCAGCAGAACGGGAGCGTCCTCGCCGAAGAGATAGTGCACGCCGATCTCCGCCAGGGTGTGCCGGACCGGCGGCAGAATCTCGACGTCCTGGCCCGTGGGCAACCGGTCGGCGAACCGGGCGGTCCGGGGCGCGATCTCCCCGATCCGGGCCGCCACCGCCTGCGCCCGTAGTCCGCGCATCCGGGCGGCGTGAGCGTACCCACGCTCCTCGGGCGTCGGTTCGCCGCTCGACCGCTTCAACGGGGGGAAGAGGGGCGAGGAGGCCTTGGGAAAGTCCTTCGCCCGGCGCAGGACCGCCTCACAGGGCTCGGCCGCGGCCGCTACGTAGACCCCCGGCTCCAGCTGCCAGACGTCCCCGCACTCCGCGGCGCCCCGGCGCGCCATCCCCAGCCGGTCGCGACTCCAGGCCGCGAAGCCGCCCTCGGACAACCGCGGCGGCTCGTTCCTTGCGCCCATGAGACCGTCCCTGGCCCTCGGCAACGTACCCACGACCCGGCGGGCGCCCCTGGGCACCCGCCGGCAGCGTGCTCGCTCCTAGTCGTCGCCGGCGTACGCATCCCATTCGTGGGCCCCGTACGCACCGTAGTGGCGGGTGAAGGACAGTCTCCCGAGCAGCTTGGCGATCATGATGCACTCCTCTCGCCTGTCTTCAGCACCTGATGCCACATCCCTTATTTTCTCATACATCGCATCAGTGATATAGAGCTCTTACCAGACAAATACCCACACACCCGCCACGCGATCACCGCACCCGGCACCCCGACCGCGCCACGGCGGAGGACGAAAGCGGCCCCACGGACACGCCGCCGATGCCGCAGGCCGGCGGTGACTGCGCTGCGCGCGGCGAGGCGTACGTGGGCTTCAACACGGCCTGGGGCCGGTGAAGTTGAACTGCCTTCCGAGCGCTGCCCGCTGCGATTCCTTCGAGCCGAGAGCGGGCGAGGGGCCCATGGAGCTGAAGGTCACCCGCTGGTTGGCGGTATGGGCGTGATCGCGTACGTGAACTGCCTGATGGCACGGCCGTCGGCTGGGCGGACTTGCGGACAGGGGGGCATGACGGTCTCGGTCGCCGAGTATCGCGCCGACGTGACGACCGTGCCGACTCGCCACTTGCGGATCGACCCCGTGCCGGTCCGACCGCAGACGACGTCCATGGCTGAAGCGCTGCCGATGCTGTCGCCCCTGACACCGGCTGACGACCTGTCCGCCAACCGTCCCGGCAGGTCCATCCGAGAGAAGGGGGCGGGAGCGGAGTCGTAACGCTCGGCGCGCCCGGGCTGCGGGTCCGGCACTCCTCCCCTGGGCCCACGAGGTGGATGTCGATCCTTTCCCAATCGGGCCCGGCGAGGTATTCCGCATCGGGCGAGGTATTCCGCATCAATGGGTGGCCATCGCGGCGTGTGACGACCGGCTGGGCGGGATGACTTGTCAGTGCCGTCTCCTATGCTCCGCTCTTGTGCGGCTTGAGCAGGGGGGTTCGAACGGAGGAGCGGCACGGATGGGCGGCGACGAATGGGCCCGCACGGGACCGTATCGGCGTGATCTGGCGGAGGCATTCCAACAGGCGCAGGAAGACGAGCTGGCGCGCGAAAACCACGGCTTCGAGGGCCGGTCCGTCGAGCGACTCTGGCGCGATCCGGAGTGGCAGGAGTACATCTTCACCGGTGGCACGGGAACGGTGCTGGACTTCCCTCTCATGATCGAGGCCGAGGACGCCGACGACGGTCCGTTCATGCGTCCGCTGACCGACAGCGAGGTGCGTGCGTGGGCTCCTCACGGCCGGCCCAGCCACGAGGAGTGGGTCGCCGCCCTCGACGCCGGGCGGTTGGAGTTCCCGGGCCGCGGCCAAGGGAACTGCACGGTGCTCCACCGCGACGGCAGGCCCGTGCAGATCGGCTACTGGGGCGTCACCGCCGACTAGCGGGCAACCGGCAGCGCCTGGCGTCGCGGGCCCCGCACCTGTTCCGGGGCACGTCGTAAGGGGTGCCCCCGGCAGGGACTTCGAGCATGGAGCCGGACGGGACCACCTGTCGGCGGCGGCGGACCGTCGGTCATTCGGCCGACGGCACGCTGTCTGGGCGAGGGCCGGTGCCGTTACCTGTGCAGGCCGCGCATCAGCGCGGCGAGCCCGCCGAAGAACTCCTGGTCGGCCCCCACGTCCCGGGCGTGGTGTGCGGTCTCGGCCAGGAGCGGGAACTCGATCGTCGGCAGAGCCGAGATGACGACCGTGCCCTCGCCCGCCAGCGGGCCCAGGTGCTCGAGCTGGATGGCCCCGATGACGTAACTCAGCAGGGCCCGCAGTGCGACGACACGTCGGGCGCCGTCGAAGCCCGTCTCGGCGAGAACGGTGAGTACGGCTTCCGACCACCGCAGCACCCCGCGGGACCGGTGCCGGTGGGTGATCGTCAGCGGCACGACGGCGGGATGGACGGCGAGGGTGTCGCGCAGGCGCCGCACCAGGACCTCGATCCGCTCCTCCCACGGCGCGTCCGAGGGCGGGGGCTCGGTGTCGACGGTTCCGAGCACGGACTCGACGATCAGCCGTTCGAGTTCCTCGCGGTCGGCCACGTAGCGATAGAGCCCCATCGTGCTCATGCGCAGTTCCTTGGCGACCGCACGCATCGAGAGACCGGCGACACCATCGCGGTCCAGGACGGTGAGGGCGGACGAGGCGACGTGGTCCGGCGTGAGCGAACGGGGGCGAGGCATGACGGTTGACAGCGTACGGCATACGCCTACGCTGGTAGGCGTACGTTGTACGCCTAACGGAAGAGGGGGGATCATGCAAACGTCTCGAAGCCGCACGCGGCCAGGAACCTTAGGACCAGGTGTCGTTGTCGGTGCCCATGACCTGACGGCCGTCTCCGGCGCCCGGATCGCCGTCCCCGACGGTGACCGGCTGACACATCTTCAGTTCCGACGGTTCGCCGGCTGCCCGATCTGCAATCTGCACCTTCAGTCGGTGGTGCGACGACACGCGGAGATCGCCCAGGCGGGAATCCGCGAGATCGTGGTCTTCCACTCGCCCGCAGAGGAACTGCGGAAGCACGTGGCCGACCTCCCCTTCGCCGTCATAGCCGACCCCACCAAGCGCCTGTACGCCGAGTTCGGGGTGGAGTCGTCGCCTCGCGCGCTGCTCAGCCCGCGGGCCTGGGCACCGACCGCCCGGGCCGTCCTGCGCAGCACGTGGAGGATCCTCCGCGGGCGTGAGCGGCCGCCGTCCAGCAGGCCGCACGGCGGTCGGCTCGGCCTTCCTGCCGACTTCCTGATCGCCCCCGACGGCCGCATCCTCGCCGCCAAGTACGGCGAACACGCCTACGACCAGTGGCCGGTCGACCATCTGCTCGAACTGGCGACTCAAACCTCACTGCCATCAGGACCAGGTCCCGAAAGCGCACCATGAGCAACGATCCCTGGCTCACCCCACCGAAGGACCCCGCCGAGTAACTGAGGCCGTACATCGCGGCGATGGGCCTGGTCAACGACGACCCCGGCGTGGTCGTCGACCACACCTCGCACACCGAGTGGCACAACGACGGGACGTGCCCGGACCGGAACGGGACGATCGCCCGTGCCCGCCCTGCGTCCGTCGCGCGGGCCAGGGGAGGGGGACGACTCCACGGACCGACACAACAACATCCCCCGAATCGGAGCCCCGGACTGCCTGTGATCCGGGGCTCCGGTCTGCCCCTGAAGACGAACGCCCACACGCGCCCGGTCGGTCAACGTCCCTCCGTCGAACTGGAACCCACCGACCATCCCCTCGCCATCGAGCAGCGCACCGGCATCACGCAGGACCGCGTGCGCGAGATCGCGGAGGCCGTCCTTCACCCCGGCGACAACGCTTGATCCCAGTGGCCTGACCGGTGCCACACTCCGACCTGCCGCGAACTCGTCAAGATCAACACGCTGTCGCGACGCGATCACCGGCAAAGGGCTGCCTCCGCCCGCATCCGCCTGCACAGACAACAGGACCCCGCGCTCAGGAGATCGATGGACGAGATAGGACAAGTAGTCGTTGCCGCTGGGCATCTGGCACTCAAACCGCGAGGCCCTCGGTGGGCCCATGCCTCCCTGTGTGTCCTGGACGCCGTCTTCTCCATCAATGCCCGCTACGAGCGGCACACGGTCCCGACCTGCCACCGCTACGCGGCCTGGGCCGGCATCTCAGTTCCGATGTCAGGTAGCGCGCAGCTTCCTGTCCCCGACGAGCAACCGCTCCAGAGCTTCGTTACGCACATCCAGACCCACGGTGAAGAGGCTTTCTCTTCCGAGGTCCTACAGAACAGGCAGCGCACACGGGCAAACCGCGATGCCCCACTGAAGGCGGAGGCTGCCCGTCAGTACGCCGATCTCCTGGTATCCCACGGCGTCGCAACCCTTGGCGACGCCAACGTGCTACTCGCTGACTTGGACAAGCTGAGAGCCATTGAGCGTGACCTCGCCGTGGTCGCCGGCCACGGCTCCGGCGCACGACTTGCGTACCTGTGGATGCTCTTGGGAGACGACAGCCGCATCAAGCCGGACCGTATGGTTCTTCGATGGCTGCAAACAGTGCTGCAGCGTACGGTGACCACGGTCCAAGCGGTCAGCATCCTCACCGAGGCTGCGACACGCTTGAGGTGCACACCGTGGGAGCTGGACCACGCGATCTGGGCAAACCAGCGGAAGGCCTGACCGCAACGAAGTACGTGCGCGACTCTGTGAGACCCAGTCGGCAGCCATTCGTACCCTCCTTGGAGAGTCATGTTCGTGACATGTCGAACTAGGGCTCTGACCCGCAAGGGAGTCTCGGGGTGGCGTGATTTCGTCTTGCTCACACACCCCACACGCGCATGCGGGGAAGGGGCGGGGGGCCGCCTCCGGCTGCTGAGGCGTGACGGGGGGCGACGACGTGACAGGCTGCCCCCCAGATGTTGCGGCCTTGTACCCAGGTCGGACAGGGGGACACTGGCGAATCTCGCAGTCTCATTTGTTTGTGCAGGTCAGCGCTTTAACGGGACAGTCGGACACGTGGGACATGTTGCTGAAGGTGCCTGTTTCCCCGATGGCGATGCCTGGCCTGCATGCCGGGGTGGGCGCGTGATGGTTACAGGTCGAAGAGTCGATGGGCAACGGATAGGATGCTGGACTCGGAGCTTGCGAAGTTGCCTTTAGGGCAGGGGAGTTGAGGCGGGGGACGTGGAGGCTGCTCGGGTTTTCTTTGGGCTGTCTGCGGCAGTGCTGGTTCCTTGGGGGCTCGGGTGGCAGCGCTCGCGGCCATGGCGCATGGTCTTCGTCACCGCGATCTCTGGCGGGTACGTCATCGGGCCTTACTGGGGTCAGGGAAAGGCCTGGCTGGCGCTGCTTGCAGCGGTCTTACTCGCTGCCTCGGTGGTGCTCCTCTACAACTCTTCTGGCGTACCTTCAGCTGGGTTCTCAATCACGATCCCAAGTGTGTTCGGTTCGGTACCGACGCCCGCACGTATCGGTGTGGCGATGTTCGGGGCTGCGTCGGTTGTTGCCGTCTGGGTCGCCGGCGCGACGACGACCATGGTGAGCGAGAAGCTGCTGCTAAGCGACAGGGCAACTGTCGTGCTGGCAGGTGGCCTTGTCGCTGTGTTCGCGGGTGGCCCGCTCGCGATGGCCGCGACATTGCCTGTACGCCGCCAGGTCAACACTCTTCAGAGCACCGATCCACAACGGCAGCTGGCTGAAGAGTTCATGACGGGCAGCAGAAGCATCGGCATTCTGGAGCGAGCGCTTCTGTTTGCGTTTCTGGCCGCTGGTCAGCCTGACGCCGCAGCGCTCGCCTTGACGGCCAAGTCTCTCGCACGCGGACCCTCGAGCGACCACGGCAGGTACGCGTCGGAGTACTTCCTGCTCGGTACGCTAGCAAGCGTCATTGCATCGTTGGCCATGGGTATGGCTGTTCGCGCGGCGATCGGGCTGTCCGTCCTGTAGGAGGCGCGTTGGAGCTGAACAAGCATCCCCTCATTGAGAAGCTGCGCTCGCTCCAGTTGCCTCTCTCTGACTTCGTCGTTGCTGGCAGTGGTCCCCTGCTGGCTCATGGGCTGCGCGAGGACGTCAGAGATCTCGACGTCGTAGCGCGAGGGCCCGCCTGGAAGCTGGCCCTTGACCTCGCTGACCCCGTGTTGGCTCCGTCAGGGCACGGGCAAATGGTGCTGCTGTTTGAGGGTTCTATCGAAGTCTTCGACCGGTGGCTTCCAGATGGCAAGGGCCCGGATGAATTGATCGCAGATGCGGAAATCATAGAGGGAATTCCGTTCTGCTCTCTTCAAGATGTTTTTGACTGGAAAGTGCGATCCGGTCGGCGCAAGGATCGTCTGGACATCGAATTGATCAAAGGCTACCTGCGGAAATATTGAGTCCCGGATGAGCTGCGACACCTTGGAGGCCCCTCGTGCGGGCCGGACAGGTGGGACCGTGGTCAGTGCGGCTGTCCCACCTGTCTCCGCAGGTCACCCCATTGCTGGGGCAGTCGGACGGCTGGGACACCACCTGTCCGGCGCTGGCGAGCGCACCTCATGGCACTCGGAGGCCAGTTCGCGCGGAGCCCTAACCAGTCATCTCAGAGAAGCTACGGGAGCGGATCGGGGCGGACGACAACGCCGAGGTACTGCCGTCGGAGGCTGACCTGACGCGTGAGCGCGGTTTCGGACGGACCACGGTCCGGCGGGTAGCGCGCTCGCCGGACCGCCCAAGGTCGCCAAGTCCTGGCGCTCCCTCGGACTGGGCCTGTCCGTCGCCGGAGGCAAGGCATTCGACTCCGTGTCCGTTCAGGGCGGACCGGTGCTCTACCTCGCCCTGGAAGACACCCCGCGCCGTCTCCAGACCGCTTCCTCGGACAGGCGTAGGGGTAAATGGTGCGCCTTCCAATCGGACAGGGAGGCTGTCCGGGGTGCGCGGACAGGCCAGGCGAGCCGGTTGTGCGCCGAGGTGGGGGTGCTCCCGTGTGGAAGGGTTGTGGTGCAGGTGGCCCTCATGGTGACGAGGCCACGCGGCAAGATGAGGATATGACGAATCGCGGTGTGCGCTGGCTGATGGAGTCCGAGTGGCAGTACAGCGTCACCTTCGCCCGCGGGATCACGCCGGACGAGTTGGCTGTGCGGCTCGGCGCTTCACCGGCAGGTGTGAAGCCCCTGGCGACCGACTGGGAAGCCGTCGGGCTTCTTACCGATGCAGATGTAGGCGTCGCACGGGTGGGGGAAGCGCAGGGGTGGGCGTTCGCCGCCGAATACGGGGAAGCCCCCGGGGCCAGGCACGACGTTCTCAAGAGCATTTCGCGCAACGGTGTCGAGGCGGTGAATCTTGATCCCCAGGCATTCCACCCGCCTCCCTTCTTCTCCTACGCCGCCGACAGCGAGTTGCTGTGCTCGTTCGGTCTTGGCGAGGAACGGAGGCGCTGGGGATCCCAGCCGGATCTTCTCCAGGAGGAGCTGGAAGCGGCGGGCATCATTCTTCCGACGGGCGATTACCTTAAGGTGAGCGGCGCGCGGCACAGTCTGCGGATCGCCATGTCGCTAGGCGTGATCGAGAAGCATTTCGGTATCTCATTGCCACGCGATCTGCTGGAGGACGGCAGGCTTCCGCTGGTAGTAGTCAGCGGAAGCCCTTCCCTTGACACACTGAGCGACGACGTTTGAATACATGAGTGAGGGGGGTGGAGTCCGGGCGGATGCCACCCCCCTCATGTGCCACGAGCTGCTGCCCCCAATTCCCAACCGGGGCAATTCTTGTTCGCCAGCTCCGGAAGATCCCTCAAGGGTCTGCTGCACGATCAGGTGGCATCTGAACTGGCTTGCCCTGTAGGGCTGGTGGGAAGGATGTCGCTGTTCCCAAGCCTTATCCGGAAGAGTTCCGCGAGGATGTCGTGCGGGTCGCGAGGAACCGCGGCCCGGGTGTCACGGTGGAGCAGGTGGCCACCGACTTCGCGGTCCACCCGATGACGTTGTGGAAGTGGATGCGCCGGGCGGATATTGACGAGGGGACCAAGCCCGTGGTGCGGGACCGGCGCCCCAGCGCCGCAGCCCGAACGAAGCGGCAGCCCGAACCGCTCGGGGGCTGGCTGGGAGGGGCGTGGTTGACCTGAATGACAGGACATCAGCTTGGGAAGCTAAGGGCATCTAGGGCTTGCTCTCGGGCTGACCCGCGACGGAGCAGCGCCGGGGGCTCGGTGGGCGGTCGAGTGGTTCCCCTGTGTTCCCCGTGGTTCCTCCTATAACCTGGCACACTTCTGGCACGAGCAGTCCGTCCCGAACTACCCCCGGTCGGGCACGCGTTCGGCGTCGCGACTCAGACGCTTCCGTTCGAGGCACGGACGAGGATCATTCGAACCGTGGGCGATGTGCGAGACGGCGTCATCGGTGTATGGCGGGTCGGCCGGTCGGGCCGGCTCATGGGCTACGTGCTGGCCGCCGGCCCAGCGTGCGGGGCGCTGTCCGCCTGGCTGGGCGTGCTCTCCCACCCGGGCACGCAGTCCGTGGGCTCCGCGGGGATCGCTACTGCCGTCGCCCTGGGGTTCGGCCTCTTCGCCTGGTGGGGTCTCCTTCGCATACGCCTGGAACTCACGACGGACATGATCGTCATGGTGAATCCCTGGGGCACTCAACGTCTGCCGTGGTCGCGTGTCAGCTCGGTGCGCCTCGGCAACTGGGGCGCGCAGTTCCACACGACAGACGGGTTCACGTACTCGGCGTACGCCCTGAGTGGTCTGGCAGGTGGAACTCGGCAGGATGTCCGGTTCGCTGATGTGCGCCAGGTCGCTGATGCCCAACTCCACAGTGGACAACAGCTTTAGGACTTCGGATCACTCCTCGGCTCTGCCGGGGATCCACCCGGCAACGTTGGCCATGCCAGACCGCCTAGGAGTGCTGACGTCCGGCGCCGTTGACGTCACTCGTGGATGTCAGACGGTGCACCCTTGTGCGCTGGCTGGCACGATCAACTCGTCGTTGACCTCAAGTGCATCAAAGTCGAGACCGTGGAGTACTACCGAGCAGTCGACGACTGGCTGTTCTCTATCCGCTCGAGTAGCCGGTCTGGTTCGAACGGTGCACTGGATCGGGTGAGTTGACCGGTCGGACGGCATGAAGAAGGGGCCTCTTGGTAGCTCGCGGTTGTCGAATCCAGCGAGTGGTAAGAGGCTCTGGTGATGAAGTGTGGCTCAACTCCGGGGTTCCGGCTCCAGAGGTCGCCGCTCGCGCCGGCCACTCGGTGGACGTCCTTCTGAAGATCTACGCCAAGTGCATCGACGGCCAGGAGAAGGAGATGAACGACCGGATCACGCAAGGACTGAGGGAGGGGGACGGCTCAACGGACTGACACCCGAGCGTGACCGACTGACAGAAGCCCTGGACTGCGAACGGTCCAGGGCGTCGGTGTGCTTTAGGCGGTGCCGTTGTCCCCCGCCAGGGCGGCATTGAGGTGGCGGATCGCACTCGCCAGAAGGGAGAGTTCGTCGACCGGCAGGTGGTCGAGGACTCGCCGACGCGCACTGGCGCGGTAGTGAGGGTGGGCCTCCTCCATGGCGGTGTGGCCCAAGCCGGTGAGGGTGGCGACGATTCCGCGGAAGTCGGCAGGGTCGCGATCCTTAGTGACCAGACCCCGGCTGCGCAGGCCATCGACGACGCGTGTGATACGGCTCGGCGTCAGCCCCATGAGGGTGGCGAGTTCGGACATGCGCAAGCGTTGTTCCGGGGCTTCGCTGAGCCGCAGGAGGACTGCGAAGTCCGTCATCGTCAGGCCGGCGGTGCGGTTCATGTCGTCTTCCAGGGCCCGGGGAAGGGCATGCACAAGGCGACCCAGCTCGTGGAGTAGGTCTGCCTCCTGCGGAGTGAGGGCATCGTCGCGGTGCATGCCCCTCACTGTGCCCGCAGACGTTTGACTACGCAAGTGTCTCGGAGTATCACTTGACTAAGCAAGTGATACTCCAGGAAGGCACCTCCATGAACCCCCTGACAGGCAAGGCAGCACTCATTACCGGCGGCAGCCGAGGCATCGGCGCCACAACCGTGCTGCGTCTCGCACGAGACGGCGCCGACGTTGCATTCACCTACACCAGCTCAGACGCCCAGGCCGAGACCCTGGCAGGGCAGGTCCGAGAGCTGGGCCGAAACGCTGTACCGCTGAAGGCGGACAGCACGGACCCGGCACAGCTGCGCGGCGCTGTTAACGAGGCCGCCGAACGTCTTGGACGGCTCGACATCCTCATCAACAGCGCAGCGGTCATGATTCCGGGCACGATCGACAAACTCAGCGTCGAGGACATTGACCGGACCTACAGCCTCAACGTCCGAGCGGTCATCCTCACCGTCCAGGAGGCTCTGCGCCACCTGCCCGAGGGTGGCCGGATCATCGTCCTCGGCAGCAACGTTGCCGACTACACGCCTTTCCCCGGCATGGCGCTCTACGCCTCCAGCAAGTCCGCCCTCCACGGTCTCGTTCGCGGTCTGGCGCGTGAACTCGGCCCGCGGGGCATCAACGCCGTGCTGGTCCAGCCAGGCCCCACCGATACCGAGGCCAACCCTGCCGACGGCCCCCAGGCACACCGCATGCGGGACCTGACCCCGCTGGGCCGCTACGGCCATCCGGACGACATTGCCGCGATGATCGCCCATCTCGCCGGGGAAGGCGGACGCCACATCACCGGCACCGCCATCACCATCGACGGTGGCCTAAACACATGACGAGAAGCGGGTGGCGGCCTCATTCCTGAGCACTGCCGACGGGTTCCCTGCAGAATGCCCGCATCGCTGCTGACCTGCGGATATGCCTCGGCTTGGCATGGGAGAGCCGAGACCCTCGTCGACCTTGGAACCGTGGCGGAATCGGAGCTGCTTAGAGATCATTCAGCTGGCAGGGCTGGCACTGACTCATTGCTGCACATGGGCCAGGATCCCCTCGTTCACGGGGTATAGGCGTTCACGGGGCAGGAGTTGCCGGGCCATGACCAGGTCCCCGTCCTGTACAAGTTCATGGATCGTATGGGCGAGCGTTGTGACGTCGGTGATGGAGACGATCCACTCGTCGGCGTAGAGACGTGCGGCTTCGCCGTTGAGGCCGAGCTGGAGCGACCGGTGGGGAAGCGGCTGAAGATGCAGGTCGCGTTCGGGGTCCCATTGCACCCGGGCCGGGGCCCGCTTCAACTGGCGCTTCCACGTGGCGCGGTCGGCGTGGAGCCGATGTTCGTAGTGGGACAGGCAGGCGTGTTCCAGTGCCCACTCGAAGCCTTCCCGGGTGATCTCGACGGCGAGGACGGTTTCCTGGCCTTCCTTGGTACCCCACCCGCAGCGGTACATCATCCAAAGGAACGACGGTTTGATCCATGTCATCCGGTCCCGCTGCCACACCGCTGGGAAACGGCCCTCCCGGGCCGCCGGCAGACCGATCTCCGGTGCGTACGCCTGGTAGACGGTGACTGTGGAGTCCGTGTGCAGGGCTCGAATCTGGTGCTCGGGTTCCGACATGCGGACCAGGGTGGACATACCACTTCGCGTGCGCCATCAAATTACCGCGTCCGCGCGCCACGCTTACCTCCAGTCCAACCGGCATCGTCCTTTGCGGGGTCCACGGGCCTCCGCGCAGAGGCCTATGGAACGCCGTCTGACCTGGCACGAAGCCCCTCAAGACCAACACGCTATTACAACGTGATCACTGGCAAACGGCTGCTTTCGACGGCATCGGCCTGCACATGCAACAAGACCCCGCACTCAGCCATCTGGCCGGTCACGGGGTCTGTTGGCACCTCACACGAAGTGCCCCCGGCAGGATTCGAACCTGTGCACACGGCTCCGGAGGCCATCAGGGACCGTTGCGCTTTTGAGGCGCTGACCTGCGGCGGAGGGGCGGTCCTGGTCTCCGCTGATGGAGATCATTACGCCCCTATTACGTGGGCGGCCTGTCGGGCGGTCCGTCCGGCCCGTATGGTCGAAGCATGATCTCGGGCAGCAGCGGGGGACCGGACGGCGGCGGCACAGAGTTCACGGCGGAGGGCTTGGAGCCCGTACTCCAAGAGGCCTGCGCGACGGCCGGACTCGACTCCCGCGGTGCCGAGCTGCTGCGGCTCGGTTCGAACGCGGTCTATCGGCTCACCTCGTTACCCGTCATCGTCCGCATCGCGCGTGATCGATCCGTCCTTGGGGACATGGACCGGGCCGTGAGTGTGGCCCGGTGGCTGGAGACGCAGAACTTCCCGGCTATGCGCGTGCCGGCATCGGTCACGCAACCGCTGGTCGTCGGCGGCCTGGTGGTGACCTTCTGGGAGAGCGTTCAAGACCGCGAGGAGTACGCGACGGTCGCTGAACTGGCCGACCTCCTGAGGCGCCTCCACTGGCTTGAGGAACCTGAATCCCTCCGCCTCCCGTACTTCGACCCGCTGGCCAAGCTGGCGGCCTCGCTGGATGGTCTGGACGGCATCTCGGCAGAGGACCGGACGTTCCTGGACGAACGAGCGGCACGCCTCGCCAAGGACTACGACCGACTGGACTTCGTCCTTCCCTTCGGCATGATCCACGGTGACGCCAGTATCGGGAACATCCTCCGTCACCGGGACGGGCACGCGGTGCTCATCGACTTGGACGGCTTCGCTCTCGCCGCGCGCGAGTGGGACCTGATCCAGACGGCGATGTTCTACGACCGGTACGGCTGGCACACAGAGGTGGAGTACGCGGAGTTCGTTCACCGGTACGGCTTCGACGTGATGAACTGGCCCGGGTACGAGACCTTGGCGGACCTGCGTGAACTGATGATGGTCGCGTGGCTCGGCCATCAGGTCACGACCAGCGACTCTGCCGCTGCGGAATTTGGTCGGCGGGTGCGGTCCCTTCGCACCGGAGAGGGGCGAGACCAATGGGGTCCGTTCTGAAGACGCGGCGATGTGTGGATCAGACAACGACATGATCGCCCGAGGCGATCCATAGCCTGTTCTCCCTGACCTGCTCGGTGAACGTCTGCACGTCCGCACTGCTGCTGGCCACTGCGAGGTTCCGTCGGAACTCGGCAAGGTAGCTGACGCATCGCGCCGATTTGAGCTGTTCGCCCAGGTCAAGCGCATCGAGTGCCACGCGACAGGCCTCCTCGACGTCCCCGGCGCGTAGGTGGGCGTCGGCGAGAACCATGGTCGCGAAGAAGTCGCTCCGTACGTGGCTGCCACTCATGGCGTTCTCGGCGTGGGCGACGGCTTGCCGGGCGCTGTTGACGTCACGGAAGCAGTGGGCGGCTTCTGCGGCAAGCTCGGCCTCGTCGAAATAGCTGATCCACTCGGGCTCGTCGTCGTTGTTCCGGCTCTCCAGTGCCTTTGTGGCGGCACTCAGGGCGGCTTCGCAGGCCCGGATGTCTCCGGTCCGGGCAAGCGCGCGTGCCTCCATGGCGTGGAACTGGGCGCGAAGCGTGGGAGTGGCCACGGGAGAGATGCCCATGAGAGCAGCACGGGCGAGCGTCGCGGCCTGCGTATACCGGCCGAGAAACGTTGCCTGATGGCTCATGGCCGACAGGATGCTTCCGGCGAGTCGGCGGTCATTGGCGTCCTGGGCCAACCGGAGAGCTTGGAGGAAGTACCTCTGTGCCAAGCCGTGCCGACAGGCGTCGTAGGACATCCAACCGGCCAGGAGCGTTGCCTCCGCAACGGTCGAGAACAGGGCCCGGCCGACCTGCTCGGTGTATTGGCCGCGCAGCAGCGGCGTCACTTCGGTACTGAGGTACTGGATGGCTGCGTGCCGCGCGTGATCGCCACCGAATCGGTCGTCTAATTCGGCGAACATGTCGGCGGTGGTCTTGATAGCGCCCACGTCTCCGAGACCGACGCGCATACCGTTCTGCCGTTGCCTGGGAACGGCTGGCTCGGGTGCCACCAACCACCGGAGCGAAGCTTCGTTCCAGGCAGGTTCGGAGGGCTCGGCCTGGAGCAGGGGCTCATACCGGTTGAGATCGGCCCGCCACAGTTGGCCGACGGCTTCGATGGCGCCCTCGGGGCTTTCCGGATAGCCGGCGTCCAGGAGCCCCGTGTCCCGCTCGCCTTCGTGGTTCAGCCCGAGTTCGGCGGCACTGAGGTCGTACGCCTCGCACAGCAACGGACCGTAGAAGTCGTCCGGCGCGCTGTGCCCGTTCTCCCAACTGGCGATACGGCGCTTCACGCTCGCATCTGACGGGAGCTGGTGGCCACGACGCGTTGCGGCCTGGCGGAGTTCGCGCACCAACCGCGGCTGACTCCAGCCTCGAACCACACGGGCTTGCCGTAAGCGAACGCTGGTCGGCTCCATCGAAGACGTGACCGTTCCCTCCGCACTGGCCCGTTGGCGCAACTCTTGGGCGCGTGACTCCTCGACCCTACGACCGAATGTACGCGCTGCTCATTGCTGAGCGCTGCAAGTAATCGGAGATCGTGAGCGATTGCAACGTGACGGGGGATGACGCGTGCGCGGGTGACGCGTCATCCCCCGTCACCTCTCGTCATCTGCCCTGGCCAGGGTGGTGCCCCTGAGTCTGGACACAGGGCGGCATCGGGGCCGCAACTGAGTCTGACCGAGGTGAGATGACGTGCAGAGGATGACCAGGAGGGGCATCGAATGGCTCTCCGCGGCGGCTGACGATCCGGAGGGGTGCCGCGCCACCTGGATCGATGACCCCCGTGCACCGTACATGCTGCCGACCGGCCGCTACTTCGACGTGGTGACGGTCGATCAGCGGGTCGGCATGGAGACCTTCGACCAACTGCTGCGCCGGGGCCTGCCGTTCGGCCCTACTGTCCTCGATCACAAGGCACAACGTGTGGGCTTCTTCCTGGGCTCGCGAAGCCAGGAGACTTTCCTCCACTACCTCGCACGGGAAGAGGGCACCGCACCCGCCTACCGCTACCTGAGCCGCGGCTCCGCGGTCGTCGTCCCTGGCCCCATTCCCCTGCGCGGGGACCGTTACGAGTGGCTGCGCGCCCCGGCCCGGCGGCCGATGGCCAACCCGCTCCGTCCGGTGGCCCTGGCGACCATGCTCGTCGCCTCCGCCGAACTGCTGGCTCGGGTGGACCGGTACGGCGAGCGCTACCGGGCCGCGGACACCTTCGGCCTCTCCGCGATTGAGGGGGCTCCGATCGATGGGGCAGGATGATGCCACCGACCGGCACGACGCTGCCACCTGGTCACCGTTGGACAGTGACGGTTGGTATGCCGCGCGTAACGCCACTACCGCCCTTCGGGACGCTCTGATCCTGGCGGGACTGGAGAAAGACTTCCCTTATCTACGGGCCGAATTGAATGCTTTCGGGCATGGCTTGGTCGAACTCGGGCGCGTGTCGCCGGCCACCGGGGAGCGACTGGCGGAGCTGCTGAGGCTGGCGCTGGCTTCGGGCTTGAAGCGGCTAGCGGAGAGCGGCGACGAGACGACCGAATCTCGTGAGGAAAGGGGCTGAACCATGACCGACCGATGGGGCGTAGTCGCCAAGCGTGCGGAGAACCTGATGCCCGGCGTCCCCTACATCCGCGGCTGGGCACAGGCTCGACGCAGCGCCGGCGCCCTGGCTGAGCAGCTGACAGCCCTGGGCTTGGAGTCGGACTTTCCCGGCCTTGCGGCTGACGTGAACGTCTCGGGCGACGGCTTGGTACGCCTCGGCAGCATCCGTCCGGAGGCAGCGCTGATGCTGGCCGAACTGATCGCGTCGGGCCTCACGACGGAGACGGCCACCCACGTTGATACGAGGGAGGAGGGGATGATGGCTGCCCGTCGAAGCCCGTCCGCTGTCTGATCACTTCGACTTCGGAACTCCGGCTGGTTGCGGTCCGAGAGTGCTCCTGCGACCGGTCGGCTTGCCCCGTACGTCCCGCTTCCCCCGGCGGATGACGTACGGGGCCACTTGCTAGGCCCTATGCCTCTGCGCCGTCGGTCTGCCGCTCGGACGGGACCGGCGCCCCAGCGCCGCAGCCCGGACGAAGCGGCAGACCGACGGCGCCCGCGGTCTGGCTGGGACGCTCGTAGCTGACCTGGCATGAGAGGACATCAGCCTAGGAAGCTGCGAGCACCTTTTGGTGGATCGAGCCTTGACCTGGGCGAACGGTGTCGCATGGGGCCTGGTTGGGCGGGGCAGCTTTCACCGTGGTTCCCCGCCGTTCCCTGCTCAGTCTGGTGCGGTCGTGGTGCGCACTCCTGACCTTGACTACGCTCCGCGCTACGATCTGCGATCGCGCGGACACGTTGGCGTTGGGGGCGCGGCAATGTTGGTGGAACTTTTAAGCGGGGCGGCCGTCGGCTTTCTTGGGGGGCTGACGACAGCCTGGCGCATCGTAGCCAAGGGTGCTGCTCACGCCTGGCTAGACGACCTCCGTGACCAGGTCAAGGTACGTAAGGCCGATCGCCGTAAGAAGCAGGCGATCCGGCATGCAAAGTTGGACTGGGAACTGAGCGCCGAGTCGGAAGCGGCCCAAGCGAAGCAGAAGCAGGCGGCTGCGGCTGCCGAAGCGGAACGGAGGAGGGTTCGCCGCGCCCATTCAGAACTCAAAAGGGCCCTTCCACTCGCGAACGAAGCGGTTCGAACCCATACGACTGAAACTTTCGTGGGTGCACTGGAGTACACGGCGCGATCCTGGCCGCACGTAGCAGCCGAAGCAGCTACCGAGCGCGACAAGCTCACTAAGCATCATGCTGTCATAGAGCAGTTGAGGGGCCAGGTGGAGAAGCTCGCCACCCTAGGAGTCGATCTCAAGTGCCCCATCAAGGACTGGAGCCAGGCGCACTCAATAGATCTCCGAACCCTGGCTGATGAGATCGACAAAGCTGCTAAGGCTTACGCCCTAAAGGTCTGACACCAACTACTACGCAGGCGCCCCGGAGATGTAACCCCACTTTAAGAGTTCGATCAGCAGTCAGGGCGCCCGTGGTGCCTGCAGGACCGGATGGCAGCGACCGGCCGCCCCAGGGTTTCCACGTCTGCTGTCGTTGATGTCAGACGTGGATGTCAGCTGTGAAAGAGCCTCGAGTTCGGGTAGGGTGCCAAGTTGCCATACAGCCCGTCCGGCCCCCTCTACTCCCTTCAGTAGACGAACCATCCGTCTCGGTACGGCTGGGCCATGCCGAGGACTTCGAGTTCGTAGCGGTTGTCGAGTTCGAGGCCGCAGGTGTAGCAATCAAAGTAGTCAGGGAACTCCCCCCTCCAGCGGCTTCTCCCCTTCTTTGCACGACGCTTGGGCTGGTTACCGAGGGATGCCGCGACATCACCCTCTGCGCCGCACACAGGGCACTTCACCGACCGGTAAACGCACTCGCCGTACTCGCTCCTGTCGGCCTCTGGCTCCACCATGTCGGCCTTCGCGATTTCTTCCGGTGTCTTCCCGTAGTAGACGAAGCGGTACAGCTTCTTGGCACACCTGACCTTCACGGCCACTGCTATCTGGGCAGTTTGGAAGCTCTCGCTGCGGAAGTCTTCGACCACGGGTTCCAGGAGCCCATCTTCCCAGGTCTCCAGTTGCGGCCCATCGGTAGCTTCGACGCCTGCTCCCTTGAGAGCCTGCTCTGCCGCGCTCTGGGCGTCTCGCTGCATCTGTTCGAGGTCCAGGCGGGTGTCTGTCCATGGCCCCCAGAAGGTTGGGATGTCTTCTTGAAGATCTGCCAGGACAGCGTCCGCCACGGTGACAGCGATGGCTAGGGCGTCATGGGTAACGGCGTCGTCGTGTGCGCCGAGGTGCGCCACACCGTTTCGGGCCGTCAGGAGTGGGTCAAGCTCGCGTTCTTTGACCGGCATGGTGATCAGATTGGCGGCACGCTTGAAGGCGTCCAAGGCTCCGATGGTTTTGACTTTGGTCGCGGGAGAGGCTGCGTAGGTGCTCTGACCGGTGGCGTGGAGGAGACTATTGAAGTCACGGCCGTCGACGAGAAGGGATGGGTGGCGGGCGGCGAGGAGGGCCTTCAGTAGGTGTTCGGTGCCAATGCCGCCATGGAGTACCGCCATGTCGTTGTCGCTCGTGCACCAGGCGCTCATGGCGCGGTTCATCTGGCGTTGCGCGGAGGCGAGGAGGCTGGTCTTGTCCATACCCGTGGTCCTATTCAGATGGCTGGGCTACCGCCAGGGGTGGGTCCGGTCCGCAGCCCAAGCTGCAAGGCCCGTCTGTCGGTCACCGAGTGTGGAAATGCTCGCTGTCACCCAGGTACCGAGTGAAGCCCCGCCTGAAGAGGTCGGCTGCTTCGGGGCCTACGTCTTCAGCGGCGTAGCCGGCGAGGGCTGCTGCGATGCCAGCGTGGTAGTGGAGGTCCAGGCAGGCGGACCTGAAGGCCTCGCTGCCCACCGGACTACACAGTCCGTCACGGGGCATGGTGCACTGTGCCGCTGCTGCGGCACTGAGTTGAAGGATCTCATCCTTGCTTCGCGAGCTGTTGACCATGCGCTGACGGTAGCCAAGGTCGTGCAGCTATGTACCAGGAACCGTAGAGACCCCTTCTCTCAGGGCGCCGCCAGGTTCAGGCGACATGCAGGCAGCTACGCCCTGTTCCAATGACTAGACGACTCGCGGCATTATGGACGGCCATGGATCTTCAAGGCGTAGGTGCCATCGCATCTGCTCTCGTGGCCCTTGTAGGCATACCTGCCGCCATCCTGATTGGGCGCGCTCAGACCCAAGCAGCCGTACTCACGGCCGAGCTCGGGGCTGAAACGGGTCGAGCGCAAGCACAAGCTGCCACCCAGGTGGGGATAGCACAGGCCGAGGCCACCTACCGCGCAGCCCTCGACGCTTCGCGTAGCCAAGCCAAGGCCGAGTATCGCCAGTGGCGTCACACGCTGAGGCGCGAAGCGTGGGCAACGTTCGCAACGGCCGTGAATGACGCCACCGTAGCTGCTGGTGATCTGGTCATGAAGGCGGGACCCAATGAAGATCACGCCAGGCTGAACAACGCTGTTACTGCGGCTGTTGACGCTGTGAAGTTCGCCCACTCTGTGGTTGTGCTGGAAGGTCCCGCCCATGTGGCAGACGCAGCCGGCCGTGTTCGTGATGGAGTCACTGCCGTTCTCCTGGCCGCAGCCAAGGCTTCAACTGTCGCACGGGCAGATGCCATCTTGCGTTCGGTAGAGAAGGGTGAAGGACCGGATGGCATAACCGCTGACCATGCCTTGGCTGCACGGGACGCCCTCCATGATCTGAGGGCGGCGGCACGAGCCCGGGCGGAGGCCAGCAGTTACCCAATCAGCGCAGCAGGCGCGCGCAATGCAGCCGTGGCCGAGGCTCAAGCTCTCGTACTGACGACTCTGGCGCAGTGTGGCGTCATGGGGAGGCGAGCCACCTCGTTGATCGACGATGCAAGGCACGGTCTCCCCCCAGACAACCGGCGACAGGCCCTACGCGAGGCGGAAGCTGCTTTGGACCGGACTCTTGCAGAATGGATAGGTGAAGCCCGCGACTACCTGGACGCGGACGCGCAGACCTGAACCCGAGGCAGGGGGCGGACTCCGCGGCGACGCACGACTTCTTCGCCCGAAGCAGCTTGGGCATGGGTGCTGCCTTGGGAGGATGCGTCCTTCACAGGTGCTGATAGTCCGCAGACGTCCGCGCTCGTTCGCCGTTTTTTCGTCGGCGTTGTCATGTAGTTAGACACTCACCCGGTGCGGCTCCGGCGCGTGAGGTCAGCGCATGTCAGCTCAGTTCTCCGGGTGCAGGCATAACCCTTCCAGTGTGGCAGATCAACGGCGGGGGCCCAGGCCGGAGCGGGGTGGGGGTGGTCACCTGTGGGTGCCGACTGTCGACGTTGGTCGGCTTCGGACGGCCCAGGGACGGCCCAGGGCTCAGTCAGCGAAGCGCCACCGCCCGTCATTCCAGCTGCACGGGAGCGACGGGGAGCTGTTCCCTGTAGGGCCACGTAAAGGTGCGGTCCGGTTCAAGGTGGGCGTCTCCCCAGTGGATGGCATGGATGCCGTTTTCGACGTCGGCCGTGAAGAACACACAGACCAGCCTGGTGGAAGCTCCCAGTTCCTCGAACGCCTCGTGCAGCCCCAGGTACTCCTCGGTCGCCAGGTCCTCATCGACGTCGAACAGCGCGTCTGGAGGCTGCGGCCCGTGCGCCCGGAACAGCCGTTGCCTGGTGGGCGACGCGTTGGCTGGCAGCCGGGCTCGGTCTAGGGGCTTCGGCCTGTCCGCGTACCGGAACGGGAAGAGTGCGTGATCGTTGATCACCGCATACTCGTATCCGCGCACGTCTCGCACGGCTTCCCCCAGCTCCCGCGCCGTCTCTGCCAGGTTCTCGCGCACCAGTCCTGCAAGGGCGACACCGTACGGGCTCCGCTTCTTCAGTCCCGCAGCGAGGTGCGCGGCATGCGCCTTCCCATGCGCCTTGGCCAGCTGCTCCGGGACCGCAGCGGCAAGTGCGCCGGCATGCCGCCCGAACCGCTCGACGGCCCAGGCCGACGGCCCTACCGGTAAGCCACCCAACACCGACATGCAGCGCTCCCTTCCCCCAGGTCCCACCTCTGAACTGTGTGACACGTACACGAAGGGCACGCAAGGGGGCGATCTGGCCAGGACGCTGCCGCACGCTCTTTTCTCAGAACAGCCACAACCTTGGCAGTGGTCGGCGTTGGTCATCGTGAGCGCCCTTCCACGGCCCCGAGACGGTCAAGGAGGGCACCCATGTGCGGTGCCGCACCTCGGCTGTTGCCAACTGTCGATGGACGACGATCTCAGGAGAGGGATCGGAAAGTCTGGGAGTATCAGACACTTCCCTGGACAAAGTCGGTGGCCCTAGGTGCCGCAAGTGTCTATCTTCGAGGTGTGTCGAAGCCCAGGAAGCGCAAGCCGCAACGCCGTCCTCAGTCGCATTCACGCCTTGCCGATCACAAGCGGCAGGGCAAGATGCTGACACCGCCGCTTCTTGCTGTGGTGGGAGATAAACTGCGGTCTGCCTCCTGGGATCGAGACCAATTCCCAGACTTCCTGTGGTCATGTTGGCACCTTGACAGCGGTGAGCCTCGCGACCTGGTAAAGCTCGTGAAGTACTTGGATCGCATTGGCGAAATCATTGGTCCAGATCGCGAAGGATTTCCTGAGCACTGGCTTCTCACTGGCCGCCTGACGGTTTTCGAAGCGATCCCCGAGGGAATCCGTGCACGCCTCCTTGATGAGCTGCTTCAGCAGAACCTTTACGAGGCAATAGTTCCCGAAGAATTCGCCCAAGCCCTCGGCATGTATCCGTCCGCTCCGGGGAGGTGGCTTATCCGGCCCCGGCTTGAAGCTGGAATGAGGATCGACCCTGAATCGGCCCAACGTGGGCTTGAAAGGGTAACTGCTGCTGCGATGGGCGGACAGAGTCCTGTTGCGACCCGCGCCAAGGCGGCGGTGTTCCGCCAGTACGTTCACACTCGCCGCCTCTCCATGCCGCCTGCACTTGTTGACGAGTGGCGAGACATTATCGTGCGTTACCCGATGGAAACGACACCTGAAGAGACCTCCAAGGTTGAGACCTTCATTCGCGCAACCTTTGGCGCAATGGAAGGAGCAATGGAGGAAAAGGGTGATGGAGATTCCAGCGGGTCCACTTGGTCGCAGACCTTCTGGCGTTCGAATTGGAGCCTATTTCCGTGTCGGCGTCGCGAAGCTCGCCGAGAGATGCCGCTTCTCAGTGAGGGCGACAAGGCCGCGATTGAGTCCGCATATCATGAAATGGCGGATGACATCAAGGTCCTCCGTGAACGATTCGAGCAACTCGCCGACGCCACCAACCCCGACCTCTTCAACCCGGATCGCTACGAGGTGCTCACCGGAGTGGTGGCACGGGTGCTCCGATATCTCAATGTTTACATCGGCTACCCGGCGTTGTGGACGATGGAGCACGGGGCCCCACTGCTGAGAAGTGTGGTGGAGGCGAGGATTATCATCCGGTATCTCTCAGCTGCTGACACCCAGTCTGATATATTCCGTCGCTTCAAGGCGTACGGGATGGGTCGCCTGAAGCTCCTGAAGCTCCACTTCGAGGAATATTTGGCTGCCGAGGATGACCCCCATGAGGACATGATCGCCTATGTGGACTATCTGGAATCGCTAGTCAATCAAGACATCCTGGAAGAGTTCCAGGATATTAACCTCGGCGGGAATTTCGCGGGCAAGGATATGCGAAAGATGGCGGCCGAGGTTGGCCTTGAGCGCGAATACCGACTTATCTTCGCTCCAGCGAGCAGTAACGTCCACGGCGAGTGGTCGGTAATCGATGAGTACGCGTTGGAGCGGTGCCGAAATCCTCTACATCGAGGGCACCGGATCATCCGACGTAACACTGACGCCCCCGTCGGAGCAATGGTTGTCGACACCATCGCAGAATTTGCGTCTCTACTGGTGGACGAATATGAGCAAGCGACGAGTCAACAGCGCTCTCTGGCCGCTAAAAGCCCAGAATCTACATAGAGGCTATCCAAGAGGTCGGCGGAGCGGCTTTGGGCTGGAGCTGCTTTGGGGCGAGTGATCATGGCCCCGTAAGCTTCCGGCGAGGCGGGCAGTCTGTGGACCTGCCCGTTAAAGCACGACGTTGGGGCCATGATCTTAGAGGCTCGCCCCAAAGTGGCTGCCTAAAGCCGTGGAGCCGACCGCCCCAGCCACAGAGGGTGTCCCCTACCTTCTGCCCGCAGCCGCCGAGCGCGCCGCCGGGCGCGGCCAGCCGGGGCGCAGACAGGAGGCAGGCCGCGCCGCAGAGGCGGCGCGCGCCCGCGCCGTGCGACGGGCCTTGATGACGTGAAGAAAGTCTGAGCCAACCGATGTTCGGCTACAGCCTGAACGACAGTTCCAACTCGTCGCCCGGTAGGTGGAACTCTTCCAGGGCCAAGGGCTTGTCTGCCGCCGTGAGTGTCACGCGCAGGACATGGAGAAGCGGCACCCCGTCCGTGAGTCGGAGGGCCTGGGCCTGGTCTGGCAGAGGCATGCGGGTACGCACGTACTCCGTGAAGTGGAGTTCGTGGCCCAGGTCGGTGAGGGCGGCGTAGAGCTCCGGGGCCGGCGGTGGGGGTTCCTCCTCGTACTTGGTGTCGATGAGGACCGAGAACGGCACGTAGGTCCGATGGAGTTGGCGGAGGCGGCCGTTGTCTGCCGTCTGTAGGGCGTCGTACGTGAACATCGGCTCGCCCGGCGGGATGCGGAGTAGGTCCGCCAGGGCCAACGGGGCGTCGGTGCGGGTGGCTACCGGTGGCTCGGCGTCGGTCCAGCGGATGCCGTCGGCCTCGATGTAGCGGCCGTCCGGGGCTCGGCGTACGCCGCGCGGGCGGGTGAGGCCGGGGCGGCTGTGGGGGGAGCGGGCGAAGGTGCCGCGGCCCATGATGGCCTCGACGAGACCGGATGCCCGCAGCTCGGCCAGGCCCTGACGGACTGTGGGGCGCGTCACGCCGAACTGTTTCGCCAACGCCTCCTCGGACGGGAGTGGCTGGCCGGCCGGGAAGGTGCCGTGCAGGATGCCATCGCGCAGGTAGTCGGCGATTTGCCGGTACTTCGGCTGCGTGTTCTTCGGCGGCATGCGGGCCCTCCGTGGCGGTGGCTTCTGCGGCTGTCCGTCGCCGTGGACGGCTTGCCCACGATCGTGGGCAGTTTCTCGTATCGCTAGGTCGGTTGACAACCCGTACTACGGGTCGGCAATCTGGTCTGCGTCACCCGTACTACGGGTGGTCTAGCAACCCGCAGGATCAGCCTGCGCGTGCCAGAGACGAGGAGAGACGAACAGTGGCAAGCCTTCCGATCGACACCGCGAAGTTCACGGGGATCATCTGCGCCGTGCCCCCGGCTCCGCGGGTCGCCAACCGAGAGACCGGTCAGTTGCGGGTTGACCGCGAGACCGGCAAGACCATGTACCAGGTCGGCCTGTGCCTGATGGCTGGGGCGTCGGCCGACGTCGTAACCGTGAGCGTGGCCGGTGAGCCTGCCGGTGTGCAGCTCGGCATGCCGGTGGCCGTGCGGGACCTGGTCGCCACGCCATGGGAGAACGAGGGGCGGCACGGGATCGCGTTCCGTGCGGCGGAGATCCGACCCCTGAGCGCTGCCGCCCCGGCGGGCAAGGGGGCTGGGCAGTGATGAAACTGGCCTCCACCACCACATCGGCCGGTGCGACCGGGCCGAGTTGGGTGCTGTTGGTGGCCGCAGTGCTGGTGTCGGGCCTGCTTCTGGCGGGCCCGGCCCTGCGCCGCCGTCATCCCGTCGCCTGGTGGCTGTTACTCGGCTTTCCGGTCGCCGCCTTCCGAGTCGTGCGGACTTGGCGGCCTTTGATGGCCGGGTGCGGGCTCGCCGTGAGCCGACGACCGGCGCTTACGGTCGTCTCCGGGCTCGTCGGCAACGGAGCGCCTCCGCCGCAGCCGCGCGTGCCGCACCGCGGTCTCATACGGCCGACTGCCGGCGGCTTCGTATTGCTGGTCCGGCTGTTACCAGGGCAGGTGCCCGAGGACTTCGTCAAGGCGGCACCGGCCATGGCGGAGGACTGGCAGGTGCACGCAGTACGGATGACCTCCTGGAAGCCGGGGGTCGTACGGGTCGTCGCGTCGGCGTCCGATCCGTTGGCTGCTCCGCGGGTGCCGAAGCAGCGGGGCCCCGGCCATCTGCTCCGGGTGGCCGTGGGCGTGCTGGAGACCGGGGCCTCGTGGGTGGTCGACCTGCGGCGCGTGCCGCACTGGCTGATCGTGGGGGCCACCCGTTCCGGCAAGTCGACATTGATCAACGCGCTCGTGGCGGGTCTCGCCCCGCAGCATGTTGCCTTGGTCGGGATCGACTGCAAGGGCGGCATGGAGCTGTCCCTCTACGAGCCGCGGTTGTCCGCCCTCGCGACCAACCGTGAACAAGCGGTCAGGCTGCTGGCCGCGCTCGTTGATCTGACCCTCGACCGCATGAGCGTGTGCCGGGCGGCACGGGTCCGGAACGTCTGGGGTCTGCCGGACAAGGAACGTCCCGTACCCGTCGTCGTGATCGTCGACGAGATCGCGGAACTGTTCCTCGTCGCGAGCCGCAGCGAGAAGGACGAAGCACAGGCGGCCGGTACGGCGCTCATCCGGCTGGCCCAACTCGGTGCGGCACTGGGGGTGTTCCTCGTCGTCGCCGGCCAACGCGTCGGCTCCGACCTGGGGCCCGGGGTCACCGCGCTGCGGGCACAGCTCGGCGGCCGGGTCTGTCACCGCGTGGCTGACCCCGGAACAGCCGAAATGGCGCTCGGCGACCTCAACCCCGATGCGCTGAAGGCGGCGCAGGCCATCACACCGGAACAGGCCGGTACTGCCGTCCTCGCTTCCGGCGACGGCTGGGAACGGGCCCGCTCGCACCTGATCACCGAGGCGGAGGCGGAAGCCGTCGCCGCCGAGTACGCGCACCTGACTCCCGTCCTGTCCGAGCTGCACGTCGAAGCGCCGTGAAAGGGGCCTGCCGTGCTGGTGTCCATGTCCGCCGTTCTCCTGCTGGGCCTGCTGATCTGGTTCCTGCTGCGCATCCGGTACCTCCGGTGGGCCGACGCGCTGCTCTGCGGAGCCTTCGGCTTCCTGCTCTCCAAGACCGTGGCCGCACCGTTCGCTCAGGCGTTTCTCGACGGCGTGAACGGCTTCCTCGGCCAACTCCGCTTCTGACAGCACCCGTTGGGAAGAGAAAGGGACTTCCTGTGTCCGAGTACGTCATCCGCTCCGGCGACCGGGCCGCGTTCATCGCCGGTCTTCGAGAGCTGGCGGACTTCCTGACCGCCAACCCCGCTGTCCTCGTCCCGCGTAACGCGTCCTTCGGCGTCTTCGTCGATGCGTCTGACACCGCGGCACGCAGGGAGGGCGCGGAGCATGTCGCCGCGTCCCTCGGCGTGCCCGTCGAGGACATCGGCGAGGGCTACTACGACGCACGCCGTGACTTCGGCCCGATCGCCTACAGCGTCATTGCGATCCCGCCCAAGGAACGGCAGTGATCGCCCGTACGACGGGCTCCCGACGGGGCGCGAAGTCGCCAAACCCGACCCCGTCAGGAACCCACTCCATCCGCCACGTGAGCAGTGAAAGGAGCACTCACACTTTGTCCACTGCGCATCATTCGCGCAAATCTCCGCTGCCCGACTGTGACCTCAAGGGAGACGGTCCCGAGGTCTCGACCTGCGAGGGACCCGAACGTGTCGTCCTCGTCGGGCTCGACGACACCGAGCAGCACCTGTGCCCGGCGCACGCTGCCGCGGTCTGGCTCACGGATCCGACGTTCCGGTTCAGCGCCAAGACTCGGCCGGAAGCAATCTCGGCCGTGATGCGGCACGCCTTCGGTGGGGGCGGTGGTCGACGATGACCACGACCCTCGTACCGGGCAGTGCTGCCGCTCTGGTCGCCAGGGCCTCGGAACCCGACTTCGACGCATGGCGCCGGAACATTGTCCGCCTCGGCGGGTGCACCAACCCGATTCACCTGGTCGGCACGGTGACCGTCTTCGACATGGCCACGGGTGCGGCTCTGCTCTCGTACGGGTCGGACGTCTATGGCGGTCGCCTGCTCACCGCATGCGGCAACCGGCGGGCGACGGTGTGCCCGGCCTGCTCGGCGCTGTACCGGGCGGATACGTACCAACTGGTTCGGGCCGGACTCGTCGGCGGCAAGAACGTCACGGAGGCGGTGAGCGGGCACCCGCGCGTGTTCGCCACGCTCACCGCTCCCGGCTTCGGGCCGGTCCACACTCGGCGGGAACACGATGGGCTCGTACGGGCCTGTCGTCCCCGCCGGCCGGAGGAGTGCTGCCCGCACGGGCGGCCGGTCGGATGCCGTACGCGGCACGCGGCCGACGATCCTCGCCTCGGCGAACCGCTCTGCCCGCGCTGCTACGACTACGCGGGCGCCGTTCTCTGGCACGCGTTCGCCGGTCACCTCTGGCACCGGTTCGGGCTGGAGCTGCGGCGGGAGATCGCCCGGCGGGCGGGTCTGTCGCGTACGGAGTTCGGGGAAGTCGCCCGACTCTCGTACGCGAAGGTCGCTGAGTATCAGCGGCGGGGCCTGGTCCACTTCCATGGTGTGATCCGACTCGACGGACCGGACGGGCCCGACTCACCTCCGCCGGGCTGGGCGACTACGGCATTGCTGGCGGAGGCCGTTCCGGTGGTGGCTGGTCGGGTGCGGCTTGCGGCCCCGGGCGCGGACGTCGTCGGTCCGCGGGAGCTGCGTTTCGGTGGGCAGGTCGACGTACGGCCTGTCACCTCGTACCGACGGGACGCGGGGGAGCGGCCCGCCTCTGCGGGGGCCGTCGCGGGCTACATCGCCAAGTACGCGACGAAGGGAGCGGAGACCGCCGGCGCGGTGGATGGCCGGATCTACGACGCGCGGGACATGGTCATGCTGCCTGTCCGGGCACACGTGCTGCGCATGATCGGCACGTGTTGGTGGCTGGGCGGCCTAGCGGAGTTCGAGCCGCTCGGGCTTCGGCGCTGGGCTCACATGCTCGGGTACGGCGGCCACTTCTCCAGCAAGTCGCGGCGCTACTCGACCACGTTGACGGCTCTTCGACAGGCCCGTGCCGACCACCGTGCGGAGCAGCAACGGGCGTCCCTCGGTCTGGCTGACGTTCCGACCGTCACGGTTGGCCGGTGGCGTTATGCGGGGCGCGGCTACTCGCCGGCGGGGGAACTCCTGGCCGCTTCGGTGCGGGAGGGAGGCGGTCGTCATGGCGCGTGACAGTCATGCGAAGACGGCCGAACTGCTCACCGTTCGGCAGGTGCTCGACGAACTGGGCGGCATCTCCCGGCGCACCTTCTATCGCTGGCGGGAACTGCGCATCGCCCCTGCCTGCATCCGGCTGCCGAACGGGGAGCTCCGGGTTCGGCGGGACGTGCTCAACGACTGGTTGGAGGAACGGGCGGAGGGGGCGGCGTCGTGAAGTCGTACAAGGTTGTCATCTGGAAGCTGAGCATCAACCGCTCCGCGAAGAAACCGACGTATCTTGTCCGCTGGTCCGTGGACGGCGAGCCGTTCCACGAGTCGCACAAGACCAAGGCGCTCGCCGATCGCTTCCGGGCGAAGCTGCTTCGGGCGGCGGACAAGGGCGAGCCCTTCGACACGGTGACCGGTCTGCCCGACTCGCTGCGCGGGGGCAAGGCTGCTCTGTCCTTGCTCGAACTGGCGCTGAAGTACATCGATGCCCGGTGGCCCGAGGCGTCGGCGAAGCAGCGGGACAGCATGACCGATGCCCTGGCGACGGTCATGCCCGCGCTGGTCAAGTCGGTCCGCGGGCGTCCTGCCCAGGCCGATCTGCGGCGGGCACTGCGCTCGTATGTCCTGCCTCCACCTAGGAGGGAGCGCGAACGGCCCGAGGAGATCGCAGCAGCAGCGAAATGGATCGAGAAGGCGTCGCTGCCGGTGGCCGAGCTCCAGGAGATCACCCGCGTGCACGACTTGATCGATGCGCTCACGCGGAAGCTCGACGGCAAGCCTGCGGCAACGCAGACGTACCGTCGACGGCGTGCGGTGGTCTACAACGTCCTCGAATACGGGGTTGAACTGGAGGCGCTGCCCTCGAACCCGCTGAGCCGAGTACGACGTAAGAGGGGGAAGCGAGCGGTTCAGGAGGTTGACCGTCGGGTGGTGGTCAACCCCCGGCAGGCTCGGGAGCTGCTGACCGCGCTCACCTACGTCGGCGGCTACGACCGCGCCAGCGGCCGACGGTTACGGGCGTTCTTCGGCTGCCTGTACTACGCGGCCATGCGCCCCGGTGAGGCGCTCGGACTGCGGCTCTCGGACTGCACGCTGCCGGAGAAGGGCTGGGGCCGGATCGATCTGGCAGAGACCAGGCCCACCGCCGGTAAGGCGTGGACCGACTCCGGCGAGGCACACGATCGGCGCGGCCTGAAGCAGCGGGCGGACGGCGAGGTACGCATCGTGCCGATCCCGCCCCCGCTCGTGCGGATGCTCCAGGACCACATCAAGGAGTTCGGCACGGCGGAGGACGGCCGGCTGTTCTCCAGCGAGCGGGGCAACGTGATCGCCGCCTCGTCGTACTCGCGTGCATGGAAGCAAGCCCGTGCCCTGGCGTTCCCACCCGAACAGGTCGCCACAGTCCTGGCGGCTCGCCCGTACGACCTCCGGCACGCGGGCGTCTCCCAGTGGCTCAACTCGGGCGTTCCCGCGCCGGAGGTGGCGGCTCGCGCCGGTCACTCGGTGGACGTCCTTTTGAAGATCTACGCCAAGTGCATCGACGGCCAGGAACAGGAGATGAACGACCGGATTCTGAAGGGTCTGGGGGAAGAGAACGTGTAGACACCAGCGCCAAGGGCGCTGAAAGAGCTGGTCAGGCTGGAGAGGGGCTCCGGAGAGATCCGGGGACCTTCGGCGTTACTGCACGTCCGATGAGGCGAGCTTGACGAACTGCTCCAGAACTTCTCGCGCCTGCGCGCCGAGGTCACTCAGCTCCGTTTTGTCGGCTGCCTTGTGCAAGGTGGATGTCAGGGCGTAGGCGTCTTGTGCAGTATCGATCAGTGCCCGCGCGCTTGCTATGAGCTGGACCCGGAACAACGCGTGGAGGGCGATCCCGCGGAGCCGGTAAGCCTCCGTGCGAGCTTCGATGAAAGCGGAGCCGTCTGGATCCTCGCTCCTGCGGTGCCAGCGATCCTGCTGCCCCCGCCGGAACTCTGTCAGTGCTCCGGCGAAATCGCTGTAGACGTTCATCCGGTCCGAGCGGAGTTGTTGCTGAGACGCGAACAACTGGTCCCGGGCAGACGCGTTGCGCTGAAACGCGTAGGTGAGGGCGGAGCCCAACAACGTCCCTGCAATGGCGATTAAGGCTGAGATGACACCATCCACGGCAGTATGAGATCACAAGATCGTTTGCATGCCCAGGTCCATAATGAGCCTTGCTCGGGGCCTTCGAAACGGTGTCTGGCCTGCGAAGAGAGCCTTCAAGGTCATTACGCCGTCATTACGTGATCACTGTCATGGAGCTGCATCGAGCAGCGTCCGCCTGCACAAACAACAAGACCCCGCACTCAGCGAACGCGCTGATGGCGGGGTCTTTAGGCACCTCATGCGAAGTGCCCCCGGCAGGATTCGAACCTGCGCACACGGCTCCGGAGGGCCTTTCGATCCTACGAAACGTTGCTGGTCAGGGGCCACGTGGGCGACCGGCTGAGTGGGTCCTGTCCACGGATGGTCCATGACGCCGTGCCGGAGCAGGGTCTGCTTTCGAAGACCTCGCAGAGGGTGTTCTTCCCAAGCCGCCACTCGGTCGGTGGCGCCGTCCTCCTCGGCGTCATGGGGGAGGCGTTGTAGTTCGCTGGCCGTGATGCCCTGACGGATCAGGAGCGCAACCTCGGCCATCTGGGCGGGCGTTCGAGGAAATCACGCAGTACCTCCCTGTCAAGGGCACTGCCGTTCGAGGGGGCACCTTGGTAGTCCGGGTGCGCGAAGCGATGTCGACCGTCCTTCGGGCCACGCTGTTAGGGTTCCGGAACTTCTCGTTACGACTGGCCTCGGCGTGGATGGGCATGAGCTGCAAGAGTTCGGGCAGGTCGATTACGCGCAGGTCCTCAGCTTTCAGACGCTTCCATCCGTTGGCCGTGACCAGGTCACAAGCGAGGATGATCTCGTCGCGAGCCCAGTCTGGCGGCCTCGGGACTTTGAGTCGATCTTCCAACTGCTCTAGCTTGAGCGACTAAAAGGCCACTGCATCGAATCCCCCCGCGCAGTACCAGTCACTGTCCGCCAAGGCGGCGTACATCGCGGTCCTCCAGCTGTTCACATCATGCTCACAGGCGCTTTCTTCGCAGTTCTTTAAATGTGCCCTAACGCCAATACTTCCCTGAATGGAATGCATCTGTCTGAGGAGCCGGCGAATGCTGCTCATCTCAGAAGTCGCGTGATGAGAGTAGAGCTCCCCGAGTCTATATACATCGAAATGGTACTTTGCGCGTTCTCGAAGCACGTGTGCCCAGCCAGGGGGACCGCCAACCGAGAACTGCACCTTGGCTGGCGCGCCCTCGAACGCCGTGGCGGATAGCCATCGAGTTTCCGTTATGTCGTCAATATACGGGTGAAGCGTCTGCTCCTCTTCCTTCATCGGACGTTTGTTGTGTTTAAAGCGATTACATTCGAAGCAAGCCGGGATGAGGTTGAGCGGGGCAACGGCTAGAGCCGAGAAGCTGGCACGAGGGAGATAATGATCCAGTGTCCCCACTTTTCGGACACCGCACAGCGGACAAAGCCCGTTCTCGGGGGCTAGCTTGATTCGGTCATAGATCGCGCGACCCGGCGAGCCGTCCTTAGCCATGCGCTGGTCGTAGAGCTTGCTGGAAAGGTCGTCAGACGTGATTTTGAGCGGCACTCCAAGCCCATTGTTCTCAGGCTGGAAAGCTATAGGGTTCAGTGTGTGGAGATCCCGAAGCGTGGCGTGCTCCGCAAAACGATCAGCGGCCTCTTCTATCGAGTCTGTAGCTTCGGTGAAATTCTCTTTTAGTTCTGCGTCCTGAATTTTTGTCAGGCATGACAGATAGGCTTCTCGTGCCGATATGGTTGGGGGACTTAGCGGCCACATCTAACGCGCGCCCTCCGCAGCCTTTACAGCCAACATGATTCTGACGATCCCTTGCGCTTCACTGCCGAGCTGATTGCCGAATCTGTTGGCTACCGCCTCGAACGACTCTTCTTCGGTAACGGCCTGCTGGAGCTCGGCGTGATATCCGGATTGGGTGACTTCCAGCCCGAAGACCTCATGCGTCAAAACGCCGACGTTTTCGCCGAATGTCTCGATCTGGGGGCGGTCTGCAACGCATTGGTCACCGCTACGTCGGAGTTTCCATACGCAGTTCTTAGGGACTTCCTGAAGTACTACGGGTGAATGCGTCGCAATGATAGCTGCACCATTCGTATCCGTTAGTAGTTCTGAGAGCGCTCGCATGAAGGCGGAGAGAAGGGGCGGATGCAAGTGTGATTCTGGTTCGTCGAACAGAATGAGCGAGCGCTCGCGGGATTCCTCTACCAGGCGGGTAAGTGTAAGCAAAACAACTTTATGTCCGGAGCTCGAACGGTTGAATGCTTTCAGCAGCCCTGCTTCCGCGTTAGTCCAAAAGAGCTCCGTGCTCGGTACAGCATCATTGGATTCAACGAGGGGACGGAGGTCAAGATCCCTGAAAAGTGGATCTGTCTCTAGAGACTCCATTGCGCGAAGCCACTTCTGACGTAGCGTTGCATTCCTGAGGCACTCCCCCACGCTGTCGATGAATTCTTGGGCAAGCCCCTGAATATCTCTCGGGCGTCGATCGTCACTGTCGGGGTCACCGAGGCCGATGTAAGAAATTGGCACACTCGGTACGTTCAAGGAGAACAAGGTGTCCGGTTCGGCCATTGCACCTTGCGTCACCTTGCGCATGAAGGGATCGAAGGCGCTGAAGCTCACGAAGATCACGTTTAGGAACGGGAAGGAACTCTCTCCGGGTTCCCAGTCTGCTTCGAGATCAACGAAGATGCCCCGGTTGTCAGATTCAGGCGTTCCCGGCGACACCGCGGCAGACATACCCTTCAGCAAGGTCGTCTTGCCTACGCCGTTCCCTCCGATGATTACGTGAACATTGGTCGACGGCTCACTATTTGTGAATACCTCGAACTTGAGCTCAAGTGGCTTTCCGGCACTCGATGTACGCTCTGGTGCTGTGTATTGGAACAGGAAGTCTCGCAGTATTACGCCGCCATGAGCAATGCGGCGGAATTGAGACTCAACTGTCGACCGAGGAACTGTTCGGAGGAGCGACCTTAGTGTGACCTCGTAATCTGAGACTTCTGTGAATTTCTGCTCGTTATAGGCGACGTCGTGGAGGCTGGCGAGCGCGACTTCCCTCAGACCATAACCGTCCAGCTCGTCGTAGTAGTTCTCACCTTGTCCGAGCGAGAAGAACTCGTCGTCCAGGTGTAAGAATTGACTGGGGAGGGGCGGGCGCCCATGAGTCTGGTGTCGATGTGCGATCTTCACCTGCCCGACTTCATGGTAGGAGCCCGCTGCGTCCTTGTAGTGCAGATCGAAAAGTGTCTGAAAGCCAAAGTCGTCCCAGAAGTCAGGGACGAGTACTAGAGCTTCTCCTGATGTCTCTGGCTGAGATTCGCGATCAGGCATGACAACAAACGGGACCGGATCTTGACGCTGCGGTACAGGGGCCGAGGATGAGGCTTGTTCGGTTGACCCGCGAGTCCGACGTCCAACCTCGAATTGGCCGAATGCTTCTCTCAGTCTGACAATGATTTCGGCGGCGTCGACGTCACCTATGGGAGTCAAGCCGTATGTCGGAGCCCAAGAGGGATCATCGGGATCGCGCTGCAAGATAACAAGCGGCTTACGCTCGGCGCTGCCAAACTCACGAGCGGCTCTCCGGATTTCGTCGTCCTGATCGTTCCGCATGACGACGAAGACCATGAGTCTTGCGCTCTTTGCCCGTTTCGACTGGCCGCTACGCACACTCATGTTGCCGGCCTTGCTTACGAAAGTCGGGTAGATGAGCTGAGGCTCAAGCCCTGTGAACTTGGACAACAAGCGCTGCAGTTCTCGGTACTTGCTCACGCTGGGGGCGGAGTGGTCCACCACTTCCAGGATGCTGCTGAGCTGCTGCAGGCGATCTTGTTCCGTCACGGCGCCACCATAGCCCCGAAGACGCTCCTTGGTCAGGCTTTCGTGCTGAGAAGTGAGGCGGGGCTGGTGGGACTCTTGTCGCTGGACGGATCCATGTGGCCGATGTGGGACTTCAGAGCCAACGCGAACGCTTCCGGGTAGCGCAGACGACTCCTCATCAGGCGGTCGTGAAAGCCCGTCGTGGCGCGAAGGCTCAGTGGAGCGGTGGCTTCTACGTCTATCAGGTCGAGGAGGTGCTGGTACGGGTGCTGCTCCGGCCACAGGCTGCACTCGACAGTCCAGCGTTGGCCGGCGCGGCCCCACGCTGCCGTCGGCCAACGGGCACCTTCAGGCAGGGCGGTGTAGGGCATCGCCAGTGGCTCGCCTGGCTCTGCGAGATGCCGGCCTAGCCATTCAGAGACCCCAACGGTCACGGCGTTGCCGACGAGCTTCCATCGCAGACTGGCTCGGGCCCGACGCTGTGCGGGCTCTGTCCATCCCCTGGGAAACCCCTGAAGAGCCTCGGCGTCCTCGATGCGAGGAGTGACGATGGCGCGGCCTGGCGCTGCGTCACATACCCATAGAGCTGGAGACGATGGAATTCCCAGCCCGGAGCCTCCCTTTAGTGTTGGGATGGCGTCTTGGGCCCACCCCAGGCCGGTGTTGCCTTCGGTCCAATAAAATCCGAACGCATCTTGCCGATAGTGAGAATCCTGGCGCTTTCCGGCGTCATCGGCAAAAATGACCGTCCGGGGATCCGCCGTCTTGGAGGCTACCAGGATTACTCGGTGACGTCGCTGCGGAACGCCTGTGAACCGCGAGTCCACAAGGCGATAAGCCCAGGTGTAGCCCAGTCGTTCAAACTGGGTGACGAGATACTCCATGGCTGTCCCGCGGTCGAGATTCAGCATGTTGCGTACATTCTCAATGACAACCCATTGAGGGGATGCGCTTTCGAGTAGCTCGAATAGATGCTTGATCATCCCGGAAGCTTTGCCGTGAATTCCTGCGGTGCGGCCAGCTTGGGATAGATCGGTGCACGGGAAGCCAGCAGTCACGACGTCGACGTCAGGAAGTTCCTTGAGTGTCTGAATGTCGTCGTGAAGCGGGACGTCCGGAAAATGATGTTGCAGCACGGTCTGTGCAGGTTCCCACCACTCGCAGAGAAGCTCGGTGCGCAGACCTGCCGCATGCAAGCCGAGTTCGACTCCGCCGATCCCTGCGAAGAGGCCTGCGACGGAGAGTGAACGTTTGGATGGCATGGAACTCGGCATGTGGGGGATCATCGCATGCCACACTGACAACGCGGGCATGGACGGTGCTGAGCTGGTGGGACGGTCACCCGTGGTCGTGATAGGTGCTGTACTTCGCTGACAAGTCGGCACAGACGGTTCGGGCACAGCCTGATCGCTTACGGGACTACGACGGCCTCAGTCGTGGTCGGCCGGGTTCCTGCTGCGAGGGGATCCATGCCCCGCCCCGGTTTGTTGTCTCCTGGATGAGGTTCCGGAGTTCGTCAGGCGGTGGCCACGGCGCGCGGCGGTGGATCATCCGATGACAGTTGGCACAGATCAGCGCGAGATCACTTAGCTTGGTCCGCCCCTCGCCGGCCTCGTGCAAGGGCACGACGTGATGACACTCGATGTATCCGGCGCCCCGCGGACCGTACGTCGCCTCGAAGTCGAAGCCGCATGCTTCACAGGAGAGCTCGCGCCCCTGGCGCAACACGGCATCGATCTTCCTTTTACGCAGGCCCTTGTCCCGCTCGCGACTCCTGTGGCGGCGTATCAGCAACCTGCCCTCGGGTGCGCTGTAGTCGTCTTCCTCCTCGACCCCCGAGGGCAGGTCCTGGAGTTCGCCTGTGGCAAGACCACGCCGGATGAGCTGGGCTACCTCCGTCATCTCGGCCGGCCGGGCAAGGAAGTCGTTCATGACTTCGACATCGAGTGCGTTGCCGTTCGTGGGCTTCCCGCGGTAGTCCGGGTGTCGGCACGTGATGTCGACGGTCTTGCGAGCCACGCTGTTGGGATTCCGGAACAGCTCGGTACGTACTTCTTCACGGTGGATCGGTATGGTCTGAAGCAGTGCAGACAGCTCGGTCACCCGTGGGTCGTTGTACTCCAGTCGCTTCCAGCCGTTGGCCATCGCCAGGTCGCAGGCAAGGATGATCTCGTCCCGCGTCCAGTCGGGATCCCGTGACGAACGGATCACGAAGCCGAGTCGGGCGAGCCACCTGGCGGCGTGCGACCTTCCCCCGCTCAACTCATCCGGCCTCAGCGCTCGGCCTTGATCGTACTTGTGGGCCACCCCGGCAATGGCCTTCGAGTCGTACGTCCGGTCCTCGTGTATCAGGAAGTACCCCGTCGCCGGCCTGTACCCGTACTCGGCCAGGAACCGGTCACGGCCCCAATCGTCGTGCTCGGCTATGGCCTTGAGGACACCGTCTCGGCTGATCGCACCTTTGCGCATGACGGGAGGGTAAGCGTTACTACTGACAGCCTGTTAGACGTCCGCTCTCCTCAGTCACCACTCTCCCTAGCTCCCATCCCGTCCGCCGTCGACCCACACACCGTGGAGCGGGCGTGGTTCATGGCGTCCAGGTGGAGCGCGCCACTGTACGAACGACCTGGACGCCATGGGCCGCGTCTGCTCGGCTCTGCCTGGGTCGATGGTGGTCGGGATGGGAGCACCCCGCGCACGCCACTACGAACCCGCGGGCGGGAACGGCGCCCTCGCCATCCCGGTGCCGGCCGATCCCCCGCCGGAGGCATGGTCCTGACCGTGAGCCCCGCTATGTGGTGATCGACGCATGGCAACCGGTCGCGCTCGCACGTGGGCGCGCCTCGGCGCAGCGCGGGCGGAGCGGGCCGAAGGCAGGAGCGGCGCCCGGAGCGGAGCCGGGAGCGCGCCCGGCGGAGCGGAGCGCAGCCGGCTTGATGAGGTAGAGAAACCTGTAACAGCTCATGGCCGGTACCGGTCTAGGTACTGGTCAGGCCTCCGTGGTGATCTGGCAGCGAGGAGCCACGGAGGAGGAGCCGGGGTGCAGCAACTGCTGGGTGACTTAGCGCGCAATCGGCCGGGCGACGCGGTGCGCAAGAAGATCCAAGACCTACAGCCGAACCCTGTGCTTAGGTTGATCAACCGCTGGATTCCTGGCTCGGAGATCCGTAGCTGGTCGGACGGGCTCGCCGGAGAGCTTGCCACCGCAAGGAAGCTGAGCAAGCTCAAACGCCACGGTTGGTTCACTCTCCATGCAATCCAGTGGCCGAGTGGCGCAGACATCGACCACCTCACCATCGGCCCCGCCGGCGTCTTCGCCATCAACTCCAAGCGGCACCGAGGCAAAACCGTCTGGTACGGCGACACCGCCATCACGGTCAACGGAGCCGCGACCCGCCACATCGCGATCAGTCAGTCCGAAGCCGGCCGCGTGTCTCGGGTCCTGTCTCGTCGTTGCGGCATCGACGTTCCGGTACGTCCCGTGATCTCCGTGGTGCATGCGGCGAAGCTGACAGTCAAGAACGCGAACTCCCCGGTACTCGTCCTGGATGTGGGACACCTCGGGCGCACCCTGTCCGGCCTCTCTCCGATGCTCCTGCCTGACCAGGTGGCCCGCATCTATGAGGTGGCGCGGGACCCGCGAACCTGGTCCGGCTGATCACGCGTCGAAGTCGTACTCCAGGATGTAAGAGGCCGCATCCAAGGTCATCTCGTTGATCTCAACCGGGCGCCCTTCGTCCGCGAACGCGGTCCGGCAAATGAGGATGACCGGCGTGCCCGAGGAGATCCTCAACTGCGCCGCCTCATCCTTGGTGGGCATGCGTGAGCGGATCTCTTCGCGGAAGTGCACCGGCTTGTACCCGAGTTCGGCAAGGCGGGCGTACGTTCCGCCGGGGCCCGTGTCCTCCTGAGTGATCGCCGACCCGGCGACCACCGACATGGGGAGATAGCTCGTTGCGAGAAGAACGGGCTTCCCGTCCAAGACGAACCGCCGGCGTCGCACGCAAACGGTCTCCTCATCGCCCAGGTCCAGCACCTGCCCGATCCGCTCCGCTGCGGACTCCTCCGAGACCGCCACCTGATCTACGACAAGCGTGCGATTCTCGATGTCGGCAGACCAGACGGACCGACCGCTGCCCCACTGCTCTTGCGCAAGCCGCTGAATGCCTCGGCGCCTCAACGGCCGGAAGGAGCGGACGAACACGCCGGCACCCTTGCGGGACTCGGCGACACCTTCGTCCTTGAGCACGGTCAACGCTTGGCGCGCCGTCATGCGGGCCACGCCATGCGCAGCCATCAGGTCGTTCTCCCCTGGAAGCCGATCACCGGGACCGTATGCGCCCGACTCGATCGCCTCACGTAGAGAGTCCGCGATCCGCTGGTATTTGGGCCGACGGTCGTCGTCGGTGGTGGCCATGAGGAAGCCCTCCCTTCTTCTCTAGACAGCCTAGTGCACGCGTGCACATCCGACAGGCCGGGCGTGCACGCATGCACATAGCCGTCCTGTACGCGTGACCCGAATCGACGACCGCGAACATCTCTATACAGATTCCCTTGACATCTCTATACAGGTGGCGCTTCAATGGAGATGTCTAGAGAGGTCGCACCGGGCGGCTTCTGTGATCGAAGGATGGGCTACATGCCGTCGTTCAAGATCGACCTTTCGACCGCTGTGGTGTTCGTGGCGACTGCGCCGGCGCCGAAGCTGGTCAACCAGAAGACCGGGGAGCGGGCCGTGGACCGGGAGACCGGTGCGGGTCTGTCCACGGTGGGCCTGCTGGTCTCGGACGAGGGTGAGGGCAACCTCTACCAGGTGACCGTTCCGGAGACCGGGCTCCCGGAGGGGCTCGCGCCGGGCAACATGGTCGCCGTGACCGGGCTGAAGGCTCGGGACTGGGAGAACGAGTTCAACGGCCAGAAGCGGCACGGGATCTCGTTCCGCGCGGTCGCGGTCACCCCGCTGGGGGCCTGACCATGACCGACGTCACGCCCTGGCTGGAGCTGGGTGGCTTAGCTGCCGGTGCCGGCGGGATCGGCTACGCGAAGGTTCGCGCGCCGCGCGTGTACTGGTCGCTGGTGGGTCTGCCGGTCACCTGGGGCCGGTTCACCTGGACCTATCGGGACACGATGGAGGTGTGCGGGCTGACGGTGAAGCCGTCCGGCTTTCGCGCCTTCGTCCGCCGCAACCTGGCCCGTGCTGAGGTACGGCCCGCGCCGCCGAAGGTCCGCCGGGTCCGCGGGACGTCGACCGGTTTCCTGGTCACGCTCCGCCTTCCCGCCGGCCTGGAACCCGCCGACATAGCCGCCGCGACCGAGCGTCTGCGCCACGCCTGGGGCGTGCACTCGGTGACCGTGGCGGAGACCAAGCCCGGATACGTCGAGCTGCGCATGACCGGCTACGACGTCCTGCGCCGGGTCCGGATGCCCCGTACCGCCAAGCCTCGTGACCTGGTCGTCCCGGTTGCGCTGCGGGAGGACGGCTCGGTCTTCGAGCGGAACTACCGGCAGCAGCCCATGGCCCTGACTCTGGGCGCGAACCAGTCCGGCAAGTCCATGTTCCAGCGCAACCTCGTCAAGGGCCTGGCGCAGCTCCCGGTGGGGCTGGTCGGGATCGACTGCAAGCGCGGTGTGGAGCAGTCCCGCTATGCCTCGCGCCTGTCGGCCTTGGCCACTGACCGGCAGAGCGCCGGCCGCCTGGTGGATGCGCTGGTGCAGGAGATGGAAGACCGCTTCGACCTGCTCGCCCTCTACGGCGCCTCTGATCTGTGGGAACTCCCGGACCGTGTCCGGCCGGTGCCGCTGGTCGTGCTCATCGATGAGGTGGCGGAGCTGTTCCTGGTGACCTCCAAGAAGGAGGAAGCCGACCGTGACCACACCGTCATGCAGCTGGTCCGCCTCGGCCAGATGGCCCGTGCGATCGGCATCTACCTGGAGGTCTGCGGGCAGCGCTTCGGCTCCGATCTCGGCCGAGGTGCAACCGCCCTGCGCGCCCAGCTCACCGGCCGCGTGGTCCATCGGGTCAACGACAAGCAGACTGCTGAGATGGGCCTGGGCGACGTCGCCCCCGACGCGGTGGTCTCGGTGACCGGGATCCGGGCCGATCGTCCCGGGGTCGCGGTGGCCGGTGACGCCTCCGGCTACTGGTCCCGCATCCGCACCCCCGAGGTCACCCCGGCCGAAGCCGCCGAGGTCTGCCGCCAGTACGCGCACCTGACCCCCGACCTGCCGTTCCTGGCCCCGTTCCGCCCCATCGAGCGGACCGTGATCCCGCCGATGCCAGCGGAACCACCGCTGGTGGAAGCCCTGCCGGCGGGCGAGTAATCCCCGCATAACTCCGGCTGGCGCGACCGCTTCGCGCCAGGTCCCTACCCGTGCCATGCCGAAAACCGGAAGGGAACACCCATGAACCCCGACCAGGAACGCGAGCACCGCCGGGCCGACATCGCCGACGACGTCAACCGGCTGGGCTTCCTGTACAAGGCCTTCGTCGACCACGTGCAGTACCACGACGAGCGGGACGCGTTCACGGCCGTGATGGCCGGAGCGCTGGCCGCTGAGTTCTCCCTGACCGACGCTGGCGCCTACCCGCCGCCCGGTCACGGCTACCCCCGCCTGGACGCCTGACGTGGCCGCGCCGAAGACCACGCCGACCCCGGAGCCGAAGCCCGCGCCATGCCCGGTCTGCAACGGCTGCGGGGAGGTCTCCCGCACGGTCCAGGTCGGCCGCAAGCGCCGAACGGTCGGCAAGCAGACCGGGTTCTGCCTGAACTGTCTCGGCTCCGGCGAAGCCCCCGACTAGTCCCCTGACCTGCTCCAACACGTTGAAGGAGGTGAAGACATGAAGCTCTCGATCCGTCCCGACGCGGTACTGGTTCAGGCCGTGATTGCGGGGGCGTTGTCCTTCGCCCACCTGCACGACCTCGCGCAGGCTGCCGGGCAGACCGGCTGGAAGGCCTGGGCCTACCCGGTCTCCGTCGACCTGCTCCTCGTCGCCGCGTGGCGTCGACTGCGCGCCCAGCGATCCCGGCTGGCCTGGTGCTGGTTCCTGGTCGCCCTGGTCGCATCCCTCGGCGCGAACATCGCCACCGCGGGCTTCCTCGACATGGAACACCCGCCCGCCCTGCTCCGCCTCGGCATCGCCGGCTGGCCAGCGATTGCCTTCCTCGGCGGCACCCTCCTCGCCCACCAGCACACCGACCACACCCCTGACCCCGCACCCGCTCCCGAGCCAGCCACGGAGCCGCGTCCGGTGGTCGCGGTCGACCGCCCCGAGACACCCGAACCGGCCCCGGAAATCCCCGAGGCGGAACCTGTCCCGGCGCTACCCAAGGCCGCACCCGGCGTGCCCCCGGCCCTGATCGACCATGCCCGGAAAGTCGCCACCGACCACCGCGCCCGCACCGGGGCCGAGATCGACGCGGCCACCCTGCGCGCCCGCCTCGGCCTGCCGGAAGACCTCGCACTCGCCATCGTCGCGCAACTCGCCTGAACGCAAAGGAGGTTCCACCGTGCGCCCGAACCGCTTCTACGACGTGATCCGCATCGGGCCGGTCAAGGTCGCCACCTTCAACAACGGCCGTGGCCAGACCAAACACATCGCCGCCTGCACCGCTCCCAAGTGCGGCGTTTCGAACGAGTACTTCGACCGTGCGGCCGCCGAACTCGCCGCCCGCACCCACACCTGCCACTGACCTCGAAGGGAGATTCACCGATGTTCACCCCGAAGTACCCCACCCCGGATACCGCACCGGCTCCGGCACCCACCGTGCCCCAGCCCTCCGTCCCGGCGCCCGTCGTCCCGGCCGCGCCCGCCCCGGCTCCGGTCGCCCCCGCGGCCCCGGCCCGGCCGACGGTTCAGCTCACGCCCGGCTCCGCGCTCGCTCTCGCCGCCGGCGGCGGTGCCGTGGTCCTGGTCGTCGGCGCGGTCCTGGTCTCCATGCTCCTAGCGGTCGCCATCACCGCCGTCTCGGTCGCGCTGGTCGCGGTCGTCCTCAAGTCGCTGCTGAAGGACCTCAACAGCCAGCGCTAACGGCCCCGGGGCGGCTCTCTCGCCAAAGAACCGCCGCCCCGGCGCCTGACCCACTTCCTGATCCAACGGACCCGAAAGGGAAGCCCCATCATGCCCCGGAACACCCCGGCCCCGTGCCCCTGCCGCGACTGCGACGGCTTCGCCCGCGTCGCCATCGCCACCGGCACCCGCAACCCGGACGGTACCCGCGCCACCCTCCGTGTCGACTGCCCGGCCTGCAACGGCACCGGCCACACCAGCCCCGCCCCAGCGCTTGCCCAGATCGGGCGGTGACGGCCATGGAGAACATCACCGTCTCGGCCCACATCCAGCCGGACACCCATTTCCGCGTCACGCCGTTCGCGGACCGCGCCTACCCCTTCGTCAGCCTCCGCATCGGCGGTGACAACGTCGAGGTCGCGCTTCTCGCCGTCCCCGGCACCTCCGAGGCCCTGCGTAACCTCGCCTCTGCCGCGATCGAAGCCGCCGGCGCCCTGGACGCGCTTACCTCCGATGCGCGGGAGGTGGCCGGCCGTGGCTGACCTCACCCCGACCTCGGACCGACCCGGCCTGCATGTCTCCGCAGAACCGATCTACCGCAAGCACGACGACCCCGCCCGCTGGTGGAACACCACCGCATCCACCCCCACCGGCTCCTACACCTGCGGAACCTGCGGCGACTCCGACACCGCCCGCGGCGCCTCCCGCGTCCGCGCCCTGGTCCAGGACTGGACCGACAACCACGGCCCCGCCCACCGAGGCGGTCGCCGATGAACACCGTGCGTCGGGTCCTGGACCTGTTCTCCTGCGCTGGCGGTGCCGGAAAGGGCTACGCGGACGCCGGATTCGCGGTCGACGGCTGCGACATCGCCGACCGCCCGAACTATCCCTTCCCCTACCACCGCGGTGACGCCCTCGAATACCTCGCCCGCCTGATCACCACCGGCGAGATCGAGCGCTACACCCTCGTGCACGCCTCCCCGCCCTGCCAGGCCAAAGCCGCCCTCACCGTGGGCACCAACGCCTCCCAGGGCTGGGGCGGCGCACACGAAGACCTCGTGACACCCACCCGCGAACTCCTCGACGCCTCCGGGCTGCCATACGTGATCGAGCAGCCCAACGGCAAAGCGGAGATCCGCAAGGACCTAACCCTATGCGGGGAAATGTTCGGACTCGGCGTGCTGCGCCACCGCAACTTCGAACTCGGCGGCTGGGGCGTCGTCCGACCGGCTCACCCCAAGCACCGGGGCTACGTGCGCGGCTGGCGCCACGGCGTCTACCGCGACGGCCCCTATGTGGCCGCGTACGGGGAGGGCGGCGGCAAGGCCACCGTGGCGGAGATGCAGGCCGCGATGGGAATCACGTGGACCGACGTCCACGAGGAACTCACCGAAGCGATCCCGCCCGCCTACACCCGGTGGATCGGCCACGCCTTCCTGACCGCACGCCAGGAGGTGTTCGCATGACCGACACCGCCACCCTGGCGGGCCTGGAGGACCCGGCCACCCTCACCGACGTGCTGAGGCTGGCCGGGTCCGCTGGCTTCGACCGCATCCAGGACCAGATCCGGCGTACCGGCGGCTGCTCCGACCCGATCCACCTGCAAGGCTCCACCGTCACCCGCGACCGCACGACGGGTCAGATCCTGCACCGCTACGACACCGACAACGAGCCTGGCGGCCGGCTGCGGATCGCGTGCGGCAACCGTCGCGCGTCCCGCTGCCCCGCCTGCGCCTGGACCTACGCCGGCGACACCTACCACCTCATCCGCGCCGGCCTCGTCGGCGACCCTGCCAAGGGCACCCCCGAGACCATCCGCGACCACCCCCGCGTCTTCGCCACCCTCACCGCGCCCTCGTTCGGCCCGGTCCACAACCGGCCCGGCAACCGGCCCTGCCGCTGCGGTCTACGGCACGGCGAGGACGCGCCCGAACTCGGCACCCCCCTCGACCCCGACAGCTACGACTACGCAGGCGCCGTGCTGTGGAATAACCACGCATCCGACCTGTGGCGGTACTTCACGATCTACCTGCGCCGCGAGATCGCCCGCCGCGCCGGCCTCACCCAGAAGGAGGCGCACGCTCAGTCGCGGGTGGCCTTCGGCAAGGTCGCCGAATACCAAAAGCGCGGAGCCGTGCACTTCCACGCTGTGATCCGCTTCGACGGGCCCGAAGGACCCGACTCCCCACCGCCGGCCTGGGCAACCCTCGACCTCCTTACCGACGCGATCCATGCCGCCGCCGGCCGCGCACAGGTCGACGTGGCCCCGGCTAGGTACCAGCCAGACCCCGACCAGCCGGCGTTGACCCAACCCGCCCGCACCCTGACGTGGGGCACCCAGGTCGACGTACGCCCGATCCGCGCCTTCGGTGAGGGAGAGGACATCACCGAGGCTGCGGTGGCCTCCTATGTCGCCAAGTACGCGACCAAGGCGGCCGAGACCACCGGCACCGTGGACCGTCGCATCGGCAACAAGGAAGCACTCGCCCTGCTCGGCGTCCCGGACCACCCGCGCCGGCTGATTGAAGCCTGCCTCGACCTGCACGCGCTCTACCCCGATCGCAAGCTGCGGGACTGGGCTCACATGCTCGGCTTCCGGGGCCACTTCTCCACGAAGTCACGCCGCTACTCGACCACCCTCGGTGCCCTGCGCCAGGTCCGCGCCGACTACCGCGCACAGCAGCAACGCCGCTCCCTCGGCCTGCCCAACCCGGACGACGAGACCGAGGCGACCACGCTCACCCTCGCCCACTGGGCCTACGCCGGTCACGGCCACACCCCCGGCGAATCCTGGCTCGCCGACAACATCCGTCGTGACATCCAACTCAGCCGCGACACCGCCCGCGAGGAGCTCGCCTCTCTGGAAGGAGCCTGACGTGAAAGATGAGTTGATGACCGTTCCACAGATCCTTAGCGAGCTTGGCGGAGTGTCTCGACGGACGTTCTACCGCTGGCGTGAGCTGGGACATGGGCCAGCTGCGTTCAAGCTGCCCAACGGGGAGCTCAGGGTCTGGCGGAGCGACTTCACCACGTGGTTGCGGCAGCTGGAGGCAGCAGCGTGAAGTCTCTGGACATAAAGGTGTGGGGCGTTCGTAAGCGGAACACGAAGAAGTCGTCCTATGACGTTCGGTGGGTCGTCGCGGGGAACGTGTTCTCGGAACAGTTTCGGACCAAAGGGCTGGCGGATCACTACCGATCCAAACTGCTCCAGGCCGCGCATGGGGGCGAGGGGTTCGACACCGCCAGCGGGTTGCCTGACTCGATGGTCGAAAAGGCAGCTTCGATGAGCTGGTACGCCTTTGCTCTGAGGTACCTCGCGATGAAGTGGCCCCACGCTGCTCCCAACACGCGCAGTGGGATCAACGAGTCGCTGACGGCGGTGACCATGGCTCTTTTGGCCGACCGACCTGGCCAGCCGCCTGAAGAGCTGATCAGGAAGACGCTCCGCAACTGGGCGTTTGTCCTTCCCGGGCCCGATGAGCGCGAGTTGCCCGATGACGTCGCGAACACTCTGAGCTGGGTCTCGAAAGCTTCGCGACCTCTGGCAGACCTCGGTGATGCCGCCCTGGCAAGGACGGTCCTGGACTCGCTGAGGCTGAAGCTCGACGGCACCGCGGCAGCCGCGGAGACCGTCCGGCGTAAGCGACGAACCCTGGTCAATGCTTTGCACTACGCGGTGGACCTCGGGGAGTTCAAAGAGAACCCGGTGGCCCGGATCCGGTGGAAGAAGCCGAAGGTTGCCGGAGAGGTCGACCCGCGCGTGGTTGCCAACCCCGAGCAGGCACGTGCTCTGCTGACGGCCGTGTCGTACGTCGGCGGGTACGACCGGGCCCGCGGTCGTCGACTCGTCGGCCTGTTCGCCTGCATGTACTACGGAGCCTTCCGGCCGGCTGAGGCGGTGGCGCTCAGCGAGGCGGACCTGAAGCTGCCCGAACGCGGGTGGGGTACGGCGCTCTTGAACCGGACGCGGCCCAGTGCCGGAAAGCAGTGGACGGACTCAGGTGAGACTCATGACGACCGGGGTCTCAAGAATCGCCCCGCAGAGGAGGTCCGGCTCGTTCCGATCCCGCCTCAGCTCGTCACCATTCTCAAGCACCACCTCGACGTCTTCGGCACTGCTGAGGACGGACGGTTGTTCACGAACGAGCGTGGGGGAGTGGTCGGGTCGTCGACGTACTACCGCGTTTGGCAGGAGGCTCGGACGCTGGCCTTTTCGCCGGCCGCGGTCGAATCACCACTCGCTGCTCGGCCGTACGACCTCCGGCACTCAGCCTTATCGACCTGGCTCAACTCCGGCGTTGACCCCACCGAGGTGGCCCAGCGGGCAGGAAACAGCGTTGAAGTCCTGCTCGGCCGCTACGCGAAGTGCATCGACGGGCGACAGGAGATCGCCAACCGGAAGATTGAAGATCTCCTAAGCGAGTACGAGTAAAATAGGTCGCTCCGCGAACAGCCCTCAGCCCTCAGCCCTCACGGGTTGGGGGCTTCGTCGTGTACTGGCCGCACTTTCTAAGCCGCCGGTTGCTGGATGCACCTTTCGCGCCACTTTCCCCCTCGCTGCTGCTCGGGCGCCCCAGGAGTCCCGTCCGATTCGCCCTCTACGCGCGGCCGGACAGAGTGCCGACCCTCGCTATATGGGGGCTTCCAAGAAGTCGACGCGCAGGCTGGGTGAGTCACGGCTGATGTGCCCGTACTGCGGTCTGCCACAGGAACGAGTGGCGACGATCGAACACGACTGGGTGCTGTTGGAGCCCGACATGACTCCGCTCGCCCACCTGGTGCCGGCGGAGTACCGGTGGATCGAGACGTCCGACGGGCGAGTGGCGGTGTACGGCGTCTGTCCTGCCGAGCCTTTCCAGCGGTGCCGCATCGAGCATCGTCTCGCCTGTCCTGAGCAGACACTCCCGGACCTCTGGCCGTGGTTGACGAGCCTGCGAGGGGAGAACGCCCGGCAGGCTGAGCGGTTGAACGAGCCGGAGCCGCCCCATGCTCCCGAGGAGTGGCCGGACGCCGGATAATGGGCTTCGGCTGAATCGGTGGGCTGACCTGTGGCGATGCTCCAAGATCCTGTCCACAAATAGTCCACAGAGGCCGTCATAGGGCCGCTCAGGGCCGCATACGCCTGCACATGCAAGAAGACCCCGGCCTCAGCGTTTCCGCTGGTGACGGGGTCTTTGGGCACCTCATAAGGGGTGCCCCCGGCAGGATTCGAACCTGCGCACACGGCTCCGGAGGCCGTTGCTCTATCCCCTGAGCTACGGGGGCGTCTGGCCTTGAGCTGTTGCTCGCGGCGACGGGTAGAACACTACCAGCTCGGTCGGGGTGATCAGGAACGGGTTTCGCGAGGGGGCTCGTCCGCGGGTGCGGAAGTCGGGAAAACCCGGACGCGGTGGCCGGTCCGGACCTACTCTCGAGTTGTGCCAGGGGCGTCGGGCCGGGTGCTTGTTGTGGACGACAACAAGGTCATCCGGCAGCTGATCAGGGTCAATCTCGAACTGGAGGGTATCGAGGTCGTGACCGCGGCCGACGGTGCCGAGTGTCTGGATGTCGTTCATCGGGTGCGTCCCGACGTGATCACCCTTGATGTCGTCATGCCCCGGCTCGACGGGCTGCGGACCGCCGCCCTGCTGCGTGCGGATCCGCGGACCCACGATCTTCCGCTCGCCATCGTCAGCGCCTGCACGCAGCACGAGGTCGAGACCGGTCTCGACGTCGGCGTCGACGCGTTCCTTGCCAAGCCCTTCGAACCCGCGGAACTCGTCCAGGTGGTGCGGGAACTGATCGGGCGGCGGCTGGGCCGGGGCGAGGGGGACGAGGTCCGGTGCTCGGGGGAGCGGGCCGGGGGCAACCCCGCCTACCCCTGATTCCCCATCTCCGATTCCCGATCCCTGATCCTCATCTCCGATTCCCGATTCCCGATTCCCGATCCTCGCTCTCCGATCTCTGCTGCCGGCTGCGCCGCCGTCTCCGGTGACCCCGGCCGTCCCGGCTGCCGACTGCGCCGCCTCCCCGCTGCCCCGCGCTGTCGGCTGTGCCGCCGCCGTCCCCCTTTGTCGGCTGCGTCCCCGTCCCCGGCGTCCCCCGGCGACCTCGGCCGCCCCGTCGACCGCCCCCGCTCCCGCCGCCGGCTGCCGCCCTCGCTCCCGCCGCCGGCTGGCGCCCTCGCTCCCGCCGCCGGTTGCCGCCCCCGACCCCGCCCCCGCCCGGTCACCCCCCACCCCCGCTGCCCCCACCGCCCCGTCCACATGCCGGAAGCCTGGCCAAACCGGCTCGCATACCCACCCCCTTCCTCCCCTACGCTTGTCCCGTGACTCCCGTCGAGCTCTCCCGTACCGTGCAGCGTGCCGTGCGCCGTGCCGTGGATGCGGGGGAGCTGCGTGTGGCCGTGCCGGAGCGGGTCGTGGTGACGGCGCCCGGGCCCGGCGGGTGCGGGGACTACGCGACCAACGTCGCGCTGCAGCTCGCCGGGGCCGCCGGGCAGCCGCCGGCGCGGGTCGCCGAGATCCTGGTGCCCCACCTCGCGGACGCGACCGGCGTCGAGGACGTCGTCGTCACCGGGCCCGGCTTCCTCAACATCTCGCTCAGCTCCGGCGCCTCGCCGGCCGCCACCCTGGTCGGGGAGATCTGCCGCCTCGGGGCCGGCTACGGCCACGGGGACGCCCTCGCCGGACAGGTGGTCGCGCTGCGGGTGCCGTACGACGTCCGCGCCGAGGTCGTCGCCGACGCCGTGGTCAGGATCGTCGCGACGCAGGGCGGGCGGGGTGAGATCGAGCACGGGGAGCCGGTGAGTCTGCGGCCGGTGCCGGCGCCGGAGGACCCGGCGCCGCTCGGGCCCGACGCCGCCCAGTGGGCGCTGCTGCATCCCGCCGCCCACGACCGGCCCCGGATCACCGCCGACCATCTGGTGCAGCGGGAGAGTAACCCGCTGTTCCGGGTGCGGTACGCGCACGCCCGGGTGCGGGCCGTCGGGCGGGGAGCGGGGCGGCTCGGGTTCGGTGCCGTGCCCGGCGACGTTCCCGACGCCCCGGGCGGTCTCGTCACCGCCCTCGCCGACTACCCCCGCATCCTCAGCGGCGCGGCAATCCGTCGCGCCCCCGACCGGCTCGCCCGGCACCTCGTCACCCTCGCCGACGCCGCGCTGCCGTTCCTGCCGACCGTGCTGCCCCGCGGCGACGAGAAACCCTCGGCCGCCCACCGTGCCCGGCTCGCCCTCGCCGAAGCCGCCGGGACGGTGCTGGCCGGCGGCCTGTCCCTGCTCGGCATCGACGCACCCGATCACCTCTGAGAGAGCCCGAAGAGCAATGAGCCGTTCCGCGCACCCCGCCGGGCCCCGGCACGCCGACGTCCTGCCCGAGGGGCACTACGCCGCCCCGCCCACCGATCTCAACGCCCTCGACCCCAAGGTGTGGGCCCAGACCGTCGACCGGAACGCCGACGGGGTCGTCGCCGTCGGCGGTGTCGACGTGAAGACCCTCGCCGAGGAGTTCGGCACCCCCGCCTACGTCCTCGACGAGGAGGACTTCCGGGCCCGGGCGCGCGCCTGGCGCACCGCCTTCGGGCCGGACGCCGACGTGTTCTACGCCGGGAAGGCGTTCCTGTCGCGGGCCGTCGTGCGCTGGCTGCACGAGGAGGGGCTCAACCTGGACGTGTGCTCCGGCGGTGAGCTGGCCACCGCGCTGTCCGCGGGGATGCCCGCCGACCGGATCGCCTTCCACGGCAACAACAAGTCCGAGGCGGAGATCCGCAGGGCCGTCGAGGCCGGTGTCGGGCGGATCGTCCTCGACTCCTTCCAGGAGATCGTGCGGGTCGCCCACATCGCGCGGGAACTCGGCATCCGGCAGCGCGTGCAGATTCGTATCACCGTGGGTGTGGAAGCACACACGCACGAGTTCATCGCCACCGCTCACGAGGACCAGAAGTTCGGGATTCCGCTGGCCGGGGGGCAGGCCGCGGAGGCCGTGCGGCGGGCGCTGCAGCTCGACGGCCTCGAGGTCATCGGGATCCACTCGCACATCGGGTCGCAGATCTTCGACGTGTCGGGGTTCGAGGTCGCCGCGCACCGCGTGGTCGGGCTGCTCAGGGACATCCGGGACGAGCACGGGGTCGAGCTGCCCGAGATCGACCTCGGGGGCGGGCTCGGGATCGCGTACACGAGTGACGACGACCCGCGCGAGCCGCACGAGATCGCCAAGGCGCTCACCGAGATCGTGACGCGGGAGTGCGAGGCCGCGAGGCTGCGGACGCCCCGGATCTCCGTGGAGCCGGGGCGGGCCATCGTCGGCCCCACCGCCTTCACCCTCTACGAGGTCGGCACCATCAAGCCGCTCGACAACCTCCGCACCTACGTCTCCGTCGACGGCGGCATGTCCGACAACATCCGCACCGCGCTCTACGACGCCGAGTACAGCGTCGCCCTGGTGTCCCGGACCAGCGACGCCGAGCCGATGCTGGCCCGCGTCGTCGGCAAGCACTGCGAGAGCGGGGACATCGTGGTGAAGGACGCCTTCCTGCCGGGCGACCTGGCACCCGGTGACCTGATCGCCGTACCGGCCACCGGCGCCTACTGCCGTTCCATGGCCAGCAACTACAACCACGTGCTCCGGCCGCCGGTCGTCGCGGTGCGGGACGGCGCGGCCCGGGTGATCGTCCGGCGGGAGACGGAGGAGGACCTGCTCCGGCTCGACGTCGGATGACAGCCGGACGACGCAGGGGGAGGGCGCAGGAGGAAGATCTCCTGTCTGCCATCACCGCACAGTGAAATAGATGTCTCACGATCCGGACGAAGGGTAGAAACTTCCGTCCGGTAAGTGAGACTGGTCCAACCGTAGACGGTATGAGGAAACGAGGTCGGATGATGCGTACGCGTCCGCTGAAGGTGGCGCTGCTGGGCTGTGGGGTCGTCGGCTCAGAGGTGGCACGCATCATGACGACGCACGCCGACGACCTCGCCCAGCGGATCGGCGCCCCGGTCGAACTGGCCGGTGTCGCCGTACGGCGGCCCTCCAAGGTCCGTGAGGGCATCGACCCGGAGCTGGTCACCACCGACGCCACCGCGCTCGTCAAACGCGGCGACATCGACGTCGTGGTGGAGGTCATCGGCGGGATCGAACCCGCCCGCACCCTCATCACCAGCGCCTTCGAGCACGGCGCGTCGGTCGTGTCGGCCAACAAGGCCCTGCTCGCCCAGGACGGCGCCGCCCTGCACGCGGCCGCCGAGCAGCACGGCAAGGACCTCTACTACGAGGCCGCCGTCGCCGGTGCCATCCCGCTGATCCGGCCGCTGCGCGAGTCCCTGGCCGGCGACAAGGTCAACCGGGTGCTCGGCATCGTCAACGGGACCACCAACTTCATCCTCGACAAGATGGACTCCACGGGGGCGGGCTACCAGGAGGCCCTCGACGAGGCCACCGCGCTGGGCTACGCGGAGGCCGACCCGACCGCCGACGTCGAGGGCTTCGACGCCGCCGCCAAGGCCGCCATCCTCGCCGGCATCGCCTTCCACTCGCGCGTCCGGCTCGACGACGTCTACCGCGAGGGCATGACCGAGGTCACCGCCGCCGACTTCGCCTCCGCCAAGAACATGGGCTGCACCATCAAGCTGCTCGCCATCTGCGAGCGCGCCGGGGACGGCGGTTCGGTGACGGCCCGCGTGCACCCCGCCATGATCCCGCTGACCCACCCGCTCGCCTCCGTGCGCGGCGCGTACAACGCCGTCTTCGTGGAGTCCGACGCCAGCGGACAGCTCATGTTCTACGGTCCCGGCGCCGGCGGCGCCCCGACCGCCTCCGCGGTCCTCGGCGACCTCGTCGCCGTCTGCCGCAACCGGCTCAGCGGGGCAACGGGGCCCGGCGAGTCGGCGTACGCCGGTCTGCCCGTGTCACCCATGGGCGATGTCGTCACGCGCTACCACATCAGCCTCGACGTCGCCGACAAACCGGGTGTCCTCGCCCAGGTCGCCACCGTCTTCGCCGAGCACGGGGTTTCCATCGATACGGTTCGGCAGACCGGCAAGGACGGCGAGGCCTCCCTCGTCGTCGTCACCCACCGGGCCTCCGACGCCTCCCTCTCCGGGACCGTCGAGGCGCTGCGCAAGCTCGACACCGTGCGGGGTGTCGCCAGCATCATGCGGGTTGAAGGAGAGTAACCAGCAATGACCCACCAGTGGCGCGGAATCATCGAGGAGTACCGGGACCGGCTGCCCGTCTCCGACACCACGCCGGTCGTGACGCTCCGTGAGGGCGGCACGCCCCTCGTGCCCGCGCAGGTGCTCTCCGAGCGCACGGGCTGCGAGGTCCACCTGAAGGTGGAGGGCGCGAACCCGACCGGGTCCTTCAAGGACCGCGGGATGACCATGGCCATCAGCAAGGCCAAGGAGGAGGGCGCGCAGGCAGTGATCTGCGCCTCCACCGGGAACACCTCCGCCTCCGCCGCCGCGTACGCCGTGCGCGCGGGCATGGTCTCCGCCGTGCTCGTCCCGCAGGGCAAGATCGCGCTCGGCAAGATGGGCCAGGCCCTCGTGCACGGCGCGAAGATCCTCCAGGTCGACGGCAACTTCGACGACTGCCTCACCCTCGCCCGCAAGCTGAGCGAGAACTACCCGGTGGCGCTGGTCAATTCGGTCAACCCGGTGCGCATCGAGGGGCAGAAGACGGCCGCCTTCGAGATCGTCGACATGCTCGGCGACGCGCCGGACATCCACGTCCTGCCGGTCGGCAACGCGGGCAACATCACCGCGTACTGGAAGGGGTACAAGGAGTACGCCGCCGACGGCATCTCCACCCGGACGCCCCGCATGTGGGGTTTCCAGGCTTCCGGAAGCGCCCCGATCGTGCGCGGCGAGATCGTCAAGGACCCCTCGACCATCGCCACCGCGATCCGCATCGGCAACCCCGCCTCCTGGCAGTTCGCGCTCGCGGCCCGGGACGAGTCCGAGGGCCTCATCGACGAGGTGACGGACCGTGAGATCCTGCGCGCCTACCGGCTGTTGGCCGCCCAGGAGGGCGTCTTCGTGGAGCCCGCCTCCGCCGCGTCCGTCGCCGGTCTGCTGAAGGCCGCGGAGCAGGGCAAGGTCGACCCCGGCCAGCGGATCGTCTGCACGGTCACCGGCAACGGCCTGAAGGACCCCGACTGGGCCGTCGCCGGCGCCCCGCAGCCGGTCACCGTGCCGGTCGACGCGGCCGCCGCGGCCGAGCGGCTGGGTCTCGCCTAGGCGGTCACCGAGGGCGTCCCCGACCGGGGACTCCGGCGTCCCCGTAGGGCGTCCCCGACCGGGAACTCCCTACGGAGGGGGCACAGGGGGCTTACGACACGCATCGTGCGCCTCCTGTGCGCCCTATGTCGCCACAGAACCTTCCTTCGATAGGCTGTACCGAACCCGCCCGCTGCATATGCCTCCGCATATGGCGCGGTGCCGCGCCGTCTCCACGGCCCGAGGGTCCCCCACGTACCTATCGAATGTCATTCGACCATCACGCAGCTCAAGGAGAGTCATCGAGCGATGGCCGGTCCAGCGTTCCGCGCCGCCGCCGTCCGGGTGCGCACCCCCGCCACCAGCGCCAACCTCGGTCCGGGCTTCGACGCCCTGGGCCTCGCGCTGGGGCTCTACGACGACGTCGTCGTCCGGGTGGCCGACTCCGGGCTGCACATCGACATCGCGGGGGAGGGCAGCGAGACGCTGCCGCGCGACGAGAGCCACCTTCTCGTACGTTCCCTGCGCACCGCCTTCGACCTGCTGGGCGGACAGCCCCGCGGCCTGGAGATCGTGTGCGCCAACCGCATCCCGCACGGCCGCGGCCTCGGCTCCTCCTCGGCCGCCATCTGCGCCGGCATCGTCGCCGCGCGTGCCGTGACCATAGGCGGCGAGGCCCGCCTCGACGACGCGGCGCTCCTTGAGCTCGCGACCGAGATCGAGGGCCACCCCGACAACGTCGCGGCCTGCCTGCTCGGCGGATTCACGCTCTCCTGGATGGAGTCCGGCGCCGCGCGGGCGATCAGGATGGAGCCCAACCATTCCATCGTTCCGGTGGTTTTCGTGCCCGGAAAGCCGGTCCTGACGGAGACCGCGCGCGGACTGCTCCCGCGCACCGTGCCGCACGTCGACGCCGCCGCCAACGCGGGCCGCGCCGCCCTGCTCGTCGAGGCCCTCACCCGGCGCCCCGAGCTGCTGCTGCCCGCCACCGAGGACCGCCTGCACCAGGAGTACCGCGCCCCCGCCATGCCGGAGAGCGCCGCCCTGGTGGAGCGGCTGCGCGCCGACGGCGTTCCGGCCGTGATCTCCGGCGCCGGACCCACCGTGATGGCGCTCGCCGACGCCGGCAGCGCCGAAAAGGTGCAGGCCCTGGCCGGTGCCGGCTGGGCCGCCAACCGGCTGGACCTGGACCTTCAGGGAGCGAGCGTGCTGCCGCTCGCGCCCGCCGGCGACATCTGACGCGCACGATTGCCGGATTTGGAGAGGGGGAATGTTTGTTGGATCCGGTAGTGTTAACCTCAAGTCTGCACCCGACCCCACCATGGCGAGGTGCTTCGTGTCCCCGTCCGGGACAGACATTCTTCCGGGAGTCTCCCAAGCCATTCAGCGTTCTGTATGACGTACCTGGGCAGTACGCCGTACCCGGGCACTGAGAGGGCCGCTGGGCACGCTCCGGAACAGGTGCTACCACGCCACGTGACACCGGGTGCCACGGCTCGTCGGAAGCGCCGTCACCAGATATCTCTTCCGCCGCACTGGCGGACAACCGCCCCGGCACGGTCCACACAAGCAAGGACCGAAAGCCGGACAGCACAACCGGTCGCCGAGCCAGACAGGCCGACGTCCGCTCCAGGGAAGGACCCTTCGTGAGCGACACCACCGATCTGATGGGCGCACGTGTCGAGGAGACCGCTGCCGCGCCCGCCACGGACGCCTCCGCGCCTGCCTCCGGTGCCGGCTCCCGGCGGCGCCGCGGTACCGGCCTCGAGGGCATGGTGCTGGCCGAGCTTCAGCAGGTCGCATCCGGCCTCGGCATCAGGGGCACCGCGCGGATGCGCAAGAGCCAGCTGATCGAGGTCATCAAGGAGGCGCAGGCCGGGGGCGGAGCCCCTGCCAAGGCCGAGGCCGCCGCCGAGACCAAGCCGAAGCGCCGGGCCACCTCGAAGGCCCGCACGGGTGACGAGGCCGGCGAGAAGAAGGCGGAGCAGGCCGTCGAGGCCCCCGCCGAGAAGAAGGCCGTGGCCCAGCAGCAGATCGAGATCCCCGGCCAGCCGGCCGGGCGCGCGGGCGAGGCCGAGCGCGACGGGGACGACGCCCCGGCCGAGCGCCGCCGTCGCCGGGCCACCGCCGAGGCCGGCAGCCCCACCGCCACCGGCGCCGAGACCATCGCCGCCGAGGCGCGGACCGAGCCGAAGGCCGAGACGCCCGCGCAGTCCCAGCAGCAGGGCGACGCCCGCGCCGACGCCGGTGACGAGGGCCGCGGCCGCCGCGACCGCAGGGACCGCGGCCGGGACCGCGACCGCCGTGGCAAGGGCGACGAGCAGCAGGGCGGTGGCCAGGGTGGCCGCCAGGACCGTCAGCAGGACCGGCAGGACCGGCAGGACCGTCAGCCGCAGCCGCAGCAGCAGGGCGGCGGCCGTCAGGACCGCAACGTCGGCCCGCAGGACGACGACGACTTCGACGGCGGACGCCGTGGCCGTCGCGGCCGTTACCGGGACCGCCGTGGCCGCCGTGGCCGTGACGAGATCGGCGGCGCCGAGCCGCAGCTGGCCGACGACGACGTCCTGATCCCCGTCGCGGGCATCCTCGACATCCTCGACAACTACGCGTTCATCCGGACCTCCGGCTACCTGCCCGGCCCGAACGACGTGTACGTCTCCCTCGCCCAGGTCCGCAAGAACGGCCTGCGCAAGGGCGACCACATCACCGGCGCGGTCCGCCAGCCCAAGGAGGGCGAGCGCCGCGAGAAGTTCAACGCGCTGGTCCGCCTCGACTCCGTCAACGGCATGGCGCCCGAACACGGCCGCGGCCGCCCGGAGTTCAACAAGCTGACCCCGCTCTACCCGCAGGACCGGCTCCGCCTGGAGACCGACCCGGGCGTGCTGACCACCCGGATCATCGACCTCGTGTCGCCGATCGGCAAGGGCCAGCGCGGTCTGATCGTGGCCCCGCCGAAGACCGGCAAGACCATGATCATGCAGGCGATCGCCAACGCGATCACGCACAACAACCCCGAGTGCCACCTGATGGTCGTCCTCGTCGACGAGCGTCCGGAGGAGGTCACCGACATGCAGCGGTCGGTCAAGGGCGAGGTCATCTCCTCGACCTTCGACCGCCCGGCCGAGGACCACACCACGGTCGCCGAACTCGCCATCGAGCGCGCCAAGCGCCTGGTGGAGCTGGGCCACGACGTCGTCGTGCTGCTCGACTCGATCACGCGTCTGGGCCGTGCGTACAACCTCGCCGCGCCGGCCTCCGGCCGCATCCTGTCCGGTGGTGTCGACTCGACCGCCCTGTACCCGCCGAAGCGCTTCTTCGGTGCGGCCCGCAACATCGAGGACGGCGGCTCGCTGACCATCCTCGCCACCGCCCTGGTGGACACCGGGTCCCGCATGGACGAGGTGATCTTCGAGGAGTTCAAGGGCACCGGCAACATGGAGCTCAAGCTCGACCGGAAGCTCGCCGACAAGCGCATCTTCCCCGCGGTGGACGTCGACGCGTCCGGCACCCGTAAGGAAGAGATCCTGCTCGGCAACGAGGAGCTGGCGGTCGTCTGGAAGCTGCGGCGCGTGCTGCACGCGCTGGACCAGCAGCAGGCGATCGAGCTGCTGCTCGACAAGATGAAGCAGACGAAGTCGAACGTCGAGTTCCTGATGCAGATCCAGAAGACGACGCCCACCCCCGGCAACGGGGACTAGCCGACAAAGGGGGCTGCGGACCAGTCGTCGGCTGCGGGTTCGTCGTGGCTGGTCGCGCAGTTCCTCCCCCAGCCTTCGGCCGGGGGGGGTACCCCCAGCGCCCCTTCGGGGCGCGTTCAGGAGCCGCTCCCTGCAACGGCAGGGCGCGGCTCCTCGCGTTTTCCTCCCCGGTGTACGATCGCGCCCCTCGGTCAGTTGACCGATTCGCGAACTCCTGATCCCGAGGGGGGACTTAGGTGGGTACACCCACGTCCGGGAGCGGTCGTCACAGACGTCTGACACGGTTCGTGGTGCCCGTCGCGGCGGCCGGAGTCGCCGCCGCCGTCGCGGCCGCACTGATCTCGACCTCTGCCAGCGCGGCCATCCGGCCGACGCCCACGGCCGGGCCGACGGTCGCCGCGCCGTCGCAGGCCACGCTGGACGAGCGCCTCGCCGGCGCCGTCGCCGCCAACAGCGGGACGACGAAGGCGACGAAGACGACGAAGACGACGAAGACGACGACCAAGACGGATTCCAGCGGCTCCACCGTCTCGCCGAAGATCATCGGTGGTGGTGCGACCACCATCGCCAAGGCGCCCTGGATGGCCCAGCTCTGGTACCAGGACACCACCGACGACGTCTCCTTCTTCTGCGGCGGCTCGGTCGTCTCGCCGACGAAGATCCTCACCGCAGCGCACTGCGTCAAGGACGAGCACGGCAAGGCCTACAACTGGAAGGCCTACGGCGTCGTCGTCACCGGCACCGCCTCGCTGCCCACCAGCAACAGCGACGGCACCGACGTCGACCTGCACGGGGGCAAGGTCAGCGGCGTCCTGCGCCAGTGGAACAACCCGTCGTACAGCCCGTCGACCATCAACAACGACGTCGCGGTGCTGACCCTGGCCACCCCGGTCAAGGCCACCCCGATCAGGCCGACGACCAGCGCCGACACGACCTCCTACAAGGCCGGCACCAACGCCAAGGTCTTCGGTTGGGGCCGCACCAGCTCCACCTCGGACGACATCTCCGAGACCCTGAAGACGGCCATGCTGCCGATGCGGTCCGACAGCACCTGCTCGGCCTACTTCGGCGGCCTGTTCGCCAAGGGCCACATGGTCTGCGCCGGCAAGCCCGCCACCGGTACCGACACCGGCACCACCGCCACCTGCAACGGCGACTCCGGCGGCCCGCTGGTCGTCGGCGGCCGGGTCGTCGGCGTGGTCTCCTGGGGCGTCACGGAGAACGGCGTCGAGTGCGTCGTGCGGGGTTCCTACAGCGTCTTCACGAAGGTCAGCACCTACGTCGGTGCCGTCCACGCGCAGATCGCCGACTCGAACCTGAGCTACACCGACGGCAAGGCCGACCTGTTCGCCCGCAAGTCGTCGAACAAGGTCGGCTACGAGCTGGACTCCAAGGGCACCTCGTTCGCCGCCCGCCAGTCCTGGGGCGACTGGAGCGGCGTCAACGTCATCCTCCAGGCCGACCTCGACCGGGACGGCTTCCAGGACCTCGTCTACCGGGTGTCCTCCACGGGTGACGTCTACTGGGACCACTTCGTGCTGAACAGCGCCCAGACCAGCGGCTCCTGGGCCACGAAGAAGATCTTCTCCGGCTGGAAGACCCGCAAGGCCGTCGTCATCCCCGGGGACCTCACCGGCGACTACCTGCCCGACGTGCTCTGCGAGGACTCCAGTGGCGTGCTGTGGCTGTACCCGGGCAAGGGCAACGGCACCTTCGCCGCCCGCGTCAGGGTCGGCGGCGGCTGGAACCAGTACAACCAGCTGCGCGGCGTCGGCGACTTCAACGGTGACGGCAAGGCCGACCTGCTGGTGCGCAGGAGCAGCGGCGGCGACCTGTACCTGTACAAGGGCACCGGCAAGTCCGGCACCGGCCTCTTCTCGGCCCGGGTGAAGGTCCGCTCCGGCTGGACCGGCTACAACACCCTCGCCGCGGTCGGCGACCTGACCGGCGACGGCAAGGCCGACCTCGTGGCCCGGACGACCGGCGGCACGCTGTACCTGTACCCGGGCACCGGCAAGGCGACCAGTGAGATCTTCGGCACAAGGAAGTCGCTCGGTACCGGTTTCCAGCAGTACGACATCTTCGGCTGACATGGCAGGTGAGCGAGGGTTCGCCCCGCTTGCCCGATGACTGCCGGTCACGCAGTGTGCCCATCGCCCCAGGCGGTGGGCACACTGCGTTGTGCAACCCTTTCCCGAGTTTCGCCGTCTGACCAGGCGGAGCGACGATGGTCCGGATACGTGCCGATGATCCTGGTACGCCGGGCCTGACCCTGAAAGCAGGGGGTAACCGACCAGCCGTACGAGAACAGAGGAGCCCATGTCCGCCGAGAGCACGCCCGGCCCGGGTATATCCGGGCCCGGTACGAAGGCCACCAGCCACCGCCGGTCCCACGGGACGCACGGGACGGGCCGCAGGGCGCTGCGCGTCACGGCCTGGACGGCGGCCGGCATCCTCGTCCTCGGCGGCGCCGGCGTCGGCTACCTGTACTTCAAGCTCAACGGCAACCTCAAGACCGTCGACATCAACCAGATGCTCGGCTCCGACCGGCCCGCCAAGGCCGACAACGGTTCCGAGAACATCCTGGTCCTCGGTTCGGACACACGGTCCGGAGCCAACAGGAAGCTCGGCGGTGGCGCGGACGACGGCAGCGCCCGCTCCGACACGGCGATGATCGTCCACGTCTACAAGGGCCACCGGAAGGCCGCCGTGGTCTCCGTCCCCCGGGACACCCTGATCGACCGCCCCGCGTGCACCGACGCGCACGGCACCAGGCATTCCGCGGCGACCGGCGTCATGTTCAACTCCGCGTACTCCACGGGCGGCGCGGCCTGCGCGGTCAGGACGGTGGAGGCGATGACCGGCATCCGGATGGACCACTACCTGGAGGTCGACTTCTCCGGCTTCCAGAAGCTCATCGACGAGCTCGGCGGTGTCCAGGTCACCACCACGAAGGCGATCGACGACCCGGAGAGCCACCTCGACCTCAAGGCCGGCACCCACACGCTCGACGGCAGGCAGGCCCTCGGTCTGGTCCGCACCCGGCACGGCGTCGGCGACGGCTCCGACCTGGGCCGTATCCAGCTCCAGCAGGCGTTCGTCAAGGCCCTCACCGACCAGGTCGAGCAGGTGGGCGTCTTCACCAGCCCCAAGAAGCTGTACAACCTGGCCGACACCGCGACGAAGGCGGTCACCACCGACTCGGACCTCGGCTCGGTGAACTCCCTGATCGACTTCGCGGACGGCCTGAAGTCCATCAGCTCCAAGAACATGCACATGGTCACCATGCCGGTGGAGTACGACCCGTCGAACCCGAACCGGGTGGTGGTGGCCGAGGCGAAGGCGAAACGGGTGTGGAAGGCCCTGAAGAACGACGAGCCGATCCCGGCGTCCGCGACGAAGGGGACGGCGACGGGGCAGGCCAAGGGGGTCGTGACGTCGTAGTCCGAGTGCGGGTGAGTGGGGGCTGGTCGCACAGTTCCCCGCGGCCGACGCCCCTGAAAGGGGCGCGGGGAACTGCGCGAGCGGCCCCCGGACGACCGGCACCCGCACGCGGCGAGACCGCGGCACCCCTCCGGGCGCGACTGTCCCCCCACCCCCGGAATAAAGATCAAAGCCCCCCGGTTTTGGGAGATACGGCCAGCCCTGGCAGACTGGTACGTCGGCCCCGGTTCACGCCCCGCAAGCCCGCGGCAGCGACCCGGTGCCCTCCCGATATCTAGGAGACACCTTGAAGCGCGAGATCCACCCCGAGTACGTCGAGACGCAGGTCAGCTGCACCTGTGGCGCGTCGTTCACCACCCGCAGCACGATCACGAGCGGCACCATCCGCGCCGAGGTCTGCTCCGAGTGCCACCCGTTCTACACGGGCAAGCAGAAGATCCTCGACACCGGTGGCCGCGTGGCCCGCTTCGAGGCCCGCTTCGGCAAGGCTGCCGCCGGCTCCAAGAAGTAGCGAGCCCCATTTCGCCGGTCCACGGCCACGCCCCCGCGAGGGCGTGCCCGGGACCGGCGTTTTTGGTCGCCCGCCTTCCCCTCCCACGCCGTAGCAGTATCAGGAGCCAAAAATGTTCGAGGCCGTCGAGGATCTCGTCGTCGAGCACGCAGACCTGGAGAAGAAGCTCGCCGACCCGTCGGTCCACGCCGACCAGGCCAACGCGCGCAAGCTGAACAAGCGCTACGCCGAACTCACCCCGATCGTCGCCACGTTCCGCTCCTGGAAGCAGACCGGCGACGACATCGAGACCGCGCGTGAACTGGCCGCCGACGACCCCGACTTCGCCGCCGAGGTCAAGGAGCTGGACAAGCAGCGCGACGAGCTCACCGAGAAGCTGCGCCTGCTGCTCGTGCCCCGGGACCCGTCCGACGACAAGGACGTCATCCTGGAGATCAAGGCCGGCGCCGGCGGTGACGAGTCCGCCCTCTTCGCCGGTGACCTGCTGCGCATGTACCTGCGGTACGCCGAGCGCGTCGGCTGGAAGACCGAGGTCATCGACTCCACCGAGTCCGAGCTCGGCGGCTACAAGGACGTCCAGGTCGCCGTGAAGACCAAGGGCGGCCAGGGCGCCACCGAGCCCGGCCAGGGCGTCTGGGCACGGCTCAAGTACGAGGGCGGTGTGCACCGCGTGCAGCGCGTGCCGGCCACCGAGTCCCAGGGCCGGATCCACACCTCGGCCGCCGGTGTCCTCGTCACCCCGGAGGCGGAGGAGGTCGACGTCGAGATCAACCCGAACGACCTCCGGATCGACGTCTACCGGTCCTCCGGGCCCGGCGGGCAGTCCGTCAACACCACCGACTCCGCCGTGCGCATCACGCACATCCCCACCGGAGTCGTCGCCTCCTGCCAGAACGAGAAGAGCCAGCTGCAGAACAAGGAGCAGGCCTTGCGTATCCTGCGCTCCAGGCTGCTCGCCGCGGCGCAGGAGGAGGCGGAGAAGGAGGCCGCCGACGCCCGCCGCAGCCAGGTCCGCACCGTCGACCGCTCCGAGAAGATCCGCACGTACAACTTCCCGGAGAACCGAATCTCCGACCACCGCGTGGGCTTCAAGGCGTACAACCTGGACCAGGTCCTGGACGGCGACCTCGACGCGGTGATCCAGGCCTGCGTCGACGCGGACTCGGCGGCCAAGCTCGCGGCCGCGTAAGGCACGTACGCACGACGACCGAGTACGACACGGAGGACCAGCGTGAACCTGCTGCTCGCGGAGGTGGCCCAGGCCACCCAGCGGCTGGCCGACGCAGGCGTGCCCTCGCCGCGCAACGACGCGGAGGAGCTCGCCGCGTTCGTGCACGGCGTGAAGCGGGGCGCGCTGCACTCCGTCAAGGACTCCGACTTCGACGCCCGCTACTGGGAGGTCATCGCCCGCCGGGAGCAGCGTGAGCCGCTCCAGCACATCACCGGGCGGGCGTACTTCCGGTACCTCGAACTCCAGGTGGGGCCGGGCGTGTTCGTGCCGCGCCCGGAGACCGAGTCGGTCGTCGGCTGGGCCATAGACGCGGTGCGCGCCATGGACGTGGTCGAGCCCCGCATCGTCGACCTGTGCACCGGTTCCGGCGCCATCGCGCTCGCCCTCGCCCAGGAGGTCCCGCGCTCGCGCGTGCACGCCGTGGAGCTGTCCGAGGAGGCGCTCCAGTGGACCCGCAAGAACATGGCGGGCTCCAGGGTCGACCTGCGCCAGGGCGATGCCCTGGACGCCTTCCACGACCTCGACGGCCACGTGGACCTGGTCATCTCGAACCCTCCGTACATCCCGCTCACCGAGTGGGAGTACGTCGCCCCCGAGGCCCGGGACTACGACCCGGAGCTGGCCCTGTTCTCCGGCGAGGACGGCCTCGACCTGATCCGGGGCATCGAACGCACCGCGCACCGGCTGCTGCGCCCGGGTGGTGTCGTCGTCATCGAGCACGCCGACACCCAGGGCGGCCAGGTGCCGTGGATCTTCACCGAGGAGCGGGGCTGGGCCGACGCGGCCGACCACCCGGACCTCAACCGGCGCCCCCGCTTCGCGACCGCCCGCAAGGCGCTGCCGTGAGCACCCCGCAGGCAGTGTTTTCCGACGTCCAGATGTACGTGTACGAGGAGGCCCGCTAGACATGGCACGGCGATACGACACCAACGACGCGACCGACCGCGTGACGGGTCTGCGCGAGGCCGCGTCCGCCGTCCGCCGGGGCGAGCTGGTGGTGCTGCCGACCGACACGGTGTACGGCATCGGCGCCGACGCGTTCACCTCGGAGGCGGTCGCCGACCTCCTCGATGCCAAGGGCCGGGGCCGCAACATGCCCACACCCGTGCTGATCGGCTCCCCGAACACGCTCCACGGCCTCGTCACCGACTTCTCCGAGCTGGCCTGGGAGCTGGTCGACGCGTTCTGGCCGGGCGCCCTCACGCTGGTCGCCAAGCACCAGCCGTCCCTCCAGTGGGACCTGGGCGACACCCGTGGCACGGTGGCCGTCCGCATGCCCCTGCACCCCGTCGCCATCGAGCTGCTCACCGAGGTCGGCCCGATGGCCGTGTCCTCCGCCAACCTCACCGGGCACCCGTCCCCGGAGACCTGTGACGCCGCGCAGGAGATGCTCGGCGACTCCGTCTCCGTGTACCTCGACGGCGGCCCGACCCCCGGCAACGTCCCGTCGTCGATCGTCGACGTCACCCGCGAAGTTCCGTTGCTGCTGCGCGCGGGCGCGATCTCGGCGGAGGAGCTGCGGAAGGTCGTACCCGACCTTGAGGTGGCGAATTGACAGCCCCTGACGCGGGGCGTGGCATAGGCAACGGGGAGAGCGCGGCGGAGATCACGACGACGTTCGTGGGGCTGCCGCGCGACAGCTTCCGCATCCTCCACGTCAGCACCGGCAACGTGTGCCGCTCGCCGATCACCGAGCGGCTGACCCGCCATCTCGTGACGGACCGGCTCGGCGCCTTCCTCGGCGGCGGGCTGGTCGTGGAGAGCGCGGGTACCTGGGGCCATGAGGGCGCGCCCATGGAGGCCAACGCGGAGGCCGTCCTCGCCGACTTCGGGGCGGACGCCTCCGGCTTCGTGGGCCGCGAACTGCTCGACGAGCACGTGATCCGGGCCGACCTGGTCCTGACCGCCACCCGTGACCACCGCGCCCAGGTCATCTCCATGGGCCACTCGGCGGGCCTGCGCACCTTCACGCTGAAGGAGTTCACCCGGCTGGTCCGCGCGATCGACCCGGCGACGCTGCCGCCGACGTCGGAAGGCGTGGTCGTCCGGGCCCGTGCGCTGGTCCGTGCGGCGGCGGCGCTCCGCGGGTGGCTGCTGGCACCGACGGCGGAGGCGGACGAGGTCTACGACCCGTACGGCGCCCCGCTGCCCTTCTTCCAGTCCATCGGCGACGAGATACACGAGGCCCTGGACCCGGTGGTCACGGCGCTGACCGGTGTTCCGGCGCGGATGTAGGTCCACGTCGCTCACACAGTCACCCGGCGCCGCAGGCCGTGCCCACCCGTTCCGCCCTGCGGAACGCCTGCCCACGGCGGTGGCGGATTGCGCGAGGCGAAGCGCCCCGTAAGGGGCGCGGGGAACTGCGCGAGCAACCCCCACCCACCCGCAGTCGCGGGACCGCCCCTCCAGTGGCGGAGCGACCACGCACCTGCAGTCGCGCGGCCGGTCGCGATCGCCCCTCCGGTGGCGGAGCGACCACGCACCCGCGGTCGCGGGACCGCCCGCGATCGCCCCTCCGGCGGCGGAGCGACCACGCACCCGCGGTCGCGCGGCCGGCCGTATCCACCCCTCCGGTGCCCCACCCGTACGCGCAAACCGCGCGTCCGTCCCATACCGGGCCTACATTGGTCATACGTCACCGTCGACCGCCCGGAGCCCCTCATGTCGGTCACCCCTGCCCTCCTCGAGGGCGATCTGCTGCGACGGCAGGATCCCGAGCTGGCCGAGATCCTGCTGGGGGAGCTGGCGCGGCAGTCGACGTCGTTGCAGCTGATCGCCGCCGAGAACTTCGCCTCGCCGGCCGTGCTGGCCGCGCTGGGGTCGCCGCTCGCCAACAAGTACGCCGAGGGGTACCCGGGCAACCGGTACCACGGCGGCTGCGAGTTCGTGGACGTCGCCGAGCGGCTCGCCGTCGACCGGGCCAAGGCGCTCTTCGGGGCCGCGCACGCCAACGTGCAGTCCCATTCGGGGTCGTCGGCCGTACTCGCCGCGTACGCGGCCCTGCTGCGGCCCGGCGACACCGTGCTGGCTCTCGGGCTGCCCTACGGCGGCCATCTCACACACGGCTCCCCGGCCAACTTCTCCGGCCGCTGGTTCGACTTCGTCGGGTACGGGGTGGACGCCGAGAGCGGGCTCATCGACCACGACCAGGTGCGCACGCTGGCCCGCAGCCACCGGCCGAAGGCGATCGTGTGCGGGTCCATCGCCTACCCCCGGCACATCGACTACGCCTTCTTCCGCGAGGTCGCCGACGAGGTGGGCGCCTACCTGATCGCCGACGCCGCGCACCCCATCGGGCTCGTCGCCGGGGGAGCGGCCCCGAACCCGGTGCCGTACGCCGACGTCGTGTGCGCGACCACGCACAAGGTGCTGCGCGGGCCGCGCGGCGGGATGCTGCTGTGCGGTGCGCCCGAGCTGGCCGAGCGGCTGGACCGGGCGGTGTTCCCGTTCACGCAGGGCGGCGCGCAGATGAACTCCGTAGCCGCGAAGGCGGTCGCGTTCGGGGAGGCGGCGACACCGGCGTTCACCGCGTACGCCCATCAGGTGGTCGCCAACGCGAGGGTGCTGGCGGCCGGGCTGGCGCAGGCGGGACTGGCCGTCACGACCGGCGGCACCGACACGCATCTGATCACCCTCGACACCGCGCCGCTCGGCGTCGAGGGGAAGACCGCCCGGGGGCGGCTCGCGGCCGCCGGGATCGTGCTGGACTGCTGTGCCCTGCCGTACGGCGACGCGCGGGGGCTGCGGCTGGGCACCGCCGCCGTCACCACGCAGGGCATGGGAGAGGCGGAGATGACCCGGATCGCGGCGCTGCTGGCGGGCGTGGTGAGCGGAGTCACTGACGCGGGGAGGGCGCGTGCCGAGGTGCGTGAGCTCACCGGTAGATTTCCGCCGTATCCCGGGTGAGACGGGGTAGGCGCAGCGTCGTACACCCCGCTGTGAGCCCGGCTCACAGCCTTGCGTGCAACCATCGTCGCTACCCGGAAGTCCCCATACATATGCGTCCCTCGCTAGGGTGTGGGGCTGTGATGGCCAGCGAGACATGTGGGGAAGCCTGTGCGTGAATACCTGCTGACGCTCTGCATCACGGCCGCGGTGACGTACCTGCTGACAGGGCCGGTGCGGAAGTTCGCGATCGTGGCGGGGGCCATGCCGGAGATCCGGGCGCGTGACGTGCACCGGGAGCCCACTCCGCGGCTCGGCGGGATCGCGATGTTCTTCGGCCTGTGCGCGGGCCTGCTGGTCGCCGACCACATGTCCAACCTGAACGAGGTCTTCGAGAAGTCGAACGAGCCGCGGGCGCTGCTCTCCGGCGCGGCGCTGATCTGGCTGATCGGTGTGCTCGACGACAAGTTCGAGATCGACGCGCTGATCAAGCTGGGCGGTCAGATGATCGCCGCGGGCGTCATGGTCATGCAGGGTCTGACGATCCTGTGGCTGCCCATCCCGGGCGTCGGCCTGGTGGCGCTGACCCCGTGGCAGGGCACCCTGCTGACGGTCGCCCTGGTGGTCATCACCATCAACGCGGTGAACTTCGTCGACGGCCTGGACGGCCTGGCCTCCGGCATGGTCTGCATCGCGGCCGCGGCGTTCTTCATGTACGCCTACCGCATCTGGTACTCGTACGGCATCGAGGCCGCCGCCCCGGCGACCCTCTTCTCGGCCATCCTCATGGGCATGTGCCTGGGCTTCCTGCCGCACAACATGCATCCCGCCCGGATCTTCATGGGCGACTCAGGGTCGATGCTGATCGGCCTGGTGCTGGCCGCCGGCGCGATCTCGGTCACCGGGCAGGTCGACCCGGACGCGATGAACCTGTTCGCCGGGTCCGAGCGCAGCACCGTGCACCAGATGGTCCCGGTCTACATCCCGCTGCTGCTGCCGCTGACGATCATCGCGGTGCCGGCCGCCGACCTGGTGCTGGCGATCGTGCGGCGCACCTGGCGCGGCCAGTCGCCGTTCGCGGCGGACCGCGGGCACCTGCACCACCGGCTCCTGGAGGTCGGCCACTCGCACAGCAGGGCCGTCCTGATCATGTACTTCTGGGCCGCGTTGATCGGCTTCGGGGCGCTGGCCTACTCGGTGAACTCGGCGTCCATGTGGATCGTGCTCGGCGTGGTGTTCTTGAGCGCCATCGGCCTGGGGCTGCTCCTGCTGCCCCGGTTCACGCCGCGGGCGCCGGTCTGGGCGCAGGCCTTCGTGCCGCCCCGCTACCGGCGCCGTGGGGCGGTCGAGCCGGCCGAGGAGCCGTCGGTGGCGACCGCACAGGTCGCGGCATCCCCTGAGCTGGAAGAACCGGCGGAACCGGAGAAGCCGGGCGACGAGCACCGCTCCCCGGTGACGGCCGGAGCGGCCTCGGTGAACGGTGCCGCGGCGGCTTCCGTGAGCGGTGCGGCGGCGGTCCCCGTCAACGGCGCGACCGCCATCGGCCCCCGCTCGCGCCTCCTGGACCGGCGGGCTTCCGAGACCTCCCGCTGACCCCGCCAAGGTAAGAATCTGACTAGAGCATTGCCAAGTCGTGGGGTACCAAAGGCCCCCAATACCAGACACAACGGCTCGGTTTTCGCTCAGACGCGCATGTTCACTCTCATGTGTGACAGCGAGCACACCTAGCAGGTAAAGACCTCATCAAATAGTTTGTGATACGGTTCACGAGAACCCCGGACAGAGTCGAAGGACCCGACTGCGACGGTCCGTCAGCGTGAGGTCTTCGACCCTCCGACCGGGACTACGCTCGTCCATGACGACACCTGCCCCCCTGTGAAAGCGGAGTTGCCGCCATGCCGTCCAATGACGCCCGGAACCTGGCCCAGGCCGCCGTACCCACGGCCGCCGTCGGCGTGCTCGCCGCCGTCGTCAGCGGGGTGGTCGCGGGCGGCAAGGGGGCGATCGGGGCGCTCGTCGCGACGGTGATCGTGATCCTCTTCATGGGGATCGGTCTCTACGTCCTCCAGCGCACCGCGAAGTCGTACCCTCAGCTGTTCCAGATGATGGGCCTGATGCTCTACGCGGCCCAACTGCTGCTGCTGATCGTCTTCATGGCCGTGTTCAAGAACACGACGCTGTTCAATCCCCGGGCCTTCGCCATCGTGCTGGTGGTCGCCACGCTCACGTGGATCACCGCACAGACCCGCGCCCACATGAAGGCCAAGATCCTCTACGTCGAACCCGAGAAGTCCGAGAAGTCCGAGAAGACCGGACAGTCGTCGTGAGAGGTAGGGCCGGGATAAAGGCGTACGAGAGATGCTGCTATCGTCCGGTGCCAACTGCGGCATCGCGGGCGCGGGCATCTGAGCTGACGCCTGTTCAATCGCGAGGCGAGATGCCCCCCAGCCGCCCCCACATCCGTAACACCAGTCCCGTGCCGAACCGCGGCCCTGCGCCGCGCCGACACAACGAGGTTGCCGTACCCATGCGCCACGATGAAGGAGCCCGCGGTGAGTGCTGACCCGACGCAGACGCTCGCTTTCGACACGAGCTGTCACCTGTTCGACGGGTGTGGCTTCCCGGCTCCGGGCCTCCACTCGTTCCTGTTCAAGCCGCTCTTCGGCGACGCGGACAGCAACCTGTACTTCAACAAGACGATGCTGCTGGCGCTGCTCGGGTCGATCGTCATCGTGGGCTTCTTCTGGGCTGCCTTCGCCAAGCCGAAGGTCGTCCCGGGCAAGCTCCAGATGATCGCCGAGACCGGCTACGACTTCGTCCGGCGCGGCGTGGTCTACGAGACGATCGGCAAGAAGGAGGGCGAGAAGTACGTTCCGTTCGTCGTCTCGCTGTTCTTCTTCATCTGGATGATGAACCTCTGGTCGATCATCCCGGTCGCCCAGTTCCCGGTCACCGCGATCATCTCGTACCCCGCGGCCCTGGCCGGCATCGTGTACATCACGTGGGTCGCGCTCACCTTCAAGCGCCAGGGCTTCGTCGGCTTCTTCAAGAACGTCACCGGCTACGACAAGACGCTGGGCGCGGTGCTGCCGCTGTCCATGACGATCGAGTTCTTCTCGAACCTCATCGTCCGGCCGTTCACCCACGCCGTCCGACTCTTCGCGAACATGTTCGCCGGGCACACCCTGCTGCTGCTCTTCACGATCGCCAGCTGGTACATGCTGAACGGCATCGGCATCGCCTACTCCGGTGTCTCGTTCGTCATGGTCCTCGTGATGACCGCCTTCGAGCTCTTCATCCAGGCTGTCCAGGCGTACGTCTTCGTACTGCTGACCTGCAGCTACATCCAGGGCGCGCTCGCCGAGCACCACTGAGCCGTCCCACCACCACCCCGTCATCCGGTGGCCAACCCCCACCGGTCCTTGAAAGAGAAGGAAGAACCGGCATGTCCGCTCTTGCGCAGGCCACCCTCGCCGCCACCCAGATCAAGGGCAACCTCGGCTCGATCGGTTACGGCCTCGCCGCGATCGGCCCGGGCGTCGGCATCGGCATCATCTTCGGTAACGGTACGCAGGCGCTCGCCCGTCAGCCCGAGGCTGCCGGCCTCATCCGCGCCAACCAGATCCTCGGCTTCGCCTTCTGTGAGGCGCTCGCCCTGATCGGTCTGGTCATGCCGTTCGTCTACCCGACCTCCTGACCCGACCGTCGCGCACCAATAGACGAAAGGCACTGATATGAGCCTCTTGGTTCAGCTGGCGGCGGAGAAGCCCGAAAACCCTCTCATCCCGCCGGTTCCAGAGCTCGTCATCGGCCTGATCGCCTTCGTCATCGTCTTCGGCTTCCTCGCCAAGAAGCTCCTTCCGAACATCAACAAGGTTCTGGAGCAGCGCCGCGAGGCGATCGAGGGCGGTATCGAGAAGGCCGAGGCCGCGCAGACCGAGGCCCAGAGCGTCCTCGAGCAGTACAAGGCGCAGCTGGCGGAGGCCCGGCACGAGGCCGCGCGCCTGCGCCAGGAGGCTCAGGAGCAGGGCGCCGCGCTCATCGCCGAGATGCGCGCCGAGGGCCAGCGGCAGCGTGAGGAGATCGTCGCCGCCGGTCACGCCCAGATCGAGGCCGACCGCAAGTCCGCCGCGCAGGCGCTCCGTCAGGACGTCGGCCACCTGGCCACCGACCTGGCCGGCAAGCTCGTCGGCGAGTCCCTCGAGGACCACGCCCGGCAGAGCCGTGTGATCGACCGCTTCCTCGACGAGCTTGAGGAGAAGGCCGAGGCGGCTCGATGACAGCCCACGGAGCGAGCCGCGAGGCCCTGGCAGCCGCACGTGAGCGTCTCGACGCGCTGACGGACTCCACGTCCGTGGACGCGACGCGGCTCGCCGACGAGCTGGCGGCCGTCACCGCGCTGCTCGACCGCGAGGGCGGCCTGCGCCGGGTCCTCACCGACCCGGCACAGGCCGGCGAGGCCAAGGCCGAGCTGGTCCGGCGCCTGATCGGCGGCCAGGTCTCCGAGACCACCGCCGACCTGGTGTCCGGCCTGGTCCGGTCCCGCTGGTCGCAGTCCCGTGACCTGGTCGACGCGCTGGAGGAGCTGGCGAACACCGCCGACCTCACCGCCGCGGAGAAGTCCGGCACGCTGGACGACGCCGAGGACGAGCTGTTCCGGTTCGGCCGGATCGTCTCCTCGAACACCGAACTGCGCGCCGCGCTCACCGACCGCAAGGCCGGCGCCGCCGCGAAGACCGAGCTGCTGCACCAGCTGCTCGGCGGCCGCGCCAAGCCGGTCACCGAGCGTCTGGTCACGCGCCTTGTGACGGTGCCGCGGGGACGTAGCCTGGAAGCGGGCCTGGAGGCCCTCTCCAAGCTCGCCGCGGAGCGCCGCAGCCGTGTCGTCGCCGTCGTCACCTCCGCGGTGCCGCTGAGCGAGCCGCAGAAGCAGCGCCTGGGTGCCGCCCTCGCGAAGCTCTACGGCCGCACGATGCACCTCAACCTCGACGTCGACCCCGCGGTCGTCGGCGGGATCCGGGTGCAGGTCGGTGACGAGGTCATCAACGGTTCCATCGCGGACCGCCTTGAGGACGCCGCCCGCCGTATGGCGAGCTAGCACCAACTCAAGAAGCAGTACGTACTTACGGCCCTGGTTGGGCCGTGCAGAAGAATCCTGGGGGTCGCCCCCAGACCCCCCAAGTGAAACTTCGGGCCCAACAAGGAGAGCAGGGAACCCAGATGGCGGAGCTCACGATCCGGCCGGAGGAGATCCGGGACGCGCTGGAGAACTTCGTCCAGTCGTACAAGCCGGACGCGGCCTCGCGCGAGGAGGTCGGTACGGTCACCCTTGCCGGCGACGGCATCGCGAAGGTCGAGGGTCTTCCCTCGGCCATGGCCAACGAACTGCTGAAGTTCGAGGACGGCACCCTCGGCCTCGCGCTGAACCTGGAAGAGCGCGAGATCGGCGCCATCGTCCTCGGTGAGTTCAGCGGCATCGAGGAGGGTCAGCCGGTGCAGCGCACCGGTGAGGTCCTCTCCGTCGCGGTCGGCGAGGGCTACCTCGGCCGCGTCGTCGACCCGCTCGGCAACCCGATCGACGGCCTCGGCGAGATCGAGACGTCCGGCCGCCGTGCCCTGGAGCTGCAGGCTCCCGGCGTCATGGCCCGTAAGTCGGTCCACGAGCCGATGGAGACCGGCTACAAGGCCGTCGACGCGATGACCCCGGTCGGCCGCGGCCAGCGTCAGCTGATCATCGGCGACCGCCAGACCGGCAAGACCGCCCTGGCCGTCGACACGATCATCAACCAGCGTGACAACTGGCGCTCGGGCGACCCGAAGAAGCAGGTCCGCTGCGTCTACGTCGCCATCGGCCAGAAGGGCTCGACCATCGCCTCCGTGCGTGGCGCCCTGGAAGAGGCCGGCGCGCTGGAGTACACGACCATCGTCGCCGCCCCGGCGTCCGACCCGGCCGGCTTCAAGTACCTGGCGCCGTACACCGGCTCGGCCATCGGTCAGCACTGGATGTACGACGGCAAGCACGTCCTCATCATCTTCGACGACCTCTCGAAGCAGGCCGACGCCTACCGCGCCGTGTCGCTGCTGCTGCGCCGCCCGCCGGGCCGCGAGGCCTACCCGGGTGACGTCTTCTACCTGCACTCCCGCCTGCTGGAGCGCTGCGCCAAGCTCTCCGACGAGATGGGTGCCGGCTCGATGACCGGTCTCCCGATCGTCGAGACCAAGGCCAACGACGTCTCGGCGTTCATCCCGACCAACGTCATCTCCATCACCGACGGCCAGTGCTTCCTGGAGTCGGACCTGTTCAACGCCGGTCAGCGCCCCGCGCTGAACGTCGGTATCTCCGTCTCCCGAGTCGGCGGTTCCGCGCAGCACAAGGCGATGAAGCAGGTCTCCGGCCGTCTGCGTCTGGACCTGGCCCAGTACCGCGAGCTGGAGGCGTTCGCCGCCTTCGGTTCCGACCTGGACGCCGCGTCGAAGTCGCAGCTGGAGCGCGGTCAGCGTCTGGTCGAGCTGCTCAAGCAGGCGCAGTACCAGCCGATGCCGACCGAGGACCAGGTCGTCTCCGTGTGGGCCGGCACCACCGGCCGGATGGACGACGTCCCGGTCTCCGACATCCGCCGCTTCGAGAAGGAGCTGCTCGAGTACCTGCACCGCAAGGAGCAGGGCCTCATGACCTCCATCAAGGAGGGCGGCAAGATGTCGGACGACACCCTCACCGCTGTTGCCGACGCGATCGCCGACTTCAAGAAGCAGTTCGAGACCTCGGACGGCAAGCTTCTCGGCGAGGACGCCCCGGCCGCGGCCAAGTGACGTAAGGAAGGGACCTGACTCATGGGAGCCCAGCTCCGGGTCTACAAGCGTCGCATCCGATCCGTCACCGCGACCAAGAAGATCACCAAGGCGATGGAGATGATCGCCGCCTCGCGTGTGGTCAAGGCGCAGCGCAAGGTGCGGGCCTCCGCACCGTACGCGAACGAGCTCACCCGCGCGGTCACGGCGGTCGGTACCGGGTCGAACACCAAGCACCCGCTGACCACCGAGGCGGAGACGCCGACCCGTTCCGCGGTCCTGCTCCTCACGAGCGACCGCGGTCTGGCCGGCGCCTTCAACTCCAACGCCATCAAGGCCGCCGAGCAGCTGACGGCGCGCCTTGAGGCGGAGGGCAAGGAGGTCGACACCTACATCGTCGGCCGCCGCGGTCTGGCCCACTACAACTTCCGCGAGCGCAAGGTCGTGGAGTCGTGGTCGGGCTTCACCGACGAGCCCTCGTACGCGGACGCCAAGAAGGTCGCGGCGCCGCTGATCGAGGCCATCGAGACCGAGACGGTGGACGGCGGGGTGGATGAACTCCACATCGTCTACACCGAGTTCGTGTCGATGATGACGCAGACGGCGCTCGGCGACCGGCTGCTGCCGCTCAGCCTCGACGAGGTCGCGGAGGAGGGTGCCGCCAAGGGCGACGAGATCCTCCCGCTGTACGACTTCGAGCCCTCGGCGGAGGACGTCCTCGACGCCCTGCTGCCGCGCTACGTGGAGAGCCGCATCTACAACGCGCTCCTCCAGTCGGCGGCTTCGAAGCACGCCGCCACGCGGCGCGCGATGAAGTCGGCCACCGACAACGCGGGCGAGCTGATCAACACGCTCTCCCGTCTTGCCAACGCGGCCCGCCAGGCCGAAATCACCCAGGAAATCAGCGAGATCGTCGGTGGCGCCAGCGCTCTGGCCGACGCGACCGCGGGGAGTGACCGATAAATGACCACTGTTGAGACCGCGACGGCCACGGGCCGCGTCGCCCGGGTCATCGGCCCGGTCGTCGACGTGGAGTTCCCCGTCGACGCGATGCCGGACATCTACAACGCCCTTCACGTCGAGGTGGCCGACCCGGCCAACGCCGGCGAGAAGAAGACGCTGACCCTGGAGGTCGCCCAGCACCTGGGTGACGGCCTGGTCCGCACCATCTCCATGCAGCCCACCGACGGTCTGGTCCGCCAGGCCCCGGTCACCGACACCGGCGACGGCATCACCGTCCCGGTCGGCGACTTCACCAAGGGCAAGGTGTTCAACACCCTCGGTGACGTGCTGAACGTCGACGAGCAGTACACGGGCGAGCGCTGGTCCATCCACCGCAAGGCCCCGAACTTCGACGAGCTCGAGTCGAAGACCGAGATGTTCGAGACCGGCGTCAAGGTCATCGACCTTCTCACCCCGTACGTCAAGGGTGGAAAGATCGGTCTGTTCGGCGGTGCCGGCGTCGGCAAGACGGTGCTCATCCAGGAGATGATCTACCGCGTCGCCAACAACCACGACGGTGTCTCCGTGTTCGCCGGTGTCGGCGAGCGCACCCGTGAGGGCAACGACCTCATCGAGGAGATGGCCGACTCGGGCGTCATCGACAAGACCGCCCTGGTCTTCGGCCAGATGGACGAGCCCCCGGGCACCCGTCTGCGCGTCGCGCTGGCCGGCCTCACCATGGCCGAGTACTTCCGTGACGTCCAGAAGCAGGACGTGCTGTTCTTCATCGACAACATCTTCCGCTTCACGCAGGCCGGTTCCGAGGTCTCGACCCTGCTCGGCCGCATGCCCTCCGCGGTGGGCTACCAGCCGAACCTTGCCGACGAGATGGGTCTCCTCCAGGAGCGCATCACCTCGACCCGCGGTCACTCGATCACCTCGATGCAGGCGATCTACGTCCCCGCGGACGACCTGACCGACCCGGCCCCGGCCACCACCTTCGCCCACCTCGACGCGACGACGGTTCTCTCCCGTCCGATCTCCGAGAAGGGCATCTACCCGGCCGTGGACCCGCTGGACTCCACGTCCCGGATCCTGGACCCGCGCTACATCGCGGCGGACCACTACAACACCGCGATGCGCGTGAAGACGGTCCTCCAGAAGTACAAGGACCTCCAGGACATCATCGCGATCCTCGGTATCGACGAGCTCGGCGAGGAGGACAAGCTCGTCGTCCACCGTGCCCGTCGCGTGGAGCGCTTCCTGTCCCAGAACACCCACGTCGCCAAGCAGTTCACCGGCGTCGACGGGTCGGACGTCCCGCTGGACGAGTCGATCGCCGCGTTCAACGCGATCATCGACGGCGAGTACGACCACTTCCCGGAGCAGGCGTTCTTCCTGTGCGGTGGCATCGAGGACCTCAAGGCCAACGCCAAGGAGCTGGGCGTCTCCTGAACACCCTGAGTTCTCCGGAACTCCTTGTGTTCTTCGTGTGAGGGGGCGGGCGCGTCCCGCCCCCTCACGCACGCCTACTAGAATTGACCCCAACACCCGGCGCCCCTGCCGGGTGGTGACCCGAGGAGCCACCCTTGGCTGCTGAGCTGCACGTCGAGCTCGTCGCCGCGGACCGCCAGGTCTGGTCCGGCGAGGCCACCCTGGTCGTCGCGCGCACCACGTCCGGCGACATCGGCGTCATGCCCGGTCACCAGCCGCTGCTCGGTGTGCTGGAGTCGGGCCCGGTGACCATCCGTACGAGTGATGGTGGAACGGTCGTCGCCGCGGTGCACGGCGGTTTCATCTCGTTCGCGGACAACAAGCTCTCGCTGCTCGCCGAGACCGCCGAGCTGTCGGACGAGATCGACGTCCAGCGTGAGGAGCGTGAGCTGGAGCGCGCGAAGGCGGAAGGTGACGCCACCGCCGAGCGACGCGCCGACGTCCGTCTGCGGGCGGCGACCGCGCGCTGACAGACTGCGTTCATGCGTTGACGTAACCCAGCCGCGGCTGGGACCGGAGCCACTCCGGTCCCAGCCGCGGCTGAGGTGGATCTGGGTGTTTTTACGTTCCATTACCTAGGAGACGGGGAGGTCGGTGCCGATGGTCCTCGCTCTGACTGTGGCCGGAATCGTGGTCGTGCTGGTGGTGGTGGGACTCTTCCTGTTCGGCCTGCGCCGCAGACTGATCCAGCGCTCCGGCGGTACCTTCGACTGTTCCCTGCGCTGGGACGTCCCTGAGAACACGGACACCAGCGGCAAGGGCTGGAGCTACGGCGTGGCCCGCTACAACGGCGACAGCGTCGAGTGGTACCGCGTCTTCTCCTACGCCTACCGGCCCCGCCGGGTCCTGGAACGCGACCGGATCGAGGTGGCCGGCCGCCGCCTGCCCGAGGGCGAGGAGGAACTGGCCCTGCTCTCCGACGCCGTCATCCTGGCCTGCACCCATCGCGGCACCCGCCTCGAATTCGCGATGAGCGAGGACGCGCTGACCGGATTCCTCGCGTGGCTGGAAGCAGCCCCGCCAGGACAGCGGGTGAACGTGGCGTAGCCGCATTCACCCGCTGGGTGGGGTCCTCCCCCGGACGCAGTCCGGGGGAGGGTCGATGTTGCTCAGGACACCTTTTCCTCAGGGGGCTACGACATCCCGGAGCTGATGGCGCTCACCAGTTCACCGTTGCTGGTGTCGCCGCTGAACTCCCAGAAGAAGGCGCCGCCGAGGCCCTGGGACTTGGCCCAGCTCATCTTGCCGGCGATCGTCGACGGGGTGTCGTAGGACCACCAGTTGGTGCCGCAGTGGGCGTACGCCGTGCCCGCGACGGTGCCGGTGACGGGGCAGGACGTCTTGAGGACCTTGTAGTCCTCGATGCCCGCCTCGTACGTCCCGGTCGCCGCGCCCGTGGCCGTGCCGCCCGGTGCGTCCTGGGTGACGCCGGTCCAGCCTCTGCCGTAGAAGCCGATGCCGATCAGCAGCTTGCTCGCCGGCACGCCCTGCGCCTTGAACCTGGCCATCGCGTCGGCCGTGTCGAAGCCGGCGGTCGGGATGCCCGAGTACGAGGTGAGCGGGGAGTGCGGGGCGGTCGGGCCGGTGGTCGCCCAGGCGCCGAAGAAGTCGTACGACATCACGTTGTACCAGTCGACGTACTGGGAGGCGCCCGCGTAGTCGGTGGCGTCGATCTTGCCGCCGGCCGAGCCGTCGGCGGTGGTGGCCGCGGTGACCAGGTTGTTCGAGCCGAACTTGGCGCGCAGCGCGGCCATCAGGTTCTTGAAGGCCGCCGAGCCGCTGGTGTCGCAGCTCAGCCCGCAGGCGTTCGGGTACTCCCAGTCGATGTCGATGCCGTCGAACACATCGGCCCAGCGCGGGTCCTCGACCAGGTTGTAGCAGGAGTTGGCGAACGCGGTCGGGTTGGCCGCCGCCTGCGCGAACCCGCCGGACCAGGTCCAGCCGCCGAAGGACCACAGGATCTTGATGTTCGGGTACTTGGCCTTCAGCTCGCGCAGCTGGTTGAAGTTGCCGGCCAGCGGCTGGTCCCAGGTGTCGGCGACGCCGCTGACCGACTGGTCGGCGGTGAACGTCTTCTGGTAGTCGGCGTAGGCGTCGCCGATCGCGCACTGGCCGTTCGTCACGTTGCCGAAGGCGTAGTTGATGTGCGTGATCTTCGCCGCGGACCCGGACGTCACCAGGTTCTTGACCTGGTAGTTCCGGCCGTAGATGCCCCACTCGGTGAAGTAGCCGAGCTTGACCTTGGAACCGGTGGTCGGGGGAGTGGTCGTACCGCCGGTGGTGTGGACGGCGACCGCGCCGCTGGCCGGTCCGGTCTGGTTCGCGGTGTCGCGGGCCTGGACCGTGTACGAGTAGTCGGTGCCGGCCGTGAGGCCCGAGTCGGTGTACGACGTGGCGGTCACCGTGGAGACCACCTTGCCGTCACGCAGGACGTCGTAGTTCTTGACGCCGTTGTCATCGGTGGCGGCGGACCAGCTCAGCTGCACCGAGGTGTCGGTGATGCCGGAGGCGGTCGGGGTGCCCGGCGCGGAGGGCGCCGAGTCGCCGGGGGTGGTGGTGCCGCCGTCACAACTCGTGCTGTTGAGCAGACAGTTGCTCGGCGATCCCGAACCCGCGCCGTTGAATCCGAAGGAGACGGAGGCGCCGGGGGCGATGGAGCCGTTGTAGGACTTGTTCTTGGCGGTCCAGTGGGTGCCGGAGGAGGTGACGTCCGCGTCCCACGCGGAGGTGACCGAGGTTCCGGAGGGGTAGTCCCACTCGACGGTCCAGGAACTGATGGTGGTGGTGCCGGTGTTCTTGACGGTCCACTGGCCGCCGAAGCCGGTACCCCAGTCCGAGGTCTTGGCGTAGGTCGCGGTGGCGGACGTCGCGGCCTGGGCGGGGCCCGCGAGGCCGACCAGACCGGCCAGGGGGAGCACCAGCGTCGCGAGCCCTGCCGCGACTCTGTGTCTGAAGCGCATGCTGCGCCTCCCTCTTGATCGGGGGTGACGTGGGCATGACTGAGCCTTCATGCCCATGGTGCCGCGAGAATAGAAAGGTCTGGACCACCGGTCAATAGGTCTGGACCACTCTGTGTGCGGCTCCGTATACGAATCCGCGGATCCCAACTCCCGCCCCGGCACCGTCGATTGCCCCCGGCTGCGCGGTTCCCGCTCGGCCCGCGACCGGCTGACGAGGGCCCGCACCGTGGCCTCGGCCCGCTCCGGCCCGGCAAGGCCCCGGCCGGCCCCCCGTACGCCCCGAGCAGGAGAGCCGTACCCTGACCGGACGGTGAGGGGAGGGCACATGGATGCGACGGGCGGCCCCGGATCGGTCCTGGTCGTGGACGACGATCCCGCCATCCGGCGTTCGCTGGAGCGCGGACTGCGGCTGAGCGGCTTCCGGGTGCGGACGGCGGACGACGGCCACGCGGCGCTCGCGGCGATCGGGCGGACCCCGCCGGACGTCCTCGTCCTCGACGTGTCGATGCCCGGCCTGAGCGGCATCGAGGTGTGCGAACGGCTCCGCGGCGACGGCCGGGACCTCCCCGTCCTGATGCTCTCGGCGCTCGACGAGACCGCCGACCGTATCGCCGGTCTCCAGGCGGGCGGCGACGACTACCTGGTCAAGCCGTTCGCCCTGCAGGAACTGGTGCTGCGGCTGCACGCGCTGCTGCGCCGCCGGCCGCCCGCGGGCGAGGTGCTGAGGATCGCGGGCCTGGTGATCGACCCGGCGGCCCGTACCGCCACGCGGGACGGCCGGCCGCTGGAGCTGACCCGGCGCGAGTTCGAACTGCTGGCGGTGCTCGCGCGGAACGCCGGGCTCGTCCTCAGCAGGGACCAGCTCCTGGAACGGGTGTGGGGCTACGACTTCGACGTGCGCACCGACGCCGTCGACACCTTCGTCAGCTATCTGCGGCGCAAGCTGGAGGCCGGCGGCCGGCCCCGGCTCGTCCACACCGTCCGCGGTGTGGGCTTCGTCCTGCGGGACGCACCATGAGGCTGTCCACCCGCATCGGACTCGCGGTCGGGGTCACCGTGCCGCTGCTGGTGCTGGCCTCCGGATGGCTGCTGCTCCAGCTCGTCAGGCAGGATCTGCACGGCGCCGAGGACGACCACCTGCGGACCCGCGCCGCCGCCGTGACCCCGGACGCCCGCGCCCTGCTGCGGGCCAGTGCCGGCGGCCGGCCCAAGGCGGCCGACAACCGCGAACGCCTGCTGTACAGCGCCGCCCTCGACGTCGGCGTCCGCGTCGTCGGACCCGACGCCACCTTCAGCGGCGGCCCCCAGCCGGACACCACGGTGCGGCTCCCGGCGCGGGCGGACACGCCGGTCACCGTCCGGGACGGTGCCACCGGCTGGCGCGCGCTGTCCGTGCCGATCCGGACGGCCCGCGGCCCCGGGACACTGTGGGTCTTCTCCACCGACGCCGCCGACCAGACCCAACTCCGCCTCGTGCGGCGCCGGGTGGCGGTGACGACGGTCCTTGCCGCCCCCCTGTCCGGCCTGCTCGCCTGGGGCATCGCCACCGGCGCGACTGGCCCGCTGCGCCGCCTGGGCCGTCGTACCGCCGGACTCGACCCGCGCACCAGCGCCGCCCGGCTGCACCACGAGCCGACCGGGGTGACCGAGGTCGACGAGCTGGCGGCCACCCTCCAGAAGGCCCTCGCCCGCTACGACGAACAGGCCGCCCGCACCGCCGAGGCCCTGCACACCGCCAGCTCCTTCTCCGCCGCCGCCTCCCACGAACTGCGCACCCCGCTCATGAGCATGGGCACCAACCTCGACATCCTCGCCGCCCACCCCGACCTCTCCGAGCCGGACCGCACGGAGGTCCTCGCCGATCTGCGCCACGAACACGCCCGGCTGCTCGGCCTGCTGGTGATGCTGCGTGAACTCGGCCGCGGCGACCTGGTCGAGGCCGAGGCCCTGGTGACCGTGGACCTCGCGGAGACCGCGGACGCGGCGGCGGCCGAGGCCCGGCGGGGCGCCCCGGACGCCCTGATCACCGTCGAGGCGGCACCCGGGCTCACGGTCCACGGCTGGGAGCCCGGGCTGCGGCTGCTCCTGGACAACCTGCTCGCCAACGCCCTTGCGCACGGCCGGGAGCCGGACGGCCGGGCGACCGTCACGGTCGGGCTGCGCGGCGCGGACGGGCAGGCCGTGATCACCGTCGACGACCGCGGGCCGGGCGTGCCGCCCGCCGAACGGAGCCGGGTCTTCGAGCGGTTCCGGCGTGGCCCCGGCAGCTCCGGCTCGGGGCTCGGCCTGACCCTCGTCGCCCAGCAGACCGCACTGCACCGGGGCCGGGTCACGGTCATGGCCGGTCCGGACGGCAGCGGCGCCCGCTTCGAGGTACGGCTGCCCCGGGCGGGCGGTGCGCTCCCGGCCCACCGGGACTGGCTGATCGCCACAGCCCGGACAAACCAGTCACAGGGTTTTCCCAAAGACGGTTCCTAGCCTCCGTCGCGTCGGACGGACGACGGGGCCGTCCGCGGAACGGAGAACACGATGCACGCACGACAGCACCGGCGCACCCTGCTCGTGGGGCTCGCCACCGCGGCCCTGCTGGCCGCCGGTACCGGCGCGGCCGTCGCCGACGCCACGCCCGCGCCGAAGGCGACCCCCACCGGCGACGGGGCCCGGGCCCTGTGCAAGCGGGTCCCCAGGATCGACCAGCGCATCGACCGGGCACTGCGGCGGCTGAACGCCGGGGCGGACGAGCGGGGTTCCGTGGCCCGGCTGCAGCGGCGGCTGGACAACGCGAAGGCGGCGGGGCACGACGAGGTCGCCACGTACCTCCAGGACCGGCTCACCTTCCGCAGGTCCCTGGTGCCGACCCTGGAGCAGCGGAAGCGGGATCTGGCCGACGTCCGGGCCTGGTGCCAGGACAACGCCGGGGACGCGGCGGGGAGCGCGAGTTGAGGGGCCTCAGGCTCGCGGCCGTCGCGCTCGCCGCCCTCGCGGGACTCGCCGCCGGCTGTGCCCATGGCGCCGGAACACCGGGGAAGGCGGCAGCCACGCCCTCCGGCGCGCCCTCCGGCTACGTGGAGATGCAGCAGAAGGCGGACGCGGCCGAGTCCGCGCTCGCGCAGGCGGACAAGGACGCGGCCCAGGACGACACGGGCCGCTGAGGCGACGGGGCGGGCGGGGGCGTCTGGCCGCTCAGCGCTCCCCGCCCGGCACCCACAGCACGTCCCCGAGCTCCTTGTTGGCCGTCCGGGCCAGGATGAACAGCAGGTCCGACAGCCGGTTGAGGTAGGTCGCCGTCAGCGGGTTCATCACCTCGCCGTGCACCTCCAGCGCGGCCCACGTCGACCGCTCGGCCCGCCGTACGACCGTGCAGGCCTGGTGGAGCAGGGCCGCGCCCGGGGTGCCGCCCGGCAGGATGAAGGAGCGGAGCTTCTCCAGCCGCTCGTTGAAGCGGTCGCAGTCCGCCTCCAGCCTGTCCACGTAGAACTGCTCGACGCGCAGGGGCGGGAACTCGGGGTTCTCCGCCACGGGGGTCGACAGGTCCGCGCCGACGTCGAAGAGGTCGTTCTGCACCCGGGTGAGCACCTTGACGACCTCCTCCGGCAGGCCGCCCAGCGCGATCGCCGTCCCGATCGCCGCGTTCGCCTCGTTGGCGTCGGCGTAGGCGGAGATCCGCAGATCGGTCTTGGCGACCCGGCTCATGTCCCCCAGAGCGGTGGTGCCCCGGTCGCCGGTCCTGGTGTAGATGCGCGTCAGATTGACCATGCGGCCAGCGTAAGGGTGTCCCCGGTGGCGGCGGACCGCGCCGTACCCGGCCCGAAACGGACGCCGGCGCCGGGGCCGGCTGACGGGACGTGACGGTTGTCTCACGTCCTGAGACCGTGACACGCATTACTTACCGGGTTTCCCGGCCCCCGACCAGCGCTAGGGTCCCGCCCAAGAGGCATACCTCAACAGCGTGTAAGGGGAGCGGAGTGGCACGGAAGCTTGCCGTCATCGGGGCCGGCCTGATGGGTTCGGGCATCGCCCAGGTCGCCGCGCAGGCCGGCTGGGACGTGGTCCTGCGAGACGTCACCGACGAGGCACTGGACCGTGCCGTGGGCGGGATCCAGACCTCGTACGGCAAGTTCGTGAGCAAGGGGAAGCTGGAGGCGCACGACGCCGACGCCGCCCTGGCCCGCATCACCACGACCACCGACCTGGACGCGGTAGCCGACGCGGACGTCGTGGTCGAGGCCGTCTTCGAGAAGCTGGAGGTCAAGCACGAGATCTTCCGCGCGCTCGACAAGATCGTGCGCCCGGACGCCGTGCTCGCCTCCAACACCTCCGCGATCCCGATCACCAAGATCGCGGCCGTCACCGAGCACCCGGAACGGGTCGTCGGTGTCCACTTCTTCTCGCCGGTGCCGATGATGCAGCTCGTCGAGCTGGTCCGCGGCTACAAGACCAGCGACGAAACCCTCGCCACCGCGCGGGAGTTCGCCGAGTCCACCGGCAAGACCTGCATCGTCGTCAACCGGGACGTCGCCGGCTTCGTGACGACCCGGCTGATCTCGGCGCTCGTCGTCGAGGCCGCCAAGCTCTACGAGTCGGGCGTCGCCACCGCCGAGGACATCGACCTGGCCTGCAAGCTGGGCTTCGGTCACGCCATGGGGCCGCTGGCCACGGCCGACCTCACCGGCGTCGACATCCTGCTGCACGCCACCAGCAACATCTACACCGAGTCGCAGGACGAGAAGTTCGCCCCGCCGGAGCTGATGCGCCGGATGGTTGACGCCGGTGACATCGGGCGCAAGAGCGGGCAGGGCTTCTACTCGTACTGAAACATCAGTACGTAGACCCTCTGACCGCCTGTCAAAACGCACAAACCCCGGAGGTTTCACTCTCCGGGGTGAATTCGGTATCGGTTCGCTTACAGATGGCAACCTCTGACCGGCGAACGCAGTCAGACGTTGCAATACCGGACAACACTTTCACGGAGTAGGACACGCACTCTCGGGGAGCGCATATGTACATCAGGGGCGACCACGCCGAGCTGGTCGTCGGGGGCCGCCTCGACGTCCGCAGCGCGGCGGACGCCCGTACGGTCCTGCACTCGGCCGTCGACGACGGAGTCGGCGATCTGGTGCTGGACCTGTCCGAGCTGGACTCCTGGGACGCCACCGGACTCGGGGTGATCATGGGGGCCCACCGGCGGGCCGGCCGCTGCGGCCGCCGTCTGGTGCTGCGCGGCGTGCCGCCGCAGATGCAGCGCCTGCTGGTGGCCACCAGGCTGCACCGGATCCTGGCGATCGAGGGGGGTATCGGGGCGGAGTCGCTGCCGCGGGTGTGACACCGGGACTCGGCGGCCGGGCCGTGCCCGACCGGACCGGGCCGGGCCGCGGCGAGCGGTGACCGGTTCTGCCGCGGTGACCGCCGGCCGGCTGGGCCGTGGTGACGGGAGGCCGATGGCGGGCCGGCCCGTGGTGGCCGGCCGGGTGTGCGGTGGCGAATCGCCGGGACGCGGCGATCCGGTGTGAACCGGGCGACGGGGGTGACCCGGTCGGACGGCGCGCATCCGCACGTCAGACGCAATCCTCACGAGACCGTGATGTCTCGGACGGCGCGGTACCCCGGGCTGTCGTAGATACTGTGCGAAGGTTTAAGGTTCGGTCGCCCGCCGCCCTTGCCACCCTTCGAGCGCGGGCCCGGACCAGAAGCGACAGCGCGGTGTGCAACAGGCCGGGAGGGGCCGGTTTTCACGGCACACGACGCTTTTGGGGGGCTAGGAACCTATGGACCCGAACAACCCGGGACCCGCGGGGTACGGCCAGGACGATGGGGGTACCTCCCGGTCGAGCCTGTTCGAGACTGGGGGAGGCAGCACGCCGCGCCAGCGCCCGCCCAGGGATTCCCTCACCACCGACTTCGGTCAGAGCACGCCGGCGGCCGCCCGCATCACGCGGCTGGTCACCGGCGACTTCCTGCTGACCGTCAATCCGGTCGACGGCAGCGAGATAGAACCCTGCCCGCCGACCGAGCGCCCCGCCCGACCGGAGAAGCGCACGGCCGCCGAGCGCGCCGAGTACGAGCGCGCCGTCCGGCCGCCGGTTCCGCCCGGCCCCGCCCGGACCGAGCTGCCGCTCCTGGAACGCCAGGACGACCGCGAGCGGCTCGTCCGGCTCCTCGCCCGCGGCCGCTCGGTGCGCCTCACCGGCCCCGCGGGCTCCGGCCGCACCGCCCTCCTCGACCTGGTCGCCGACGACTGCTCCGACCTCGCCCCCGACGGCGTGGTCCGCCTCAACGGCTTCCACCGCACGCACGAGGACCTGCTCCACGACCTCTTCCACGCCGTCTACAAGGCGTCCGAGCACCGCCCCGACCACGACGAGCTCCTCGGACTGGTCCGGGACATCGGCGCCGTCGTCGTCCTCGACGACATCGAGTTCGGCGGCACCGGGCTCGACGAGCTGATCGACGCCACCCCCGAGTGCGCCTTCCTGATCGGCGCCACCCCGGACGTGCCGGCGCCGTCCGCCGACTCCGCCGTCGAGGAGGTCTTCCTCAGCGGCCTGGACCGGGCCGGCGGCGTCGACATCCTGGAGCGCGCGGTCGGCCGCGTCCTCACCGAGGAGGAGGCCAACTGGGCCGGCGACCTCTGGTTCGAGTCCGAGGGCCTGCCGCTGCGGTTCGTCCAGGCGGGCGCGCTGCTGCGCCAGCGCGACCAGGTGCGGGCCACCACGGGCGCCGTGGACGAATACGGCGTCTTCGCGTCCGACCTGCCCGAGCTGTCCGACATCGCCGCGCTCTCCGACCTCCCGGTCGAGGCGACCTTCGACACCGAGGCGACCGACGAGGTCCCGCTGCCGTCCCTCGGCGAGGCCGCCGCGGCCGCCCCGCTGCTCGCCTCCCGGCTCAGCGCCTCCGCCCGGGCCACCCTGCGCTTCGCGGTCGCCCTCGGCGGCGAGGTGCCGCACCAGGCCCATCTGCCGGCCCTCGTCGGCGACACCCACGCGGACGCGGCCCTCGGCGAGCTGGCGGGCTGCGGACTGGTCTCCCCGGTGGGCTCCCGCTACCGGCTCGCCGCGGGCGTCCTGCAGCAGCTGGAGGCCGCCGGATACGCCGACGACGCGGCGGCCCAGGCCCTCACCGCCGCCCAGCACTACGGCTGGTGGGCCGGGCACCCCTCGGTCACCCCGGAGCGGGTCTGCGCCGAGTCCGACGCGATCCTCGCCGCCCTGACGGTGATCGTCCCCGAGACGGTGCCGCCGGCGGAGGACGAGGAGAGCACGCCGGTACGACTGGCCCGCACGGCCGCGCCCGCGTTCGCGGCGGGGCTGCACTGGAGCGCCTGGGAACACGCCCTGCGGGCCGGCGCCGAGGCCTCCCGCCTCGCCGGCGAGGTCGGCGACCAGGCCTACTTCCACCACGAACTCGGCATCTTCGCGCTCTGCGGCGGCTGGCTGGACCGGGCGCGGGCCGAGCTGGAGGCCTCGATCGGGCTGCGCGGGGCGCTCTCCGACAAGCGGGGCACGACGGCCGGCCGACGGGCTCTCGCCCTGGTGGCCGACCGCTCGGGCGAGGTCATCCCGGCCGCCGCGATGGCGGGCGACGAGATTTCCGACGCCCGCCACGAGGAGTCCATATCCCCGGCCGGCGGGGTCACCACGCCTTTCCCCGCGGTGCACTCGCCGGTCTCCGACACGCTGGTGACCCAGAGGGTCCCGGGGCAGCCGGCGCCCTCCCAGGGCGGCGGGGGCGGCCTGGTCCGCATGGCCCGCCGCAACCTGGTCGCGGTGGGCGCGGGCGTGCTCCTGACGGCCGTCCTGGGCACCGTGGTCACCCTCGGCATGACCTCCAACAACAACGCCGACGACCCGTCCAACAACGTGAGCGTCAACCCGTCGGCGAGCGAGGACACCGGCGACGGCAGTCTGGGCGCCGACCCCGGCCGGACCACGGGCACGGGCAACACCGGCGCGACGACGCCCAAGCCGACGGATCCGGGCCCCGACGGCACCCTGGGCACGTCGGACGACCCCACACCCCCGTCCGACACGGAGACGCCTTCGGCTTCGGCATCGGGGACGAAGGGGTCCTCCGGGGGCGGTACGACGAGCAAGCCGACGAAGCCGACGACGAGCAAGCCACCGACGTCCCCGTCGTCCTCGGGAACGGCGTCGAGTCAGCCGACCGGAGGTTCTTCATCGTCCGGCACGCCGACCGGCGGTTCGTCCTCCTCCGGTGGACCCACGGACTCCGCCACGCCCTCCGACGCCACGAACTCGGCGAGCGGCCCGGCGTCCAACTCGCCGAGCGTCGCGACGAGCGCCTCCGGATCGGACGGCGTCAGCCCCGGAAGATCGACCGGCACACTGATCTGACCCTCGCCCCACTCCGCCACGACGGCGCTCATCCCCGGCAACGCGAACCGGCGATGCCGAACCCGCCCCAGGCCGGTACGGCACCGCCGCCCACCGCCGTAGGGGCTGAGCGCCGTCGCGGCGGTTCCGGAGCGGGCGGTGCCGTTGAGGGCGGGGCGGCGTCAATGGGGTTGGGCGGCGCCATGTGTGGGGTGCGGGCGGAGCGGAGTCGCCCGCACTCGATCCGCCGCAGCGGCGCTCAGCCACGATGGCGTGGACCGGCGGTGCCGAGTCCGCCTTGAGCCGGTTCGGCGGCGCCGGTCTTCGTCGTAGGGGTGGTGCGTCGCTGCGGCGGTTTCAGGGGGGTTGGGCGGCCGAGTGTGTCGGGCGGACGCGTCGGTTTGCTCGGGGGCGTGGGCCCACGCCGGGTCCGCCGCGGCGGCGCTCAGCCACGGTGACGCGACACGGCGGTGCCGAGCCCGGCTCAGGTCGGTCCGGTACCGGCGTTGACCGCCGTCGGGGCTGGGTGTCGTTGCGGCGGTTTGGAGGTGGGGCGGCGCGGACTTGTCGGGCCCTGGCAGAAGGGGCCCCATGTGTCGGCCTGGTTCAGGGGCGTCGGCCCGCCCGGTCAGAACAGGCGGAGTTTGTCGTCCTCGATGCCGCGGAGGGCGTTGTAGTCGAGGATGGTGCAGCCGATGCCGCGGTCGGTGGCGAGGACCTTGGCCTGGGGCTTGATCTCCTGGGCGGCGAAGATGCCCCGGACGGGGGCGAGGTGGGGGTCGCGGTTCAGGAGTTCGAGGTAGCGGGTGAGCTGTTCGACGCCGTCGATCTCGCCTCGGCGCTTGATCTCGATCGCCACGGTCTGGCCCTCGGCGTCGCGGCAGAGGATGTCCACCGGCCCGATGGCCGTCATGTACTCGCGCCGGATGAGCGTGTAGCCGTCGCCGAGCGTCTCGATCCGGTCGGCCAGCAGCTCCTGCAGGTGCGCCTCCACGCCGTCCTTGATCAGCCCCGGGTCGACGCCCAGCTCGTGCGAGGAGTCGTGCAGGACCTCCTCCATCGTGATGATGAGCTTCTCGCCCGCCTTGTTGATGACGGTCCAGACGCCGTCCTCGTCCCCCGTTCCCTCTTTGAGGGTGCACGGCGGCGACATCCAGTTGAGGGGCTTGTAGGCCCGGTCGTCCGCGTGGATCGAGACACTGCCGTCCGCCTTGACGAGGATCAGACGGGGAGCGGAGGGAAGGTGGGCGGTGAGCCGGCCGGCGTAGTCGACGGAGCACCGGGCGATGACGAGACGCATGGTCGGCAACGCTACTCGACGCGCCGCCCTCCACGCGATTCGCCCGGAACCGAGCGGCATCCGAGCGGCCTCGGACGCGCCCCCGCGACCGCTCCTGAAGGGTCGCCTGCACACGCCTGTTCAAACCTGGCCGATTGTGTGCCTAAAGGGACCGTCGCATATACGCAATCTCCTGGTGGGGTCACCGCCCGTTGCCTACCGTAGTAAACGGGAGGTCGCGGATTGTGTACTCAGCGTGTTCGGTATCGCGAACTCCCTTACCTGTCCGCCAACCCCTGCTGTTCGGGGGTGCGAGAGGAGTACCCATGTCGCTCGACGTCTCACCGGCCCTACTCGAACAGGCCGAGCGAGGCGAGGTCGACGAAGCAGATTTCGTCGACTGCGTCCGGACCTCCCTGCCCTACGCATGGGAGATGATCAGCTCCCTGGTGGCCCAGCTGAAGGTGGACGGCGGAGAGTTCGCCGACAACCAGACGCCTCCGCCGGACGAGCAGGCACGCGGTCAGCTGCTGCGTGCGCTCGCGAGTGACGCCATACGCGGCGCCCTGCAGCGGCACTTCGGTGTCCGGCTGGCCTTCCAGAACTGCCACCGTGTGGCGGTGTTCCCGCTGGACGCCTCGGTCGACGAGACGCTGGCCCGCTTCACCTCTGTGCGCAACCAGCTGCTGAACCAGTCCCCGGAGCTACGGGACTGCTGACGCCGTGCGTCGGTCCTGCTGACGCAGTGAGCCGCTTGCTTGCCGCTCCACACGCGGGAGGTGCATCAGTCACTGGGGCGGCAAGCTCCCCGCGGCGGTGAGGTCACCGGAGGTGCGGCAGTACCTCGGCACCCAGCCGTCGTACGTTCTCCTCCGTGGCCGCCAGATCCCCCGAGCCCTCGGTCAGCAGGGCGAAACGGGAGATGCCGGTCCGCTCGGAGGTCGCGGCGAGCCGGTCGGCGCACAGCCGCGGGGTACCCACCGGGTGGAGTCCGCAGAGCAGTTCGGTGTACGCGAGCGGGTCCCGCATGGAGCGGAACCGGCCGTCCACCGTCACGTGCGCCTCCAGGCCCTGCTTGAGCCAGCCCGGCATCGCCTTGGTCAGGGTCTCCGCGGCGTCGGTGCGGCTGTCCGCGATCTGGCAGACGCCGGCCGAGACATGGGCCGCCGCGGCGATCTCGTCGCCCGGCCGCCCGGCCGTCCGCGCGTGCTGCCGCCACAACGCGACCATCTCGGCCTTCTCCTCGTCGCCGACGTGCATCCCGAGCAGCATCGGCAGCCCCCGCTCGGCGGCCAGCCGGATGCTCGCCGCCGAGGTGCAGGCGACCACCACCTCCGGTCCCGGCGCCTCCGTCAGCGCCTCCGACGGGCGTGGCACGACGGGGACTTCACGGAACGAGAAGCGCGGTCCGGACGCCGACACGGCCGGTTCGCGCAGCCACCGCATCAGCAGATCGAGTGATTCGGGGAAGCCCTGTTCGTACGCCTCCAGACCCGATCCGAAGACCTCCAGATCCACCCACGGCCCGCCCCGCCCCACGCCGAGCGTGAAACGGCCGCCGCTCGTCACGTGCAGCAGCGCGGCCTGCTCGCCGAGGGCGACCGGATGGACGGTCGGCAGGACGCTCACCGCCGTACCGACCCGCAGCCGCCGGGTGCGGCCCAGCAGCAGAGCCGCCAGCGTGACCGCCGACGGGCAGGTGCCGTACGGCACGAAGTGGTGCTCGGCCAGCCAGACCGCGTCCAGACCGGACTCCTCGGCCACCTCCGCCGTGCGTACCGCCCGGTGCAGGGCTTCCCCCTGACCCTGGCCCGGGAACTGGGCGGCCAGCACAAAACTACCTACGCGCATCGTTTCTTCCTGCTTTCCTGGCTCCGACCCGGAGCTCCCCCACCGGGCATAACCGTCTGACACGTGCCGAGGACACGGCCTGGCGGAGAGATTTGCGGATTGTCTGGAGAATGGGTCGCCCTGGAGGGGGACTTGTGCGGGTTCGTGCCCTACGCGTACCCCCACGCGCGCGTCGTAGGCTGGACACAGCCCGTGCTTCCTGTATAGCCCCGAGAGGTGTCCCGTGTCCCCGCGTCGCAACCGACCCAAGGGCCCGAACGGAGCGGCCTCGTCCGGCCGGAGCGCCGAGGACGACCGCGCGGACCGCTACGGCGGCTGGCAGTCCACCGAGAGCTGGCAGGGCGAGGAGTGGAGCGTCCGGCACGTGGCCGGCGCCAGCGCCCTCGGCAAGACGTACCGCTGCCCGGGCTGCGACCAGGTGATCGCCTCCGGCGTCCCGCACGTGGTGGCCTGGCCGGAGCACTCGGGCGTGGACGAGCGCCGGCACTGGCACAAGGCCTGCTGGAACGCGAAGGACCGCCGCACCACGCGGGTGCAGCGGTCCAGGAACGCGCCGAAGTTCTGAGCGCCGTACAGGCCGTGACGCCGTTCTACACGTCGCGCTTCTCGAGGAGCACGTACGCACCCGCGAAGGCGACGGCCGTCACGCCCAGGATGATCCACAGCGGGTCCCAGCCCGTGGGGCCGGAATCGCTGAGGGAGTTGGAGTAGAAGATGCTCAGCTGGTTCGGGATCGAGTACTCGAACAGGGCCGTGCGCACCGTCTCCAGCGACGACGAGAACATGAACAGCGCGATCACCAGCGGGGCGAGGACCGCGCCGATCATGATGGTGATGGCGCCCGCCGAGTGCCGGATGATCGAGCCGATGATCAGCGAGAGCAGCCCGAGCAGCGCGATGTAGAGGCTGACGCCGACGGTTCCCTTCAGCCATTCCCCGCCGGTCGGCGTCCGGGCGACGTCGCTCAGCATCGACACCTGCGTCATGGCCACGAACGCGCTCGCCGCGAGGGTGATCACGAAGGCGACCGCGAAGAAGACGATCGCCTTCGCCGCGAGCACGCGGGCGCGGGAGGGGCAGGCCACCGTCGTCGTACGGATCATGCCCGTGCCGTACTCCGAGGCGGTCGTGAGCACGCCGAGCGTGATGATGCACATGCTGCCGAGCAGCAGGCCGAAGAAGCCGAGCGACAGCGCGTTGTTGCCGGTCAGTTCGTCGGACGAGGAGGAGTTGCTGACCACCGCGGCGGCCAGGAGGCCGATGCCGATCACGAGGAGGACGAAGACGCCGAGCGTCCAGATCGTCGAACGCACCGACCTGATCTTCGTCCACTCGGAGGCGATCGCGTGCCCGAGGTGGGTGCGCACCACCGGGATCGGCGAGACGTAGCCGGGGTACGAACCGCCGGACGCCGGCTGCCAGTCGGGCGCGGACGGGGCGGCCTGCGGCAGCGGAGGCTGGTGGGTGCTCATCGGGCGTCCTCGGGCTTGGTCAGGTCGGCGGGGGCGGGAGCAGGGGCGGCGGGGGCCGGAGCAGGGGCGGCGGGGGCCGGAGCGGCCGCCGGAGCCGGAGCCGGCTGCGCGTAGGGGTTCGGGGCGGCCTGCGGAGGCCCGTAGGGGCCCTGCGGGGCGCCGTACCCGGTCCCGGGCGCGGCGGGCGCCCCCGGCGCCCCGTACGGCCCCGCGAACGGCCGGCCGCCCTGCTGGGGCGGCGGCGGGGCGTACCAGCCCGGCTGGCCCTGCCCGGGCACCGGCATCGGCGGCTGGGCGCCCGGCGGCAGGGGCTGCTGCAGGCCCTCCTTCTGGTCGATCGAGGACCGGTAGTCCACGGCGCCCTGCGTCATCCGCATGTACGCCTCCTCCAGCGAGGCCTGGTGCGGCGAGAGCTCCCACAGCCGTACGTCCGCCTCGTGCGCGAGGTCGCTGATCCGGGGCAGCGGCAGCCCGGTCACTCTGAGCGCACCGTCCTGCTCCGGCAGGACGTGGCCGCCGGCCTCGGTCAGCGCCGAGCTGAGCTTCTCGCGCAGCTGCGGCTCGGTGTCCGGGGTGCGTACCCGCGCGAAGTCGGCGGAGTTGGCCGAAATGAAGTCCGTCACACTCATGTCGGCGAGCAGCTGGCCGCGGCCGATGACGATGAGGTGGTCGGCGGTCAGCGCCATCTCGCTCATCAGGTGCGAGGAGACGAAGACCGTACGGCCCTCGGCGGCGAGGGACTTCATCAGGTTGCGCACCCAGAGGATGCCCTCGGGGTCGAGGCCGTTGACCGGCTCGTCGAAGAGCAGTACCTGGGGGTCGCCGAGCAGCGCGGCGGCGATGCCGAGGCGCTGGCCCATGCCGAGCGAGAAGCCCTTCGAGCGCTTTGCGGCCACCTCCTGGAGGCCCACCACGCCGAGCACCTCGTCGACCCGGCGCGCCGGGATGGCGGACAGCTGGGCCAGGGAGAGCAGGTGGTTGCGGGCGGACCGGCCACCGTGCACCGCCTTGGCGTCGAGCAGCGCGCCGACCTGACGGGCGGCGTTGGGGAGCCTGCGGTAGGGGAAGCCGCCGATCGTCACGGAGCCGGCGGTCGGGTTGTCCAGGCCCAGGATCATGCGCATGGTCGTCGACTTGCCCGAGCCGTTCGGCCCGAGGAAGCCGGTGACGGCTCCGGGTCGTACCTGGAAGGAAAGGTTGTACACGGCGGTCTTGTCACCGTAGCGCTTGGTCAGGCCTACAGCCTCGATCATGCTCCGCACCCATCGAAAGGATCAGGACAGCGGGGCAGACGCCCCCCGTAAGGGTTAGGAGGATATCGGGGAGCTGACGGTTCCGGCCAAGAGCGAGCAAAGTCTCGGCCTCGCAGGCCCGGTCACTGGGCGTCGCGCCGCTTCAGCAGGACGTACCCGCCGGCCAGCACCGCGACCACCCACAGCCCCATGATCCCGAGCCCGCCCCAGGGGCCGTACGGCACGTCGTCGCCGACCCTCGGCACCACCTGCATGATGTGGCTGCCCGCCTGGTCCGGCAGGAACCGGCCGATCTTCTTGGTCGCGTCGACGTTCCCGAGGATGTTGGAGATCAGGAAGAAGAACGGCATCAGGATGCCCAGCGACAGCATCGGCGAGCGCAGCATCGCGGCCACGCCCATGGAGAACATCGCGATCAGCGTCATGTAGAGCCCGCCGCCGACCACCGCACGCAGCACCCCGGGATCGCCGAGGTGGGCCCGGTGCGAGCCGAGCACGGCCTGCCCGAGGAAGAAGGCGGCGAAGCTCGTCACCATGCCGACCACCAGCACCAGACCGGCCGCCACCGCGATCTTGCTGAACAGGAAGGTGGCCCGCTGCGGCACAGCGGCCAGCGAGACCCTGATCATGCCGGTGCTGTACTCGTTCGACACGACGAGCACCCCGAACACGATCATCGCCAGCTGACCGAGGGTCATCCCGGCGAAGCTGATGTTCGTCGGGTCGAAGGAGAGCCGTTCACGGGCCGGCATGTTGGAGAACTGCCTGTTCGCGAGCGCGGAGAGCAGCGTTCCGAGGGCCACCGTGACCACCACGGCCAGCGACAGCGTCCACACCGTCGACGCGACGGACCGGATCTTGGTCCACTCGGACCGAACGACCTGGGTGACGACGGCCATCTCACGCTCCCTTGTCCCAGCCGGAGCCCCAGGCCTGCGGCACCGGGGGCGAGTCGGCGTGCGCGTGGTACTCCACGGACTCCGCCGTCAGTTGCATGAACGCCTCCTCCAGGGAGGCCTGCTGGATGCTCAGCTCGTGCAGGACGACCCCGTTCTGCGCCGCCAGCTCCCCGATCGGCTCGGCCTTCCCGCCCTCCACCTCCAGGGCCCCGGTCCCCGTCTCGACGACGGTGATCCCGGCCGCGTGCAGCACGTCGAGCAGCCGCTCGCGCTGCGGGGAGCGGACCCGGACGTACGACCGGGAGTTCGTCCGGATGAAGTCGGCCATCGAGGTGTCGGCGAGCAGCCGTCCCTGCCCGATGACGACCAGGTGCTCGGCGGTCAGCGCCATCTCGCTCATCAGGTGCGAGGAGACGAACACGGTGCGGCCCTGGGCGGCCAGGGTCTTCATCAGGGTCCGGATCCAGTGGATGCCCTCGGGGTCGAGGCCGTTGACCGGTTCGTCGAACATCAGGATCCGCGGGTCGCCGAGCAGCGCCCCCGCGATCCCGAGCCGCTGCCCCATCCCGAGCGAGAAGCCCTTGGCTTTCTTCCGCGCCACCGCCGTCAGCCCGACGGTGTCGAGCACCTCGGCCACCCGCGCCCGCGGGATCCCGTTGCTCTGCGCGAGGCAGAGCAGGTGGTTGAAGGCGCTGCGCCCGCCGTGCACGGCCTTCGCGTCGAGCAGCGCCCCGATGTACGTCAGCGGGTCCTTGAGCTGTTCGTACCGCTTGCCGTCGACCCGCACCCGGCCGGCCGTGGGGTGGTCGAGCCCGAGGATCATCCGCATGGTGGTGGACTTCCCGGCACCGTTGGGCCCGAGGAACCCGGTCACGATGCCGGGCCTGACGGTGAACGTGAGGTCGTCGACCGCCGTCGTGTCGCCGTAGCGCTTCGTCAGTCCCGCCAACTCGATCATGCGGCCACGCTAAGACCGGCCTACCGGGGCTGCCACCTGAGCGCCGTGGCCGGGTGCACGCCGGTGGGGGCTGGTCGCGCAGTTCCCCGCGCCCCTAGAAGAAGGGCACTGCGGCCGGCGCCCCTTCAGGGGCGCGGGGAACTGCGCGAGCAACCACACGCATCCCGCACTGTCGGAACGGAGATCAGCCACCCCGGTAACAACTCACCGCACCCCACGACGAAGGCCCGCACCCCCCGAAGGGAACGCGGGCCTTTGACGTTGCTAGCGCTTACCGGGACTGCTGCGCCGGGACTCCGCGGGAGATCGGCTCGTCCTCCGTCGGCGAGCTGGCGGCGGCCACCGCCGCCCCCGTCAGCGTCGCCAGCATCTCGCGGACGTTGGTCAGCTGGGCGTTGATGCTGTCGCGGCGGTTGGTCAGGGCGGCCAGCTCGCGCTCGGATTCCGAGCGGATCCGGTCGGCCTTGGCGTTCGCGTCCGCAACGATGTCCTCGGCCTGCCGCTGCGCCGTCTCGACGGTCTGGCGGGCGCGGCGCTCGGCGTCGGTGCGCAGCTTCTCGGCCTCCAGCCGCAGCTGCTCCGCGCGGTGCTCGATCTCCGCGAGGCGCTTCTCGGCCTTCTGCTGGCGGGACGCCAGGTCGCGCTCGGACTGCTCGCGGCGCTTGGCGAGGTTCGTCTCGAAGTCGGCGGCGGCCTGCGCGGCCTTCGCACGGGTCTCCTCGAAGAGGGCGTCCGCCTCCTCACGCTTGGACTGCGCGTCCTTCTGCGCGTCGGCGCGCAGCTGCGAGGCGTCGCTCTTGGCCTTCTCGACGATCCGGACGCCCTCGTCCTCGGCCTTGGACTTGCGCTCCGCAGCGAACGATTCTGCGTCGTTGCGCACCTGCTGGGCCGCCGACTCCGCGAGCTCGCGGTGCTGCTCGGCGGCGCGCCGGGCCTCCTCGCGCAGGTCCTTCGCCTCCTCCTCGGCGAGGCGGAGGATCTTCTCGACACGCGCGCCGAGGCCGGCGTACGACGGCTCAGCGTCGCTTACCTGGGCCTGGGCGTTCTGCGTCTCGAGGTGGAGCTCCTCGATGCGCTTTTCCAGAGCGGTGATGCGGGCGAGAGCGCTGTCACGGTCGGAGACGAGCTTGGAGATCCGTTCGTCCACCTGAGCGCGGTCGTACCCACGCCGCACTAGCTCGAAGCCGTAGGGGGAAGTGTCGCTCATGGGGTTCCTGTCGAAAGAGACCGGTGAGGTGATAGGGGGAATCCTAGGGGCCGAAGCGGTGTGTCATCGAGCGGATACGTGTTTGATCTGGAGAATGACACCCCTTTTGAGTGGCTAGCTGTGAGATCGCTTGCCAAAGCCTCTGCCACAGATTTAATCAAAAGCCCCAGAACACTACAGAACCACCCCCGGCCTCTAGCCCTCTGACGACTTGCCACCCGAACGCGGCGCGCCCACCGTGCTGCCCGCCTTGACCCCGCCGTCCTTGCCGGCCGACGGCGCCTCGAAGGACTCCAACGCCTCCAGGACGTCCTGGACACGGGAGATCTCGCCGTTGATGTTCTCCCGCCGGCGCTCCAGGATCTCCAGTTCGCGCTTTCCCTCGTCGACCGTGCGGCGGGCCTCGCGGATCGCCTCGGCCTTGAGCTCCTCGGCCTCCCGGACCAGCGTGGCCTTCTTCTGCTCGGCCTCCTTGAGCAGACCCTCGGCCTTCTTGACGGCGGCGATCCGGACCTTTCCGGCCTCCGAGTTCGCCTCCGAGACCAGATCCTTGGCCTTGGCCTGGGCCTTGGCGAGCTGCTCCTCGGCGGCCCTGATGAGTGCGTCACAGCGGTCGCCGGTGGACTTCATGGTCTCGGCGGCCTCGCGGCGGGCCCGCTCGTGCAGCTCCTCGATCTCGGCGGTGACGCGCTCGCGCAGCTCCTCCGCCCGCTCCCTGATGGCGGTGGCGTCCCGGCGGGCACCCACCAGCAGCTCGTCCGCGTCCGTGCGGGCCTTCTCCACCCGCGTGTTGCCCTCGACCGTGGCCTCGGACACCAGCCGGTCGGCCTCCTTGCGGGCCGCGCCCACCATGGTGTCGGCCTGCGACTCGGCGTCCGCGGTGGTCTTCATCGCCTGCTGCTGCGCCTCGGTGAGCAGCTTGTCGGCCTCGGCGGTCGTCTCGTTGATGAGCGTGTCGACCTGCTCGGCCACGTCCTGACGGCGCCTGTTGGCGTCGTTGCGGGCCTCGTCGAGGGTGCGATCGGCCTCCTCGCGGGCGGCGTTCAGCATCCGCTCGGACTCGGCCTCCGCATCCGCCTTGAGCCGCTCGGCGTCGGCCCGGGTCCGGTCGGCGTGCAGCTGGGCGGAGCCGACCGTCTCGGCGGCCTCGGCGCGCAGCCGCTCCGCGTCGCCGGTGGCGTCCGAGATCAGCTTCTCCGCCTTCGCGATGGCGTCGGCGCGGACCCGGTCGGCCTCGGCGATGGTCTCGTTCTGCAGCCGCTCGGCCTCGCCGCGCGCCTCGGTGATGAGGGTGTCCGCCTGGGTCGCCGCGTCCGAACGCATCCGGTTGGCGTCCTCACGCGCCTCGGCACGCGTGCGCGTGGCGTCCTGGTCCGCCTGGGCGATGGCGTCGGAGGCCTCGGTGCGCACCCGCTGGGCGTGCGACGCCGCCTCGGACCGCAGCCGCTCCGACTCGGTCATCGCGTCGGCGACGGTCCGCTCGGCGAGCGACTTCGCCGCCTCGGACGCCTCGGCCGCCTCGCGCCGGATCCGCGTGGCGTCCTCGCTGGCCCGCTCCCGCTCGGCGTACGCGTCGGCGCGGACCCGGTCGGACTCCTCCTCGGCCTCCCGCCGGGTGCGGTCCGCGGCGTGCTCGGCGGCCGAGCGCAGCCCGGTGATCTCCTCCTGCGCCTGCTCGTGCAGCCCGGAGACGGAGTCCCGCACCTGCTGGGCGTGGAGCTCGGCGGCCGACACCATCTCGGTGGCCCGCCGGTCCGCCTCCTCGATCAGCCGTACGGCCTCGGCCTGTGCCTCCTCGACGCGGTTGCGCGCCTGGGCCAGCAGGTCCTCGCTCTGCTCGCGGGCCCGCTCGCGCTCCTGGTCGGCCTCCTGGCGGGCGGAACCGAGCAGCTCCTCGGCCTCGCGGCGCCGCCGGGTGGCCTCCTCCTGGGCGGCGGCCAGCGTCTCGGACGCCTCGGTGGACAGCCGCTCGGCGGCCGCCTGCGCCTCGGCCCGGACCCGGTCGGCGGTGTCCTGGGCCTCCTGCTTGAGCCGCTCCGCCTCGGCCGCGGCCTCGGACCGCAGCCGTACGGCGACGCTCTCGCCCTCCGCACGGGAGGCCGACGCGTCGGCGGCGGCCTCGTCCCGCAGCCGCTCCGCCTCGGTCTCGGCCTGCTGCTGGAGCGTACGGATCCGCTCGGCGGCCTCGGAGCGCAGCCTGTCGGTCTCCTCGCCGGCCTCCCGGCGGATCCGGCCGGCCTCCTCGCGCGCCTCGGTCAGCGCCTGGTCCGCGTGGGCGAGCCGGTCCTCGGCCTCGGTGTGCAGGCGGGTCAGCTCGGCGGCGGCCTCCGCGCGCCGGGCCTCGACGCCGCGCTCGGTCTCCTCGCGCAACTCGCGCGCGGCCCGCTCGGCGTCCGCCTGCATCGCCTCGGACTGCTCCTGGGCCTCCGCGCGGAGCCGTTCGGCCTCCTGGCGGGTGCGCTCCAGGGTCTCCTCGGCCTGCCGGCGCAGCGTGGTGGCGCGCTCGATGGCCTCGGTGCGGACCTTCTCGCTGTCCGCGGTCGCGGTCTGCCGCAGCTCGTCGGCGTCCGCCTTGGCCTTGGCGAGCAGCTCCTCGGCGGACTTGGCCGCCTCCTCGATCTGCTGCACGGCCTCGCGCCGGGCCTCGGCGCGGATCGACTCGCCCTCGGCGACCGCGTCGGACCGCAGCTGCTCGGCCTCGCCGCGCAGCCGGCGGGCCTCCTCCTGCAGCTCGACGGTCTTGGCGCGGTACTCCTTGGTGTCGTCCTTCGCCGTGCCCTTGAGCTGCTCGGCGATGTCGTGCGCCTCGGCGCGCAGCCGGTCCGCCTCGGTCTCCGCCTCGGTGCGGATCCGCTCGGCCTCCTCGGCGGCGGCCTTCGTGGTCTGCTTGGCCTCCTCGGACGCCTTGTTCAGGACGTCCTCGGCGGTCTTGGCGGCCTTCGCCAGCTGGGAGGCGCTCTCCTCGGCGGTGAGGCTGCGGGCCTTCTCGGAGGCCTCGGCGATGATCTTCTCCGCCTCGGCCCTGGCGTCCGCGACGACCTGCTCGGCGCTCGCCTTGGTGGCCTCGGCGTCCTTGGTGGCCTCGCTGACCAGCCGGGCGACCTGCTCCTTGGCGGTGCGGGTGCGCTGCTCGTTGGTGGCCTCGGCGCTGGACAGGGCCTTCGAGGCGCTCGCCTCGGCCTCCGTGACCAGCTTCTCGGCCTCGGACTGCGCCTTGCGCAGCGCCTCCTCCGCCTCCGCCATCCGCTGCTCGGCGGCCCGGCTCAGCTCGCTCGCCTGCCGGCGGGCGGTGTCCGACTCCGTCGCGGTGGAGCTGCGCAGCTGCTCCGCGTGGTCGGTGGCCTCCTGGGCCTGCGTGGACGCGGCGTTCAGCAGCCGCTCGGCGTCCCGGCGGGCGCGCAGCAGCAGCTGCTCGGCCTCCCCGCGGGCCGCCTCGGCGTCGGCCTGCAGCCGCTGCCGCGCCTCGGTCGCCAGCCGCTCGGCCTCCGCGCGGGCGGCCGTCATCGCCTGCTCGGCCTCGGCCCGCGACTCGTCGAGCAGCCGCCGGGCCTGCGACTCGGTGCGGGCGCGCAGCTGCTCGGCCCAGGCCACGTTCTCGTTGACGTGCGACTCGACGGTCTGCCGGCGCTCGGCCAGCTCCTGGTCCAGCTGCTGGCGGCGGGTCACCGCCTCCTGGTGCAGCTCGGCCTGGAGCCGCGCGGCCTGCTCGGCGTGCTCCTGGAGGATGCGCTGGGTCTGCGCCCGGGCCTCCGCGGCCACCCGCTCCGCCTCCTGGCGGATCTGGTCGGCCTGTACCTGGGCGTTCCGCAGCAACTGTTCGGCGTGGTACCCGATGTCACCGCCGTCGAACGCGGGCCGGGACATGATGGTGCGCCGCGCCTCGTGCAGCTTGGCGCGCAGCACCTCGACCTGGTAGCCGAGGTCCTCGGCATGCTGGATCGCCTTTTCCCGCTCGGTCTTCAGCCGTTTCATCTCGGCCTCGAACCGAGAGAGGTGGTCGACGTCAGCCGCCGGCTCTCGCTCCTGGCTCTCGTAGCCCCGCACTGCGCGGTCCCATCCGTCCCCTGGTCGCAACCTTCTCCGAACGAGCTCCGTCCATCCGCCGAACGGGGCCCCCGGGGAATGGTGTCAGATCAACGGCGGAGCACGGGCTGCTGCCCCGACGCTCGTCCCCCGAAACCCGGACCCCGGCATGCGGCCGCCCCGGCCCTGCGAACGTGCGAAGGGGCGACCGCCCCCAACCCTACCGGCCCATATGTACGAGGGTCAGTGCTCAGGTGACTCAACAGCCGCCGAAGTGACCAGTTCTGTCAGTACGCCGTGGCAATCCTTGGGGTGCAGGAAGGTGATCCGCGACCCCATGGAGCCGATCCGTGGCTCGTCGTACAGAACGCGTACGCCCTTGGACCGGATGTCGGCCGCGTCCCCGTCCACATCCGCCGTACCGAAGGCGATGTGGTGGACCCCCTCGCCGTTCTTCGCGAGCCACTTGCCGACCGCCGAGTCCTCCCGGGTCGGTTCGAGAAGCTGCAGGTAGGAGGCGCCGCCGTCGGACGTCTCGTTGATCTTGAGCATGGCCTCGCGCACGCCCTGCTCCTCGTTGACCTCGGTGTGGAACACCTCGAAGCCGTACGTGGCCCGGTAGAACTCGACGGTCGCGTCGAGGTCGTGGCAGGCGATCCCGATGTGGTCGATTCGCGTCAGCATGGACTCAGTCCAGCGCCACGGAGATGGTTACGCAACGTGCCAGCGATCACACTGACGGCCCGATGACGGCACGGAGTGCCACGCAATACATTCGAAGTAAACCCTCGTTCACTCCTCGGCAGTGCAGCCGGTAAGGGGATTCGCAGCTCATGACCTCTGGAACCTCGGGAACCACCTCGGTGATCGTCGCGGGCGCGCGGACGCCCATGGGACGACTGCTGGGCTCGCTGAAGTCCTTCTCCGGAGCCGACCTCGGCGGCTTCGCGATCAAGGCCGCCCTCGACCGTGCGGGGATCGGCGGCGACCAGGTGCAGTACGTGATCATGGGGCAGGTGCTCCAGGCCGGCGCCGGCCAGATCCCGGCGCGCCAGGCCGCCGTGAAGGCCGGCATCCCGATGAGCGTCCCGGCGCTCACGATCAACAAGGTGTGCCTCTCCGGCCTCGACGCCATCGCGCTGGCCGACCAGCTGATCCGCGCCGGCGAGTTCGACATCGTGGTCGCGGGCGGCCAGGAGTCGATGACCAACGCCCCGCACTTGCTGCCCAAGTCCCGCGAGGGCTTCAAGTACGGCTCCATCGAGATGCTCGACGCGATGGCGTACGACGGCCTGACCGACGCCTGGGAGAACATCCCGATGGGCGAGTCGACCGAGAAGCACAACACCCGCCTCGGCCTCGGCCGCGAGGAGCAGGACGCGGTGGCCGCGCTGTCCCACCAGCGGGCCGCCGCCGCCCAGAAGAACGGGATCTTCGAGGCCGAGATCACCCCGGTCGAGATCCCGCAGCGCAAGGGCGAGCCGGTCGTCTTCAGCAAGGACGAGGGCATCCGCGGCGACACCACGGCCGAGTCGCTGGGCAGGCTCCGCCCGGCGTTCACGAAGGACGGCACGATCACCGCCGGCAGCTCCTCGCAGATCTCCGACGGCGCGGCGGCCGTGGTCGTGATGAGCAGGGCCAAGGCCGAGGAGCTGGGCCTGGAGTGGCTCGCCGAGATCGGCGCCCACGGCAACGTGGCCGGACCGGACAACTCCCTCCAGTCCCAGCCGTCGAACGCCATCAACCACGCGCTCGAGAAGGAGGGCCTGAACGTCGGCGACCTGGACCTCATCGAGATCAATGAGGCCTTCGCCGCGGTCGCCGTCCAGTCAATGAAGGACCTCGGGGTGTCCACCGAAAAGGTGAACGTGAACGGTGGTGCCATTGCCCTGGGCCACCCCATCGGCATGTCCGGCGCCCGGCTCGTCCTGCACCTGGCCCTGGAGCTCAAGCGCCGGGGCGGCGGGGTCGGCGCGGCCGCGCTGTGCGGTGGCGGCGGTCAGGGTGACGCGCTGATCGTGCGGGTACCGAAGGCCTGAGTACGTTTCGCCGGGCTGACGGCGAACGGCAACGAACGGAGCGAACGGAGCTGTGATGCAGGACGTCTCCTCACTGGTGGCCCAGGCCAGGGAGGGCCGACCGCGAGCGGTGGCCCGTCTGATTTCCCTGGTGGAGGGGGCGTCCCCGCAGCTCAGGGAGGTCATGGCGGCACTCGCGCCGCTGACCGGCAACGCCTACGTGGTGGGGCTGACCGGCTCCCCGGGCGTCGGCAAGTCGACCTCCACCTCGGCGCTCGTGACCGCCTATCGCAAACAGGGCAGACGGGTCGGCGTGCTGGCCGTCGACCCGTCCTCCCCGTTCTCCGGCGGAGCCCTCCTGGGCGACCGCGTCCGCATGTCCGACCACGCCTCCGACCCCGGCGTCTACATCCGCTCGATGGCGACCCGGGGTCACCTGGGCGGCCTCGCCTGGGCGGCTCCCCAGGCGATCCGGGTCCTGGACGCGGCGGGCTGCGAGGTGATCCTGGTGGAGACGGTCGGCGTCGGCCAGTCCGAGGTCGAGATCGCCTCCCAGGCGGACACCAGCGTGGTGCTCCTCGCCCCCGGCATGGGGGACGGCATCCAGGCGGCCAAGGCGGGCATCCTCGAGATCGGGGACGTGTACGTCGTCAACAAGGCCGACCGGGACGGTGCGGACGCCACGGCCCGCGAGCTGAACCACATGCTCGGCCTCGGCGAGTCCCGGGGCCCCGGTGACTGGCGGCCTCCGATCGTCAAGACGGTCGCCGCGCGGGCGGAGGGCATCGACGAGCTGGTGGAAGCGCTGGAGAAGCACCGCGCCTGGATGGAGGAGCGGGGCGTCCTCGCGGAGCGCCGCCTGGCCCGTGCCGCTCGCGAGGTCGAGACCATCGCGGTGACGGCGCTGCGCGCCCGGATCGGCGACCTCCACGGCGACCGCCACATCGACGCTCTCGCGGACCGCATCGTGGCCGGCGACCTGGACCCGTACCGGGCGGCCGACGAACTCGTGGCAAGCCTCACGGAGGGCTGACGCGGGCCGGGCCGACAACGGTGGGCGCGGGGTCTCGTGTTCGCCTGCGGGCCCGTGGGGGCCGGTCGCGCAGTTCCCCGCGCCCCTTGCGGGGCGTTGTCGTGCTGTTGTGGATTTCGTCGGCTCTGTTTGGTCGGGGTGGCGTGGGTGGTGCGTCGGGTGTGCGTCGGTGGGGGCCGGTCGCGCAGTTCCCCGCGCCCCTTGCGGGGCGTTGTCGTGCTGTTGTGGATTTCGTCGGCTCTGTTTGGTCGGGGTGGCGTGGGT